>CAUZMW010000057.1:0-15274 GCA_963581225.1 Gammaproteobacteria bacterium
AGCAAGAGAGCGAACCTGCGTTGAAGCTGCTCGCCATCGAGACATCGAGCGACGTCGGTACCGTAGCGCTTCTGGCGGCGGAGACCGTAGAAGAGCAGCGTATCGAGACCCCGCGGGAACAAACCGAACGAATACTGCCCATTGTCGATGATCTGTTGTCTGCTTCCGGACTCACACTTGAAGATCTGGATGGCATCGCTTTCGGTCAGGGCCCGGGATCGTTCACCGGGCTTAGAATCGCGGCGGCGGTCGCCCAGGGCCTCGGCCTGGCCGCGAATCTACCGCTGTTGCCCGTGTCGAGTCTCGCGGCGATGGCGCAGGGCGTCTGGCGGACTCAGAGTCAGGCTCGCTCACTCGTGTGCATCGACGCGCGGATGGGCGAAGTCTTCTGGGGAGCGTACGAAGTCCGCGACGATCTAGTGGAACCGTTGGGCGAGGAACGCTTGTCCGGCCCGGAAGCAGTCGGCTGGACGGGTGCCGGCACCTGGGGAGCGATCGGCAACGGCTTCGAGGTCTTCGCCGCCGAACTGAAGTCCGTCGTTGCGGCTGCGCGTGTCGTTGAGACTGCGTTCAAGCCGAGCGCAACGGACCTCCTGCCCCAGGCCGCCGCCGATCTTCATGCTGGCAGGATTCAGTCAGTCAACGAGGCGACCCCTGTCTATCTGCGCGACGAGACCGCTTGGCGTAAGTAGCCGGCGTGGTTGATTGTGGCGGCCAGCCGTAAACAAACTGTCATGCTTCGCTGGATCAGATTTCGTCTGTCTTATCTCAACTCCTCTGGTTAGGATGAACAAAAACACTCACTTAAACCAGATCTATATCTGTCCCATAGGCGCTGACGTCAGACACTGAATGCAAAATTTCTGTTTACATTATGTTTACATTCTGAAAATAGCCTCATTTAATTCAGCGACTATTTGATATTAACATCATGTATTAAAAGGTTTTTTTGTTTTATACAGAAATGCACGAACAGCGCATTCTTTCCGGGGTGGGCGCGAGCATTGTAGAGAGGATGCGTCGAATCACTCAAATGCCAGAATTTGTGAAGAGCCATGTGCGGCTCGCTGAAGACGGTGAGAAAGAGATCCCAGCGCTGCCTCTCCAGCAAGTCCAGAGCGATTCGTCTCTTACGATCGATGCTATCGATTAGCGCTGTACGGAATCGTTCAAGATAGCGCTCGTTCGTCCACTCCCCACCGTATTCGATGGGCAGCGCCAAGTGCTCCCCAAAGCGACTGGTGAGCTCCATGGCCAGCTCTGGCGGACTCGACTGTAGCCGGCCCCCCCCATGGCCGAGTGCGAACTCCAGACCAAGACCTGTACGCCGTCTTGCCCGGGGAATAACACCGGGCAATGCGGCATGTCGAAAACACAGATGGATCGTTGCTCATTAAGAGCATAAAAAGGCCGGAATTCGCTGAAATCGTACGGGCCGAATTTATGCTCGTAGGTCTCCGGCGAAAAACGAAATGGGCTCCAAAACCCCGTCCGTTGAGGGGTGCAGCCCGTTAGAAAGTTTGTCCAGGGCGTCTCGTCGCTATAGAACTCTATGTGCCGCAAGGTTCCGTAGCTGCCGCGCGCCGCAGCCGTGCCAGATTCGGCAGATGACCGTTCGCCGACCACTTCTCGATCAAGGCATGATCGGCGGCATCCAGGCCGATCGCAACGATTGACCTGCTTACCACATGCGCCTCCTACAACTCGATGAGTTGACGTTCTCGGATTATCAAAGTCAGTATTCGTCACTGCGAGTTTGTCACCGACAACTAGAAGCTATTTCGTCCAACCTCCGATCCGAATACGCGGTCGATACTGCCACATACGGGGTGCGGATAATAACCACAGCGAGTCAACGAAGTTACGACGGTGTCCCTGGTTGGAGGTCTCCTTTCCCGAATCGACTATGTCGACCTCGGGAGGCATCTTTTTTATCATTTTGCGTGTCGGTTTAGCATAGCCGTTAGCGCACATCACGAGGTGGATCTTAATAGAGTGCTCGCGCTTGTGCGGACAAGCTATTGACTCTATCTTCAGCCTCTTGGGATGTGTACTTGAGGGTCCGAACGCTACGAGTCAGCTATGGTCGCAAAGAAAATATTGATCATCGAAGACGAAGCCGCCATTCGGGAGATGTTGGCCTTCAACCTCGGTCGCGCGGGCTTCGAGGTATTGGCCGCCGCAGACGGCCAGGAGGCGAGGCGGATGATTGCCGATGGTTATCCCGATGTCATTCTCATGGACTGGATGCTACCCGGCGTCAGTGGACTGGAGCTTACCCACCAGCTGAAGCGCGATGCGGCTACGAAGGACATTCCCGTCATCATGGTAACCGCGCGCGCGCAGGAAGATGACCGGGTGGCTGGGCTCGATGGTGGCGCTGACGACTACATCACTAAACCGTTTTCACCACGGGAACTGGCGGCTCGAATAAAAGCAGTTCTGAGACGCTCCGCTCCCGCTGACGATGAAGTGCTCAGCGCCGGAGCACTGAAACTGGATAAGGCCTGCCATCGTGTCAGCATCGGCGAAGACGAAATCTCGCTCGCGCCCACGGAGTTTCGGCTGCTGGAATTCTTCATGCATCACCCGGACCGGGTCTATTCGCGAGCCCGCCTGTTGGACCGGATCTGGGGCGCGAATGTGTACGTCGAGGAGCGCACGGTGGATGTGCATATTCGCCGTCTGCGCAAGGCGCTGACCGCATACGGCTACGATGGATTGATTCAGACTGTTCGTGGCTCCGGGTATCGATTCTCAACACGCGAGACCTGACAGTGCCACGACGCTGGATCTTCGAACTCGCCGGGCTCGCTGCCTGGCTGACGCTTGCGCTAGTGCTCGGGCTCTGGTTCGGGAGGCCGGCCGAGTTGCTGTTTATCGGAGTCGGGCTCTATCTTGTCGTCATGCTGCGCCAGCTATACCGGTTCGATCAGTTACTGAACGAGGGCGATTCCAAGAGCGATGTTAAGGCCTACGGCGTATGGAAGCAGATCTTCGCTACTCTAATCCGTGACATCACGCGCCAGGTTAAGCTTGAGCGTACGCGTCGGGATTTCGTCGCGAACGCCTCTCATGAATTGCGCTCGCCGTTGACGGTCATCAGAGGCTACCTCGACGCGCTTGCGGAAGCGGAGGAACTTCCACAGCGCTGGGAGACACCGATCAGCGAGACGCAGCGGCAGGCCGAACGCATGACGACGATTCTCGCCGATCTGATCGAACTCCTTCGGCTGGAATCCGAGGAAGGCGAGGCGGACGAGGGATTAGTCGATGTCGGCGAAATGTTAACCCTGATCCAGAAAGAACTGGCTGCGCGTCCCGACTTGCCGCGTCTGACGCTTCGGCTGGAGACGGATCTATCGCTGCTGGGTAGTGAGTCCGAGCTGCACTCGATTTTCTACAATCTCATTAGTAACGCCGTGCGATTTACGCCGATCGATGGCGACGTCGAGATCAGTTGGTGCGCCGACGACGATGGCGCGGTCTTTGCCGTGTCGGATACCGGCATCGGTATCCCGCAGGAGCATCTGCCGAGGATCACCGAACGATTTTACCGAGTGGACCGCGCCCGATCGCGCGCCACGGGGGGCACCGGGTTGGGGCTTGCTATCGTCAAGCACGCGCTGCAGCGGCACAATGGGCGTCTTGCGATCGAAAGTCGTATCGGCGCGGGCAGCACGTTCAGATGCCATTTTCCAGGGCCTCGCGTCGCCCCGAACGATGGCTCGAGTTGTGCCGTCGTATAATCAGACTCAGAGAACCGTTGCGAAAGAGGATCGAGTCTTGAGACCGACTGCAGCACAACGACGATGGCTGAATCTGGCAGGAGCGGGCAGCGTCGTCGGGCTTATCGCCTACGCACTGTTCGCACAGTACGTCCTGCATCTGGAGGCTTGTCCGCTGTGTATCTTCCAACGAGTCGCCTTCATTGCTGCGGGGGCGATATTTCTCGTCGCCGGATTGCACAATCCCGCGGGCCTGGTCGCCCGTATTTACGCCGTGCTGGGAGTTGCCGCAGCCGGCGCTGGGGCGGGCATCGCCGGGTGGCACGTCTATATTCAGAACCTACCGGCGGATCAGGTGCCCTCCTGCGGCCCCGGCCTCGATTACATGTTCGATGCGTTTCCGGTCTTCGAGGCGATCAAGATGGTCTTCACCGGATCGGGTGAATGTGCCGAGATTAACTGGTCGTTCTTAGGTCTCAGTATGCCCGGGTGGGCGCTCGTGTGGTTCGTGCTTCTCAGTGCGCTCGCAATAGTCGCCAACGGGACACGAGTCGCTAAGTAGGACCTGCCAGAAGACGCTCAGCGATTCCGAAGTAGATATCCTCGAGGCGGGAGATATCCGCTACATCGATCTCCTCGTTAACCTGGTGGATCGTCTTATTGATCGGGCCCACCTCTACGACATCCACGCCGCAGGGTGATATGAATCGGCCATCGGAGGTCCCGCCACTGGTCGAGAACTCGGGATCGAGGCCCGTAGTCTGTATGACGGCGTCGCGAACGGCGGCAGTGAGCTGGCCCTCTTCGGTCAGAAAAGGTTCTCCGGCCAAGTGCCATTTGATCTCATGATCGAGCCCAAGTTCTGCGAGTATCGAGTCGATGTGGGCCGACAGCGTCTGATGAGTCCAACGGGTAGAGTAGCGAAAGTTGAAGCGGCAGCGGAGTTCTGCCGGAACGACGTTCGGTGCGTCGGCATCGCTATGTACGTTTACCATCTGGAACGTGGTCGGAGGAAACGGCCCGTGGCCCTGGTCCAACCGCTCGCGAGTCACAGCCTGTATGAATCGTGCCAAACCATGCATTGGGTTCTCGGCGGCCAACGGGTAGGCGACGTGACCCAGCGTGCCCCGAATCGTCATCAGCCCGGTCAGGCTGCCGCGCCTGCCGACTCGCACCGTATCGCCGAGCGCGTTCGCGCTAGAAGGCTCGCCGATGACGCACCAATCGATGGATTCATCGCGCTGCGTGAGGCTTTGCATGACCTTCAACGTACCGTCCTGAGCCGCGCCTTCCTCGTCACCAGTGATTAAGAAGGCGAGCGACCCGTGGTGTTCGGGATAGTCGGTCACGAAGCGTTCGGCGGCGGTTACCATGGCGGCTAGACCCGCCTTCATATCGGCAGCGCCACGAGCGATTAGCTTGCCATCGTGGATTTCGGCAGCAAACGGGTCGACGCGCCATTGTTCGCGTGGTCCAGGCGGTACCACATCGGTATGACCCGCGAAGCACAATACGGGTGCCGTCTTGCCGTGACGGGCCCAGAGATTATCGACTTCGCCGAAACGAAGGGCTTCGATCTCGAATCCCAGTTTCTCGAGACGCTCCGCAATGAGGGGCTGGCAGCCGCGATCGTCCGGAGTGACAGACGGCCGACGTATCAGCGCACGGGTTAAGTCGACGACATCCACTTGGCAATTCCTAACTTCGAGAGTAGAAGTATCTCATTACTCGCAGGCATAAGGCGCGTTACTTGTCTGTGCTTAGCCCAACGCGTCAGAATGCCTGTAATATTTACTTAACATTCGGCGGCTAGAATGCCGGCTAATCGACCGGTCAATAGCAAGGTTACAGAGCAGGTCATGGGAAATTATATAAGTAAGATCTTCGGTGCTTCGCCCGTCGGGCCGATCCAGGATCATATGGACGCGTGCTACAGGTGTTCCAAAGAGCTCATTACGTTCTTCGAACACGTGATCAATGCTAACTGGGATAAGGTCGAAGCGAGCAGGATTCGTATCGTCGACCTCGAGCATGAAGCAGATGATTTAAAGAAACAGCTCCGGTCACAGCTTCCCAAGAGTCTGTTCATGCCGGTACCTCGACAAGATCTACTGGAACTGCTTCTGGTACAGGATCGCATCGCGAATCGTGTACGTGATGTTTCCGGCCTTGTTCTGGGTCGACGCATGACTATACCGCCGACTATGCAGCAGGATTTTCTCGCATTCGTGAGCCGCAACGTGGATGCGGCGAAGAAGGCACGCAAGAGCATCAGAGAGCTGGATGAACTTTATGAAACCGGGTTCCGCGGTGCCGAAGCGAAACTCGTCGAGTCTCTCGTGCAGGAGCTCGATCAGATCGAGGACGATACGGATGTCATGCAGGCCAGGATTCGGACCGAGTTGTTCAGTATCGAGAAGGATCTACCGCCGGTCGATGTCATTTTCCTCTATCGCGTCATCGAGTTGACCGGGGAGATTGGCGACATGGCGGAACGCATCGGGCGCCGCCTTGAAGTCATTCTCTCGCACTAACAAAGATGAATTAAATGGAACACCAGCTGATATATATCGTCCTGGCGGCTGTCTTCGGCCTGTATATGGCATGGGGAATCGGCGCCAACGACGTGGCGAATGCGATGGCCACGTCGATCGGCTCCGGTGCATTGACGATCAGACAGGCGTTACTCGTCGCCGCCATCTTCGAGTTTACGGGCGCCGTGCTCGCCGGCGGCGAGGTCACGTCTACGATTCGCCGCGGGATCATCGATTCTTCCTATGTGATCGGCGAACCGGAGCTGCTGATATACGGCATGCTGGCGGCGTTGTTGGCGGCCGGTACCTGGCTGTTACTGGCGTCACGCAAGGGCTGGCCGGTCTCGACAACCCATTCGATCGTCGGTGCCATCGTCGGCTTCGCGGTAATTACTCTCGGAATCGAGTCCGTCGACTGGCCGCAGGTCGGGACGATCGTGGCGAGCTGGGTGATATCGCCATTGATGGCCGGTGTGATCGCATTCTTTATCTTCAACTCGATCCATTGGTTGATTCTGGTTCGCCCGGATCCTCTGGTCCGTGCACGCCGTTACGCTCCTCTCTATATCTTCGTTACCGTGACGCTGATCTCACTCGTGACGATGTTCAAGGGCCTAAACCACGTTGGGCTCGCGCTCTCGACCACTGAATGCTATGCCGTCGCACTCGCTTTCGGCGCGGTCGTGGCGCTGATCGGTCGCTGGTTCGTACTGCGCATCCCCGTGGATGAGAAGGCCGAGCGGCGTTTCCACTATGCGACCGTCGAACGCGTGTTCGGCGTGCTCATGGTCATTACGGCTTGCAGCATGGCGTTCGCTCACGGCTCCAACGATGTGGCTAATGCGATCGGCCCCGTCGCGGCGGTGATCAGCATCGCCCAAAGCGGTGTCGTCGGGCAGGCTTCGCCCGTGTCGATCTGGATTCTCCTGCTGGGTGGCGCCGGCATCGTCATCGGTCTCGGCACGTTCGGCCGGCATGTCATCGCGACGGTCGGCAGCCGGATCACGGCGTTAACCCCCACCAGGGGGTTCTCGGCCGAATTAGCTGCCGCATTTACGATCGTGTTCGCATCCGGGACGGGCATGCCGATCTCCACGACCCATACCCTGGTCGGCGCGATACTGGGCGTTGGCGTGGCCCGTGGCATGACTGCTATCGACCTGACGGTCGTCGGCCGAATCTTTGTGTCCTGGATTGTGACCATTCCGGCTGGAGCCGCATTGTCGATCACATTCTTCTACCTGCTCCGGTGGGTGTTACCTGGCTGAACGTGGCGATACGCGTCAGGAAAAATGGAGTGATATCAATGAGAAGCGTTCTTTTAAGTTCGGTCTTCGCCGTGCTCGTGTGGGCAGCCTCTCCAGTCCTGGCTCAGACGACCTCCGCCGACGATGTCGTGGCACTTCGGGCCCAGGTCGAGATTCTACTGGCTCGAGTCGAGGCGCTCGAACAAGGCGTCTCGGTGTCAACGCAGATCGAGCAGGAGGTACTGCCGGTTCAGCGGCCCGGGCCGGCCGCATCGTGGACTGAGAATGTGCAACTTGTCGGGGACTTTCGATATCGCCACGAGTCGATTAACGAGGAAGGGCTGACCGAACGTCATCGCCAGAGAATCCGAGCGCGCCTCGGCGTCATCAGCGATCTGGCGGACAATATGAGCGTGGGTTTTGGGCTCACGACGGGCGGCGACAACCCAATCTCCGGGAACCAGACTCTGGGGAGTGGCTTCTCCCATAAAGACATCGATCTGGACTACGCTTATTTCGACTGGAGCCTTAGTGAACAGCTGAGTCTGGTAGGAGGAAAAATGAGAAATCCGTTCTACCGACCCAACAGACACCATCTGATCTTCGATGAAGACCTGAGTCCTGAAGGTTTGGCGTTGCGCTTCGATACCGGGGGGTTTTTCGGCAACTTAGGTGGGTTTTGGGTAGAGGAGCGCGGCGAAGGAGACGACTCAATCCTGATCGGCGCACAGGCAGGCTTCAGCACCACCTCAGTCAATGGCACGAGGCTGACTGCCGGCGTCAGTTACTACACCTACGATGAGGTTAAGGGCCACGCGCCATTCTTTTTCGGGGGAGCGGGCAACTTGCTCGATGAAGATGGTAACTATCTCAACGATTTCGATCAGCTGGAACTCTTCGGTGAGCTGAACTTCAACCTCGCGGACCAGCCAGTAACTCTCTTTGCGGACTATGTCACCAACACGGCAGCGAAGGTTTTCGACGACGGTTACGCGATCGGCGCAAGGTATCGCTCTGCATCGGCGCCCGGTAGCTGGGACCTGAGTTATTCCTATCAGGACCTACAGGCCGATGCGGTGGTCGCGACCTTCACCGATTCCGATTGGGGTGGCGGTGGCACCGATGCCAAGGGCCATTTCTTCAGGACCAATTACGTTTTCCGCGGCGGGTGGAGGTTCAGATTCACGTACTTTATGAACGAGCGCGGCGAGGCCGAAGGTAATCTGCGCGACTACAACCGGCTGCAGGCCGACATCAGCTTCAGTTACTAGCCAGCTGCAGATACGGGGGCGGTCTACCTTTTTCTCGAACGACGTGGGAGCGACGGCCTCGTCGCGATCTTTCGGCGGCGCGTCGCTGCTAGTCCGGCCGCAGTAGCTCGTTCAGGCTGGTCTTGGCGCGCGTCTGTTCGTCCACTTTCTTGACGATCACGGCGCAATAGAGGCTGTGCGTTTCATCGGCAGACGGCAGGTTGCCGGATACCACGACGGATCCTGCCGGAACGCGTCCGTAGAGGATTTCGCCGGTTTCACGATCATAGATTCGCGTGCTCTGGCCGATGTACACGCCCATCGCGATTACGCTGCCACGCTCGACGACGACGCCCTCGACGATCTCGGACCGAGCACCGATGAAGCAGTTATCTTCAATGATGGTAGGGGTCGCTTGGAGCGGTTCGAGCACGCCCCCGATTCCCGTGCCGCCGGAGAGGTGTACGTTCTTACCGATCTGGGCACAACTCCCTACGGTCGCCCACGTGTCGATCATGCTGCCGCGGTCCACATAGGCCCCAATATTCACATATGAGGGCATCAGGACGACGTCTGCTGCGATGTAGGCCCCACGGCGCACGAGCGCATCGGGCACCACGCGCGTCCCGGATTCTGCGAACGCGTCCTCGTCATAGTTCGCGTACTTCAGCGGGACCTTGTCGTAGTATCGAGTGAAGCCGGCATCGATCGACCGGTTTTCGTGGGTCTTGAAATACAGTAAGACGGCTTTCTTGAGCCACTCGTTGACCTGCCATGCGCCGGTCCCATCGTTGTCCCGAGGCTCTGCTACGCGAAGCGTTCCGGAGTCGAGCCCCTGGATGCACTGCTCGATTGCGTTAACGACTTCGGGATCGGCGTTGCTTGGTGATAGGTCGCCGCGCCGCTCCCAGGCAGCTTCAATGATGTCGCTCGTGTCGGTTTCTGGATTCATGCTGCCTCCGGATCCGCCAGCGTCTCCTCGAGCGAGCTGACAAGACGCTGTGACGTGGCCTCGTCGAGCGGCCGATTGTCCTCGGTCGTCACGAAAAACACGTCTTCCGCGCGCTCGCCCAGCGTCGAAATTTTCGCGTTTCGCAGCCTGACGTTTTGCTCGACGAACAATTTTCCGATCTGAGCAAGCAGTCCGGGGCGATCGCCCGCGACCAGTTCCAGTACGGTTCGGCCATTCATCGCGTCGTGGGAGACGCGGATCTGTACCGGCGTGGAGAACATCCTTACCTGTCTCGGCGCCCGCCGAGAGACCCGAATCACCTGGCTATCCGGTCGAGTCAGGGTTCTTAGGGTACGCACGTATATTTCCTCAAGGCGCCTGCCTTCGGAGATCGGCGTACCGTCAGTCTCCAGAATGAAATAGGTATTCAGCGTCTGCGCATCCCGCATCGGCACGATTCGCGCATCGACTACGTTAAGGCCCAGTTCGTCCAGCACGGCGGTCGTCTGAACGAAAGACCGCAACTCCCGAGGTGCATAGACCATCAGCGCGGTTAGTCCGGGAGTCAGCTCGTCGCTGACATTCACGACGATCGGCTGGTCTTCGGTAACGTCCGCCAGGACCCGAGTATGCCACGCGATTTCTTCCGGTCGATGACGCAGAAAATATTCCTCGGTGAAATTCGACCAGGTGCTGTGCCAGTCATCCGGGGCGAGCCCCTCGCGGCGCAGTAGTTCTTCCGCGGTTGCTTGGGTTTCCGCGATGAGTTCATCGGCATCGATCGGATGCGCGAGGCCGCGGCGTAGCGCCCGCTTCGTTAATTCGTACAGCTCCCAGAACAGCGTGTCCTTCCAGGAGTTCCAGAGCTTCGGGTTTGTTCCTCTGACGTCGGCCACCGTGAGAACGTAGAGATAGGCCAGATGTGTTTCGTCGCCTACCGTCTGTGCGAACTCATTGATGACTCGCGGATCATTGAGATCCTTTTTCTGTGCCGTAACCGACAACAGTAAATGATGTTGCACGAGCCAGGCCACGAGCCGGGCATCGTAACGACTCATACCGTGTTCGAGGCAAAAACTTTCCGCATCGACCGCGCCGAGTTGCGAGTGATCGCCGCCCCGGCCTTTCGCGATGTCGTGAAAGAGCCCGCCTAGATAGGCTATCTCCGGGTTGGCTAATGACTGCATGACGCGACTGCAGTTGGGATGCTCGTGGTCGAAACGGGAGAGGGAGGCTCGCCGCAGGTTCTCCACGACGAACAAGGTGTGTGCGTCGACGGTGTAGGCGTGGAAGAGATCGTACTGCATGCGGCCGACGATTCTGCCGAACGATGGGATATACAGCCCTAGAACACCATAGGTATTCATCCGCCTAAGCGTGCGGGTCACTCCCTGCGGCGCACGCAGGATATTGAGAAACAGTCGTTGATTGCGTGGATTCTGGCGAAATTCTTCGTCGATCAACCAGAGATTTTGCTTGATCAGAGCGATCGTCCGGGCATTCACTCCCTTAAGATCGAGGTTTTGTTCCAGCAGTAAGAAGATTTCCAGCAGCGCCGACGGATCCTGAGAGAAAACGTTCTCCTCCACTGCCTCCAGATAACCGTTCCGCGCCTGGAAGTGCGGCCCCATCAGCGTGGCGGGAGCCTCCGGATCGACGAGAATCGCTTCCTCGAACAGTTGCAGCAACATCTCATTCAGGCGACTGAGTTCCATCACCGTGCGGTAGTAGCGCTGCATCAACTGCTCGATAGCCAGCGTATAGGTGGCATCTTCGTAGCCCAGCATCTGGGCAAGCTTTATCTGATGATCGAATAACAACCGATCCTCTCGGCGGCCGACGAGCAGATGCAGCCCGAACCGAATACGCCATAGAAGTGCCTGGCCGGCCAGCAGAATTCTGAGTTCGCCTTGAGTCAGAAGACCATGCTCGACGAGCCCGGCCAGAGTGTGCGTACCCAGATGACGTCGTGCCAGCCAGCCGATCATCTGAATGTCCCGCAGCCCACCGGGGCTGCCTTTCACATTCGGTTCGAGGTTGTACGCGGTATCGTCGTAACGGCGGTGGCGGCCCGTCTGTTCGTCTAGCTTCGCCTGGAAGAATTCCGCCGAGTTCCACATATGCTCGGGGCCGATTCGTTTCTCGAGGGTCTCGAAGAGCTCATTAGATCCCGCCAGCAGCCGAGCTTCAATTAACGTGGTGAGGATCGTCAAATCGTCTCGCGCGTGCGTTTCGCAGTCCTCCAGCGTGCGAACGGAGTGGCCCACCTCAAGGCCGATGTCCCACAGAAACGTCAAAAATCGACCAACTGGCTCATCGATCGCCGAATCGCCGGTGCCGGCGAGCAGGACCATCAGGTCGATGTCGGAGTGCGGATGAAGCTCGCCGCGCCCGTAGCCGCCAACTGCCACGAGTGCTGCGCTGTCATTGTGGTCCGCCGCGAAGTGTTGCCACGCGGCTAGGATGACTTCGTCCATGGTGAGAGCTCGCTGATGGACAAGGCGCTCGACGGCGACATTGGCGCGAAATCGCTCGGCCAAAAGGTCGTCGGCGCGCCGGAGAGCGTCCCGGAACTGTTGGACGGCGCGATCGGGATTCGCCAGCGCGTCGCGTAGCGCGACCGAATCGACGAGGGCGCTAGCCAGGTCAGGCTGCGGTAGGCCGATCGATTCCGATAGTGTACTCACCTACGCGCTCCCGTCATTGTCGCCCAACGTCAGGACTTCATAGCCAGACTCGGTGACCAATACCGTATGTTCCCACTGCGCCGACAGCGAGTGATCCTTGGTAACGACGGTCCAACCGTCATTCAAGAGCTTCACGTGACGCTTGCCCGCATTGACCATGGGTTCGACGGTAATCGTCATCCCCGGTCTTAACTCGAAACCCGTCCCGCGCTCGCCGTAATGAAGTACCTGGGGATCCTCGTGGAAGCCAAGGCCGATACCGTGACCGCAGTATTCCCTGACCACGGAGAAGCGGTTTGCCTCCACATGTTGCTGAATCGTGTGGCCGATATCACCCAGGCGCGTGCCAGGGCCGATTTCCTCGATTCCCAGCCACATGCCCTCATACGCGGCACGCGCGAGTCGCTCGGCCAAGACCTCGCGTTTGCCGACGAAAAACATGCGGCTCGTATCGCCGTGATAGCCGTCTTTGATGACCGTAATATCGATGTTTATCGCATCGCCATTCTTGAGCACGCGCTCACCCGGAATACCGTGGCAGACGACATGGTTGACGGATGTGCAGACCGACTTCGGAAAGCCGCGATAATTCAGCGGTGCCGGTACCGCGTCGAGCGTATCGACAATATAGTCGTGACAGACACGATCCAGCTCATCCGTGGAGACGCCGGCCCGCACCCGTTCGCCGATCATATCGAGCACACTGGCTGCCAGCTTTCCGGCTGTGCGCATCTTGTCCTGCTCCGCAGGAGTTTTGATCGTTACAGTCATGTGAGGACCATCCCGTATCAGGCGGGAACTCTCGGTAAATAAGGAATTCTACCCCGTGATCTTCAGGAGCAGAGCGATTGTTGCCGCAAGGCACCTATGGTATAAAGCGCGCGCCATAGAGGCAATTAACTTCACACACGTGCCGATACCCGCGGCTGGGTGCTTTCCGCCTTCCGAGATGAAGGAGGAAGGTTGTTAGCGGGGGTACGTGGAGGACTAACCCGACAGAGGAGTTTCCATGACCGACGTAACCATGCGCCGGATGCTGGAAGCGGGCGTGCATTTTGGCCACCAAACCCGCTTCTGGAACCCGAAAATGGCGCCCTACATATTCGGTGAGCGCAACCGAATCCACATCATCAATCTAGAGAGCACTCTGCCGCTATTCGGTGAGGCGAGCGACTTCGTTAGTAAGCTCGTTGCTGACGGCGGTACGATTCTGTTCGTCGGTTCAAAACGCGCCGCACGCCAAGCGATCTCTGAAGAGGCTAAGCGTTGTGGTATGCCATTCGTCAGCTATCGTTGGCTGGGCGGAATGCTGACCAATTTCAAGACCATTCGACAGTCGGTCAAGCGGCTGCGTGATCTCGAGGAGATAACGGCGGATGGCGGTAGCGCCGATTTTACCAAGAAAGAGATATTGGGTCTGAGCCGCGAACTCGAGAAGCTTGAGCGGACGCTCGGCGGTATCAAGGACATGGACTCCCTGCCGGATGCCGTCTATATCGTCGATGTCGGCCATGAAGAAATCGCGATCAAGGAGTCTGCGAAGCTCGGTATTCCCGTGATAGCAGTGGTGGACACCAATTGTTCGCCGGACTCCGTGGACTACATCATTCCCGGTAACGACGATGCAATGCGGGCGATTCAACTGTACTCGCACGGAATCGCTGAAGCGGTTTTGGCTGGGAAGGCGGTTATCCCGGAAGTGCTGACGGGCGATGATGAATTCGTAGAACTCGATAGCGGGGGCAAGCCTAAAGCGGAAACGGCGAAGAGCGGGCCCAGTACGACGACTAAGAAGGCGGCAGCGAAGAGGGCTGCAGCCAAGAAAGCCAAGCTCAAGAAGGTGTCGGCTGAGAAAGCGCCGATCGCAGAAGCTGACTCAGAGGCCGAAGCGGCGAGCGCCGAGTCGCCTCAGGCGGCGGTGACCGAACAAGAAGCGCCTGCGACGGCGGTTGCCGAATCTGAGCCGTCCGTGACAGAGACAGCTGAGCCGGAAGCAGCCGAGTTGGAAGCAGCGCCGAAACCTGCGGCGGCGAAGAAGACGACGACGAAAAAAGCGGCGGCTAAGAAAGCGGTGACCAAGAAACCAGCCGCTAAGAAAGCGGCAGTTAAGAAGACCGCAAAGAAAAAAGCGAGCACGAAGGCGAAAGAGTGAAAAATATTTTTAGTCAGTTAGAGGAACAGAAATGGCGATAGGAGCCGCGCTTGTCAAAGAGTTGCGTGAACGCACTGGCGCCGGAATGATGGATTGCAAGCGGGCGCTCGTCGAAGCCGAAGGCGATCTCGAGCAAGCAAGCGAGCTATTGCGCAAATCCGGACAGGCGAAAGCGGATAAGAAGGCGGCGCGGGTGGCTGCCGAGGGAACGGTGCTCGTTAAGGGCACGACGGACGGACATAAGTACGTCGTCGTCGAGGTTAACTCCGAGACGGACTTTGTTGCGAAAGACGAAAATTTTGCTGGATTCGCCGCGACCGTCGCCGAGGCCGCATTAGCCGGCCAATTCGCCGACGTTGCGGCGCTGATGGCCTCCGAATCGGATGGCAAGACGCTGGAAACGAGGCGTCAGGAGCTCGTCGCGAAAGTAGGAGAGAATATCGCCGTACGCCGGTTTCAGGTATTACAGAGTAGCGAGACCATCGGCTCCTACTCGCATATGGGCCGAATCGGTGTCCTCATCGAACTTCAAGGTGGCGATTCGGGCCTGGCGCGGGATTTAGCGATGCAGGTCGCGGCGACGTCGCCCCGCTACGTGAGTGCCGCGGAGGTACCGGAGGACGAATTGGCGAAGGAACGGGAGATCCTCGCGGCGCAGGCGCTCCAGGAGGGGAAGCCGGAGGACATCGTGCAGAAAATGGTGGAAGGAAGACTCCGCAAACAT
>CAUZMW010000058.1:0-15027 GCA_963581225.1 Gammaproteobacteria bacterium
ATGCTGATAGGCTTCGAGCGCTTCCTGAACTGCGCCTTGATCCTCGAGCACGACGCCGAGGTTAAAAGCCGCAATCGAATTCGCGGGATCGATGCGCAGCGCCTCTCGATAGAGGTCTTCGGCCTGCTGATACGCTCTGTCGTTATGCAACAGGCGTCCGAGGTTGATTCTGGCATTGACGTGGTCGGGGTCCAATCCCAACGCCTCCCGGTACGCCGCACAGGCGTCTTCGCGTGCGCTGACCTGATCGAATTCGAGTGCGAGATCGAACCACTCATCGCCGGTACTGGCTCGGGCTCTAGCCTGGGGAGCCGCGTCATAGACGAGTGGCGCGACTTTTTCTGCGAGCTCCGTCACGGCGAAGTCCATAATCGTCTGTCCGGACTCCGCTTCCCAGGCGGCATTCTGTTCTCGAACCAGAACGCGATCCCCCTCGGCGAGTACGCGTACCGAGCTCAGCGGTCGGTCGGATGGAAGTTGCCTGCGCAGTGCCCGGAGTGCTCGCCACAGGCGCCGAGGGTCCAGCTTGGCCTCCACTAAGCCCTTTGCCGCGCGCAGCATGACGAGATCCTGGAATGAAAAGCGATAGTGGCCGCCGGAGGTCTTCAGCGGCGAGATGAAGCTGGCGCGTGCGAAGGATCGAACACGTGCCGGAGATTCCCCCAGCAGCTCCGCAACCTCTCGCGTGGAATACGCCCGCATAGGGGCTTATTATTTCGCAGCTGGCCCGATTCGTCTAGCCCATTTTCTATCCACTCCCACGGCATAGTTCTTTGCCGCGCTCACCATGACAAGATTCTAAAGGTGATTCGATGACAGCCGTCTATGGCGACAATGGTGACCGCCGCGCGAAGCGCAATGTTGCCGTGTTGTTCTTCGCCCAGGCCGTTCTCGGCTCACAGATGCCTATCCATATTATTCTGGGCGGGCTAGCCGGATTTACGCTTGCGGAGAATAAGGCACTGGCTACCTTACCAATTTCGTTGATGGTGCTCGTGTCCATGTTCTCGGCCGCGCCGATGTCGCTGTTCATGGGGCGCTTCGGGCGCCAACTGGGGTTCTGGGTCGGGGCGACGGCGGGTGCCTTGGGCGGCGCGATCAGTGCCCTCTCGTTATTGTTAGAGAGCTTCGAGCTGTTGTTATTCGGTGCGGCTTTCACGGGTATCTATCAAGCGACCCATGGATTCTTTCGTTTCGCGGCAGCCGACACGGCGTCGGAGGCTTTTAAGCCGAAAGCCATCTCATGGGTTCTCGCAGGCGGTTTGCTGGGCGCGTTGATCGGTCCCGAAGTCGTTCGGGTGACTGCCGACTATTTTGCCCCGATTCCTTTCGCGGGAGCCTATGCAAGCGTCGTGGCGATCAATCTCGCGGGCGCGATCGGAATCCTGTTTCTCGATATTCCGAAGCCGCCTCGGCGTGCAAAGGGCGCGTCGTCCGGACGCCTGCTCGGGGAGATATTTCGCCAGCCGGAGACTCTTGTGGCTGTCGTTTGCGCCATGGTTTCCTTCGCGCTCATGACGCTCGTCATGACGTCGACGTCGCTGGCTATGGGCGGACAGGGTTTCTCGACGGCGCATGCGGCTGATGTGGTCCGCTGGCATGTGGTTGCGATGTTCGGGCCAAGTTTTTTCACCGGCTCAATCATCTCGCGGTTCGGACACTTACCAGTGATCGGTGTCGGGCTCCTTCTGCTCGGTATCGCCGGCGTGACGGCCGTGAGCGGTGTCGAGCTCGAGAATTTTTATCTGGCGCTGATCAGCCTTGGCTTGGGGTGGAACTTCAGTTTTATTGGCGCGACCAGTTTGCTCGGTACGACCCATACCGCTGTGGAGCAGGCGAAGGTACAAGGACTTAACGACTTCCTGGTCTTCGGCCTCGTGACGGTCGCTTCGTTCAGTTCGGGCGCGTTGCTGTACGCTTATGGTTGGTCGGCCGTGCAGTTTGCGATGATCCCGGCACTGGCATTGGCGGGCCTCGCTGTGTTCTGGTTGGCGAAGAATGGCGGCCAGTCGGCCGCTCCTACAGCGGGGGCGTAGATCCGGGGACTAAGGGGACGCGGGGAATACGGGGACGGTCTACCTAAAGAGGTACCTTTTTATTACGATACCTTTTTAGGTAGACCGTCCCCGTATTCCCCAGATCCTACAAGACGTCAGAGTCGATATTGTGCCGCTCGAGCACCATCTTGCCGAACGTGACCCATTGGTCTTGCGGTGTCCAGACCTGCTTAACGTATTCGAATGCTTCATCGACGGGCACCTGCGTGTGCACGGCCTGATACAGGAACGTGAACATCGATGCACGTGCGTTAACCATGCAGTGGACGAGAACCTGGCGGTCGTCCGCCTGATTCAGTACGGCGCTGAAGAGCGCGAAGTCCGCATAGGTGGGGTTGCGCCAGTCGACCGGAATATTGACGTAGGCGATACCATCCTCCGCGACCAGTTGCCCTTCGGTGGGGACAGCGCCCTCGGTGGTCGGCGGCGCGAGATTGACCACCATCTCGAAGCCTCTGTCGGCGAGCCCGCTTAACTGCTCAGCCGGAGGCTGCCCCGCAGTGTGCAGGCGATCGTGAATGACGATGTGGTTGACGGCGAGCTCATCGTTTTGGGCAACACTCATGACCGGCATGGTAAAACCGATGAGCAGCAGCCAGGCCGGTGTATTCGCGTTCATAGTCATTCTCCCGTTCTCATCGTTCGCGTGTCGACGAATCTATCAGATCCTTGACTGGAGCCACAGCAGGACAGTGGTGCCCAGCAAACCTGGCGATGGCCCTGGCCTACTGCGCGATATCCTCGAGGCGCCGATTTTGCGTCTCGAGCATCCGCGTCGCCGCGAGGGCGCCGATCATGCAGACCCCGGCAAACGTCAGGAAGACAGCCGCGATACCGTTCGAGGTCACGAGGAGCCCGACCATCGACGGAGCGGCGGCTGACGCAAGGCGCAGCCACGACGTGGCGAGTCCGGTACCGATGGCTCGCATGCGCGTCGGGTATACCTCGGGCGTGTAAAGATATAGGACTGCGTTCGTTGAGCCGATGATGCCGTAGCTCAGCGTTCCGAGGACCATCAACGCGAACACGCTGTGCGAACCGAACGTACCAAGGGCTCCCAGCATCACGGCGCCCAGAATGAACGAGGCCGTCACCCACTTTCGACGTCCGATGCGATCGATGGTGAACGCGCAAACAAGCAGCAGAATCACCTGCGCAATGTTGGTCATCGATGCGGCGCGCAATGACGCTTGCAGTCCGAGATCGTAGACGGTGTTGTAGAGCGTCGGCATCCAGTTGTTCAGCCCGTTTGCGACGAAGTAGGCGCTGGCCCACAGTACCCAGATAACAATGGAGCGAGCACGAAAGGGGCCCGATAGCAGCTCGCGCCACGACGTCTCTCTCTCCGGCGTAGGGGTAGGCGGCGGCAGATCGTCGAGCGCTAGATTGGGATCGAGTCTCTTAGCCGTGCTCGCCTCGATCTGCTCGATGACGGCCTCCGCCTGTTCCAGCCGACCTTTGGATATCAGCCAACGCGGTGATTCCGGTAGACGCCAGACCATCGCGGCAATAAACAGCCCCGGGATGCCGCCGACGAGAAACATTGCTTGCCAACCGAGTGTCGGGACGACGAGCGCGCCGATTTGGCCCGTGACCATGAGACCGATCGGGAAGATCATCTCGTACAACAGAAAGAATCTGCCGCGCCCCACGGCCTGCGCCAACTCACTGATATAGGTTGCTGCTACCGGCATGTGGCCGCCGATACCGATTCCCTGAACAAATCGAGTAGCGAGCAACGCATTGAAGTTTCCTGCAAATGCGCAGGCAAGGCCCATGATGGACATGATGAAGACGGCTGCTGTCGTGCCGCGGGTACGCCCGAATCGTTCGGCGATCGAGCTGAATGCCAGCGCTCCGATCAACTGCCCGAGGTAACTCGCGGAGATCAACACGCCGATCTGCGCAGGACTTATCTCCCATACAGAGACCAAGACAGGAAGCGCAAAGGCCAGAGACAGCGCATCGAACGCGTCGAAGAAGGTCGCACTGCCCATGACGATCCGCGGTTTTCTGTGCCAGCGTGAGAACGGCACGTTCTCCATCCGCGCCATGAGCCGCGCGCCGGCCTGTAAGGCGTTTGTGTCGACGGCGGCTGTCATCCAGTCCCATCCGTGGGTCCAACCTCATCCAGGGATACATTCCAGGCGTCATATCCATAGAGCCAGCTCGTATCCTCGTCCCCGCCCTGCATCCAGGTATTGGCGCTTGAGATTGCCTGAATCCGGGCTGTCCGGGGCTTGCGGTGTGCCTCGTAACGTTGGAACGCCGCTTCGATGCCCCCGCCGTCCGCCGCGTCGAGGCAACGAGCCAGGACGGCGGCGTCCTCGATCGCAGTGGCAGCCCCCTGTGCCATGTACGGTGTCATCGGGTGACACGCATCACCCAGTAGGACGATCCGTCCGTCACTCCATCGTGGCAGCGGCTCGCGCTCCAGGATGGCCCACTTGTGACAATCGGGGCAGGCGTCGAGAACTGCGCGCACGTCCTCATGAAACCCGTCGTAGGCGGTACGCACCTCGTTGACGTCGCCCTTCGCGGACCAGGACTCGGGAGTCACCCAGTCCGCGGGTTCGGGGACGCTCGTGACGAAATAGATCTCGCTACGGGAATCGGTGACGTAGTAGATGACGATGTGGCGGTCGATACCCCACCACTTCGTACGCGACAGCCCGATGTCCCGGCCGTTGAGCCGTGTGGACCGGAAGACACCGCGGTAGGCGATTCGCCCTTTGTGGATCGGCTCGTCGGGGCCGACCACGATATCGCGAACGAGGGAGTGAACGCCGTCCGCGCCGATGACCGCATCGGCGACAGCGTGTGTTCCGTCATGAAAGATGAGCGTGACGTTCTGCGAGCCGCTTTCTAGTCCTACCAGCTTTTTGCCGAAATGCACGACGTCTCGCGGAATCGCACCCGCGAGTGCGTTCGCGAGGTCCGCTCGATGCATGCAAAGATACGGCGCGCCGAATAAATCCTCCGGCATCGGTAGTTCGCGTAACACCTTGCCCGTGTCCCATTCGCGGTTCAGATGAGAGTGCGGCTTGAACGAAGTCCCTCGCAACCTGTCCTCAATGCCAATCCGGCGCAACACCTTCATCGAGTTGGGCATCATCTGAATACCGGCGCCGACTCGGGCGAAGCGAGCAGCTTGCTCGTAGACGTCAACCTTCATCCCCACGCTGCGCAGAGTGGCGGCCGTCGCCAACCCTCCCATACCGGCCCCAACAATCGCTATCGATCCGCGGCTCAACACTCTTGCTCGCAGTTATTCATGCGGAGCTGGTTTATGTCTCGGCTGGGATCTGCGCTTTAACGTGAATATCTCGTTGCGGGAATGGAATCGAGATGCCTTCCTCGTCGAACCGAATTTTGGCGGCGCGTGTAATGGCCCAATAAGCTTCCCAATAGTCGTCGGTCTTCGCCCACGGCCGCACGATGAAATTCACCGACGAGTCGCCTAGCTCATGAAGACGGACGACGGGTTCGGGTTGATCGAGTGCAAGGTCGTGTTCTTCCAGAAGCGCCTGCAGGATACGCTCTGTTTTCAGAATATCGTTGCTATAAGAGATACCGAATAGCATGTCCACGCGGCGGACCTTTTGCGCCGTCACATTTTTTATCACACCGCATCTGCCCACAGTGATCCCGAGAAGAGCGCCGTCGCCAGCATCAGCCCGCACGACGGTATCGGGCCAGAGACATGTTGAAGGTTCATCGAGTTCTCCTCGTAATTGTTTCGAGACTAGCTATTGAGCATTCTAGCCGCTACGCGATCCGGGTACTTGCCTGAACACGCCAAATTCCTGCGGAGGTCTCAGGGCGGCTCGACCAGGATCTCGAATCGCTCGCAGTAGCCGGCGAAACGCCGCGCCTCGAGCGCTAGATCCAGGCCGAAATCCGCCAGACCGTAGCGATGCGCTCCATATTTGTTTTTGGGATTCGCGTCCAGGAAACGCTGCATCGACTCGCGGGCCTCGCTCGACAGCGGCCAACCGAGATAATCGTAGAGACGCTCGACGGCGTCCAATGGTGCCGCGACGAGATCTGCGTAAGCGATATCGAAGAACTGTTCTCCGGGTCCATTGGCTCGCGCGTCGAGACTGCGGTCCAGAGCCCTGGACCAACGACCGCGCCAATCGGCAGCGATTTGTCTGGGGTCGGCCGAGTCGCTGAACGCACGCCGTAGAACCGTCGCAAGGCTCGCGATCGAACCCATGACTTGCAGCGGATTGCGGTGCGTCTGAATCACTTTTGCGTCGGGGTAACGTTGCAACAGCGCACTGAGCCCAAACAGATGGCCCGGTGCTTTCAGTACCCAGCGATCAAGGGAGCCATTCGCCTGCAGGTGTTGAAGGAAGCGGTAGTGAAATGCATAGTCGAGTTCCTGCCCGTCCTTCTCGAACCAGTCCTGATAACTGGGGACGTTATGCGTCGTGTGAAACTGGATGCTCGCGAATCCCTGCGCCATGATGGTGATACATTCCTGCGGAAGATCCGCGCCGATATTGTGAATCCGCTTGAACGCCGGTGCGAGCCGGTTTGCCCACGCCAGCCTGGAATCCGTGGGACGCCGAGTTCGTTCGATTGCATCTGGCGTGTCTCTCGCCGCCGACGGAAACATCACTTCCCAGGTGAGCGGTGCGCGTGTCGCCGGATCCTGAGCGATGAGCCCGTGGAGCAGCGTCGTGCCGGTTCGTGGCAGACCGATGATAAAGACCGGTGAGGTGATCGTCTGCTGCTCGATCGCGGCTGATGCCCGCCTGTCCCGTTCAAGATAGAGCAGGTTCTCGAGCAGGCTCACAAGAAGTTCGCGTACGGTGATGCGCCTCAACGTTGTTAGATCCGCCTCGGATTCGTAAGCGGTCAGCAACCGCTGCAACGACTCCTCATATTGGCCACGAGCCGAAGTCATTGAGGTGGGCGCGATGTCGGGCCGCTACAATTAGAGTCTCGAGCCGTAGCTCCGGCCTGGTAATGCCAATTCGTTGCAGGGCTCTACTGCCTCGATTGAGCGCGCCTACGGCAGATGATGTAAGGATTTTCGACAATGACGCTAACCGAAATAAAAGCATTAATTCGCGACGTTCCGGATTTTCCTAAGCCGGGCATCGTCTTCAAAGACATTACGCCACTTCTGTCGAGGCCGGAAGCCCTGGGCGCTTCGTCGGCGGCGCGTTCGTCGAACGCTGGTGAGCCGCCTGGACCCCTCCCAGCCGAGCGTGGTCCTGGAGGCCTCGCTGAGCCAGCCCAATGTCGCGAGCACCTACCTGGTCCTGGGCGTCGAGCACATTTTTTCGTGGCGGCCGTTGTCGTATTTCTTGCTATTGTGCGTCGCCCGCTCGCGAGTTCCCCGCGCTGGGTTTCGATAGCGCCGGCCTACGCCATCGGTGGCGTGGCCATGTTCTGGACGCTGCAGCGCGTCGTGTCGCTCGGTTAGTTCGAGCGGCTGATAATGTAGTCCGACACCCACCGCAGCGCCGCCGAGCGATGCCCCAATGCGTCCAGATTCTGCATCGCGCGATCGTAAAGTTCGCTCGCGCGTTCTTCGGCGCCCCGCGTGCCGAGTATGGATGGGTACGTCGATTTATTATTCTGCTCGTCGGAGCCGGCGCTCTTGCCGAGCGTCGCAGTGTCCAGCTCAACTTCCAACAGATCGTCTCTAATCTGAAAGGCGATTCCGATGTCGCGTCCAAACGTATCCAGTCGTTCGGCATCTTCAGCAGAAACCTCCGCCAGTTCGCTTGGCATCATGATGGCTGCGCGAATCAACTCTCCGGTCTTGCGCCGATGGATGTCTTCGAGCGCGCGCTCTTCGATCGTGGCTCCCTCCGCCTCGATATCCAACGCCTGGCCACCCGCCATTCCTGACGGCCCGATGGCCCTGGCCAATCGCGTCATAACTCTGATGAGCGCCTCCGGATGTGCACCGAGCTGCCGATCGCCGCACACGACGTCGAACGCCAGCGCTTGCAATGCGTCGCCCGCCAGGATTGCGGTTGCTTCGTCGAATGCGCAATGCGTCGTCGGGCGACCACGGCGCAAGTCGTCGTCGTCCATACTCGGCAGATCGTCGTGTACCAGCGAGTAGGCGTGCACGAGTTCGACCGCAGCCGCGATGGGATCCAGGAGCGCTTCGTCCAGTTCGAAGAGCTCGCCACTCGCATAAACGAGTAGTGGTCGAATCCGCTTGCCACCGCCCAGGACGGAATACTCCATCGCGTCCCGCAGGCGTGGCGGCGAATCCTCGGCGGCCGCCAGTATCTGCTCCAGCTTGGCGTCCACCCGCGCTCGATAGTGATCCGGCTGTTCCGCAAAGGACGGTTCTTGTGCCCGTGTTATCATAGAAATTCATCCTAACACCGAAACGGTGCGTACGGCCTGCGTAATCTGTGAAGCAAAATAAGAGCCGACCGATCGCTGAATCCCTGACAGATCTCCAATACCAGGCACAGATTCTTCCGGAAGTGTCTCGTACCTTCGCGCTGACGATTCCGGTCTTGCCGGAACGCCTGGCCGAGGTCGTCGCCAACGCGTATCTGCTCTGTCGTCTCGCAGACACCATCGAAGACGACATCGGATTGGATAACGAGCAGAAATCCGAATTTCACCGCCGTTTCATCGCGATCGTCAGGGGGGAGGAGCCGGCAGAGCCTTTCGCTGAAGAGTTATTATCGCTGCTGTCGTCGCGCGCACTGGCCGACGAGAGGGACTTGGTCGGGAGTATCGCTACGGTTATCAGGGTCACAGCCGGCTTCTCAGCTGCCGAACGCGATGCGCTGACTCGTTGCATTGACATCATGTGCGCCGGGATGCCGGAGTTTCAGCGCCGGAGGAGTCTGCGCGGCCTGAAGGACGCCGACGAGATGGCCGACTATTGTTATGTTGTGGCAGGCGTCGTAGGCGAGATGCTCACGGAGTTATTTTGCGTCCACTGTCCGGAACTCGAACCGCGCCGGGATGAAATGATGCGCCTGGCGATCTCATTCGGCCAGGGCTTGCAGATGACCAACATTCTCAAGGATATTTGGGACGACAGACGGGCGAGTACCTGTTGGTTGCCCCGATCCGTATTTGCGAACGGCGAATTTCGACTGGAGAGACTGGACGAGTTTCATGACACGGAGACTTTTCATGCCGGGCTACAGGAGTTGATTGGTATCACCCACCAACATCTTCGCGTCGCGCTCGAGTACACATTGTGTATCCCGCCGCGAGAAGTAGGAATGCGAAAGTTTTGCCTCTGGGCGATCGGTCTGGCAGTCCTTACGCTTCGCAAGATTCACGCGCACCCGAACTTCACCTCCGGTCAACAGGTAAAGATTTCTCGCCGCCGCGTCAAAGCCACGGTCTTCACAACGAACCTGGCACTGGGCAGCGACCGTGCGCTACGTTTGCTGTTTGCGCTTGCCGCTAGCGGGCTGCCATTAAAGGCTGCAGAGCTTGCTCAGAAATCCCGGACTGGTACGGTACCGCTGGAAGAGCTGGACGCCGGGCGTCCGTAGTCCCGACATGGACGCTAGCGTAGCCGTAATCGCCGCGCTCGCCATCGAACGGGCGCCGCTCGACTCTTTGCTGTCGGCTGATCCACAGTCACCTATTCGCGTGTACCAGTGCGGTACCGGTCACGATCGTGCCTACGCTGCTGCGTGTTCGGCGTTGTCGGCTGGCGCATCCGAGTTGGTGTCGTGGGGAGTCGCGGGTGCTCTCGTGCCGGATCTGTCGGCCGGGACGATACTGTTTCCGCAGCAGGTGTTGACGCCAGCAGCCGTGACCCTCGCGACGGATTCGCGCTGGCGGATGGAACTGTATCGGGAGTTACAGTCGATGTTTGCCGTCCGGGACGGAAGCATTCTGGAGACGCCGGATGTCTTGGCGACGCGCGTCGTTAAAGCTCAAGCAGCGCAAACGAGTGGAGCGATCGCGGCGGCAATCGAGTGGTTTCGTGAGTACGATTACCTTTAGTATTGCGGCATCCTGTAATCTTGCCTGATGAAGTCACAAGTTCGGGCCAGAGCCAATATCGCGCTCGTTAAATACTGGGGGAAAGTGGACCCGGAGTTGAATATTCCGGCCGTAGGATCTATCTCGATTACTCTGGACCGCCTATGGTCCGACACGGAAGTTGAGTTTGACCCGGCCCTCACCGGCGACACGTTGCTGTTGGACGGCAGCAGCCGGCCCGAACAACTCGAGCGCGTATCGCGGTCCCTCGATCTCTTGCGGCAGCGTGCCGGCGTCGGTACCTACGCCCGAGTCACGAGCGACAATAATTTTCCGACCGGAGCGGGACTTGCGTCATCGGCTTCCGGTTTTGCCGCGCTAACTACGGCTGCTGCCCATGCACTGCAGCTCGATCTCTCTCCGCGAGAGCTCAGCATCGTCGCGCGGCAGGGTTCGGGATCAGCGGCGCGGTCGGTCTTCGGCGGCTACGTGGAGATGTACGCTGGTAGCGCGGCCGATGGTCGTGACAGCTTCGCAGAACCGCTGCTTGCCGCCGACGCTTGGCCGCTCGAGGTGATCATCGCGATTACCGGGCGCGGTGAGAAAAAAATCGGATCTAGAGATGGGATGGGGCGCTCCGCATCGACGTCCCCGTATTACCCGGCATGGGTCGCGACCAGCGAGAGCGATCTTAGCGCGGGTCGTGACGCGATCCTCGCCCATGACTTCGACGAGTTGGCTGAGATCGCCGAGCACAGCTGCCTGAAGATGCATGCCGCAGCGATGGCTAACCGCCCGCCTCTGATCTATTGGAATCCCGCCACGGTGGGATGCATGCAGGCGATCGCGGCGCTACGCGCCAGCGGTGTACCCGTATTTTTTACGATCGATGCCGGCCCCCAACTGAAAGCAGTGTGCGTACCCGGCGCTCGGGATACGGTCGTCAGTGCGCTCCGCGATGTGCCGGGCGTCATCGACGTCATCGTCAGCGGCCTCGGACCGGGTGTGGAGATTCTCTAAGTGGTGAAAGTTCGTGCGACAGTGCCCGGCAAGCTCGTCGTGCTGGGCGAGTATGCGGTTCTAGCGGGGGCGCCGGCGCTTGTGCTTGCCGTCGACCGCCGCTGCCAGGCTGATCTTGGCCCGAGCGAGGATGAGCGCTGCCAGCTGTGCATCCGCGCACCGGAGTTGCGAGAGACGAGCTTCCCAGTCGGCGCCACAAGCGGTGTGGCACTCGTCGATCTCGTGACGAGCGCGCTTGAGGCTGGCGGCCCGCTCGCCTGGCGCGCAGGCATCGATTCGAGCGGTTTTTTCGACGGCGAGACAAAGCTCGGGATCGGTTCGAGCGCGGCGGTACTCACGGCTTGGGCCGCCGCCTGGTCAGTCTACGCTGGACGGGACCGCATCGAGCCTGACGCGGCTGGCCTCGAGCGATTGATCCGTCTGCATCGGGTATTTCAGGGTGGCTCCGGAAGCGGCCTGGACGTCGCCGCAAGCCTGTATGGTGGCGCGATTTCCTATCGCCTCAGCCCTGAGTCGGGCCCGATCGTCGGTTCAGTCCAGCTGCCGAACAGTGTAGGATTTACGACTGTATTCACCGGTCGCGCGGCTGCCACTACCGATTTCGTGTCTGTGTTCGACGATTGGCGAGTTGCGCAGCCGGCTGAGGCCGACAGGCAACTGCAGGCTCTGGAGCGGATCTCGGCGGACGGTTGCGGTGCGGCTCGCGAGGATGATGCGGACGAATTTCTGGCCGCGGTTGCCGCGTATGGGCAGCGTTTGGACGATCTGGGTCGGAGTATGGGCGCGGAGATCGTGACGGCCGAGCACCGCGAGATCGCCCGGCACGCGAAGCGGTTTGGTGTTGCGTACAAGGTGAGTGGTGCAGGCGGCGGAGATCTAGGCGTCGCGTTCTCGGCGGACCCGGAAGCGTTAGCCGCTTTCAAGGAAGCGGCCGGAGAAAAATACGGCGTCGTGGAGCTTCGAGTGGACACGACCGGATTAAGTCTTGAGGAGCAGCAGGATTGACTGACGATCGTTCGAGAATCCCGGAGTTCTACAGACTCAGCGTCGAAGAGCGCGTCCGAGTCGTTCACGAACGCGGGCTGCTGACCGGCAGCGATTTCCGAGCCCTGGCGACGGGTAAGCACACGCTCGACCTCGACGCGGCCGACAAGATGATCGAGAACGTCGTCGGCGTGATGGGCTTGCCGCTCGGCCTGGGCATGAACCTCCGTGTCAACGACAAGCAATACATCGTTCCGATGGCTGTTGAAGAGCCGTCGGTCGTCGCGGCGATGAGCTCAGCATCGAAGTTGGTTAGCCGCTGTGGCGGCTTCGAGACCGAAGCGACGGATCCGATATTGATCGGCCAGATTCAGGTCGTGAAGATTCCGGATCTCGAGGCCGCGAAACAGGCACTCAGAGAGCGCCGCCAGGAAATCGTCAGTCTCGCCAACAGCCTGCACCCGAACATGGTCGCTCGTGGCGGCGGCGCGCAGGATATCGAGCTATTCGTCCACCCGCTCCCCTCCAGTGGTAACCGGATGCTCGTCGTTCACTTGCTCGTCGATACTCGCGACGCAATGGGCGCGAATCTCGTGAACGGAATGTGTGAAAGTATTGCGCCGTTGATCGAGTCAATAACGGGAGGCGAGGTGTTCCTGCGCATCTTGTCCAATCTGACCGATCGCGCACTTGTGCGCGCGCGCTGTAAAATTTCGGTCGACACGTTAGTTGACCGCGGCTACAGCGGCGAAGAGGCGCGCGACGGCATCATCATGGCGGGGGAGTTTGCTGCCGTGGACCCGTACCGTGCGGCAACGCACAACAAGGGCATCATGAACGGAATCGATCCTGTCGCGATCGCGACCGGCAACGACTGGCGCGCCATCGAGGCCGGCGCCCATGCATTCGCGGCCCGTAGCGGCCGCTATACGTCTTTGACGAAATGGTGGGCTGATGAGGAGGGAAATCTCTGCGGTAGCCTGGAGATGCCGATCAAAGTCGGCATCGTCGGTGCCGCTGTGGACTCGAATCCTACGGCTTCCTTGAATCTGCGTCTGCTCGGTGTGGAATCTGCGACCGAACTCGCACAGGTGATGGGCGCCGTTGGTCTGGCGCAGAATTTTGCAGCGATTCGGGCGCTCGCGACCGAAGGTATACAGAAGGGCCATATGACGCTACACGCGCGCGGTGTGGTCACGGCCGCCGGCGTGTCACAGGAGATCTTCGACGAGGTGCTCGATCGCCTGATCCTGAGCGGTGAAATCAAGGTATGGAAAGCGCAGGAGATCGTTGCGGAGCTGACGGACCCGGCTCAGGGAACGCATGAGTCCACACGACTTAGTGCGATGAAGGATGCGGCGTTTGGTGTGGGCTATGGCAAGGTCGTCATTCTCGGTGAACACGCCGTGGTTTACGGGCGACACGCGATCGCAGCGCCGGTGCCGATGACGGTCAAAGCGCTGGTAGAAGACTGCGACGAAGGCATTTATTTGTTGATCCCGCGCTGGGGAGTCGAGTTTCGACTCGCCGAAAACCCGAGCGAACGACGCTCCTTCGAACGTCCGGCTGGCATGATGCTGGATGAACTCGGGCTGAGCGGCCGAGCGATGCGGATTGAGGTATTCCCGGACGTGCCACGCAGCATGGGATTGGGCGGTTCCGCGGCGATGGCGGTAGCCATCGTCAGGGCTCTGGACCAGCGCTATCGGCTCGGGCTATCGGACGAGGAAGTCAATCGTCTGGCATTTGAAGCGGAGAAACTCGCACACGGAAAACCCAGCGGCATCGACAACACCCTGGCCTGCTACGGCAAACCGCTGGTGTTCAGGAGCGGCAGCCCGCCCTTAGTCGAGCCTCTGAATATTAAGACGCCCATTCCGATGGTTGTGGGCATGACCGGATACGAGGGATTAACGGCAAAGACCGTGGGTCGGGTGAATGCGGCGTGGCAACAGGACAGAAAGTTATATGAACGAATTTTCGATCAGATTGACACCCTTGTGCTGCGAGGCGTGCAAGCTATTCAGGATGAGGACTTGGCGACGCTCGGTGAACTGATGAACGTTTGTCATGGCATGCTCAACGCACTGCAGGTTTCGACGCCGGAGTTGGAGCAGCTTGTCGATATCGCTAGAGAGCACGGCGCGCTCGGCGCGAAGCTTACCGGTGGCGGCGGTGGTGGTTCTATCATTGCCCTTTGCGACGGCGATACCGATGCTGTCGTCAACGCGATTCGCGCGGCCGGATTTCAGGCGATTCCAGTCGCGCTCGGAGCTGATCTCGATGGCGCGTAGCGAAGTCGTCTCCGACTCCGGCGAGGAACTCATTCTGGTGGATGAGCTGGACCGCGAGATAGGGCAGAGCGCTAAGAGCGAATGTCATGCGGGTAACGGCGTCCTGCATAGAGCGTTCTCCATTTTTATCTTCAACAACAAACATGAGCTCCTGCTACAGCGACGAAGCGCGGAGAAGCCGCTCTGGCCTGATTACTGGTCCAACACCTGTTGCTCGCATCCGAGAGTCGGGGAGTCGATGGAGGAAGCGGTTTCTCGCCGTCTCGTTCAGGAACTCGGTATCGAGTGCCCGTTGAATTATCTCTACAAATTCAAGTATCACGCGCAATATGGCGTAATCGGTGCCGAACACGAGTATTGTTGGGTGTATTCTGGGCGCTACGATGGCGAAGTGGACGCTAACGAAACCGAGATTGCCGAGTGGCGTTATATAGACATCGCTTCATTGGAGTCGGAGATGGCCTCATCCCCGGAAAGTTTTACACCATGGCTGAAGATGGAGTGGGCGCAAATAGCGAATAGCCACCTCGACGTCATACTGCAGAGCTCATGAGCATCCCGTTAGCCCAGACTTACCGGGTCGGACGTTAACTCCTCGAGCAGAAACTCCGAGGCGTGGAACGTTACCCACTCGTGTTAATGCTGTAGCCACTGTTTCAGTGCAATCTGGCCTGCGCGGGGTGTGGTAAAATCGATTATCCCGCAGACATATTGAAGAAGCGGGTGAG
>CAUZMW010000059.1:0-14898 GCA_963581225.1 Gammaproteobacteria bacterium
GCGATCGACATACTGGGATCGAGCGCAAACGTCAAAGGCAGAACGATGATGATACCGGTGGAGATCGTCATACCCGGAATCATGCCGACCGCAATGCCGAGCATCGATCCGAGCGCCGTCGCCAGCAGACTCGAGGGTTGAACGGCCTGCATGAAGCCCTGGAGTACGTCGCCGTTCATCCTGCTCCTCTCACCAGACGCCGGTTGGAAGCAGAATCTGAAACCCCAACCGGAAAATATAGAACAGGCCGACCGGGATGACGATCGAGGCCAGCGCCAGCACCAAACGATTGCGTTCTCCGTATAGCCACATCAGCGCAGCGAAGAACGGCACGCTGGCCGCCAGAAAACCGGCATAGGGCAGCAGAATGAGATAGACGAAGAACAAAATTAAGGCGAGTAGCGATTGGGATGCGAATCGATCTGATGTCGCGTGCCGAGAATCGCCGCCGTCACGAACAACGGATTGAACCAGCAAGGCCACCGATAACACGATCAAACCGGCAGTGATGAGCCACGGAAAAAATGCCGGCCCCGGGGTGTTAGGCAGGCTGCGGTTCGGTAGAGCGACCGTCAGCAGACCATAGGCCACACCGATAACGAGTAGAATGGCGCCGGCGATGGCATCGCGCCGGTTGATAGACGTCAACAACGGCCCGCCCCGGCTCATGGCGGTCGATCAATTCTCCACGGCGTCCGGCGGAGAAAGGCCGGCATCGTGTACGATCGTTTTCACTTTGGCATCCTCGATCACGAGCATCGCCTCGAACGCCTCCACCTGCATCGGGTCGACAGTAAAGCCCACTTCTTCGGCGAGCTCCAGGAAGGCCGCGGATGCCGCCGCCCTGACCATCGCGTCGGCGAGCTGTGCTTTGATCTCAAGCGGTGTGTCGTTCGGAACGGATAGGCCTCGGAACAGATCGAAGTGCGCATCGACACCGAGCTCTGCAGCAAAGGGCACGTTCGGAATTATCGGATTTCTATCGCTACTAAGCGTAACCAGCAACTTGAACCGGTTAGCTCTGGCGAGGCTGATGGCGCCGGTAAGTGGCGCGACCATTGCGTCGGCTTCACCGCTCAACACGGTGCCGTTACGCCGCTGGATCCCAATGGGCAAATGCACAACTTCGCAGCCTGCAGCGCCCATCAGCGATAGCGCGCCGAGATGAGTCGCGCTGCCGGTACCGGAGTTGGACACCTTGAACTTGTTGGGATTGGCTTTGCAGTCCTCCATGAACGCGTTGAAATCGCTCCACGGCGCTCTCGAACTGACCGCAAAGACCATCGGTTGGTACTCGACACGACCGATATGGTCCAAAGCGTCGTGCGCGAATGGTACGTTGCCGAGATTCGTAACCGTCAGGATAGAATTCGAATTCCAAACCACCGTGTAACCGTCAGGCGAAGCGTTCTTTACGTAGGTGTAGGCGACTGCTCCCCCTGCGCCCGCCTTATTTATCGGGACCAGCGGCACGCCAAGAATCGCACTCATCTCCTCAGCCAGCGTTCGCCCTTCTATATCGGCGCCCCCGCCGGCGGCGAACGGAATCACGAACTCGATCGGCTTCTCGGGAAAATCGGCGCGCGAGACAGAGGCAGAAAAGCCGGCAGCTAAACTCAGCGCCAGGTTCAAGACCATCGGTATGTGTTTACGCATCCTTAGCCTCCGACGCAACCAGGCAGCGACGCCCCAACCGCGGCCACGGCTGCTTTCGCGATGCGTTCATCCTGCTCCCAGTCGCCGCCACTGACTCCGATACCTCCGACGCAGTCTTTGTCGAAAAATATCGGGAACCCACCTTCCATCGCCGTCCAACGCTCGGGACCAGCCGACAGCGACAGGCCAATGGCGTGGAGCGTATCGAGATGCTGCCCCTGTGCTCCCCCGGTAGTCGTCGGCCGCCGGTTGGACGCCGAGCAGGCCGCCTTTGTGGTCGAGGAATAAACGGTATGGAATCGTCCTCCGTCCATTCGCTCCAGCAACATCAGGTGACCACCGGCATCGACGATTGCGACCGTTGCTGCGATGCCTGCAGCATTCGCTTCGGCGATCGCCGCGGCCATCATCGTTTTCGCACCCTGCGACGTCAGCCGCTTCGTGTTTTCAATCAGTGTCATCGTCTTTCTTATCTATTCCGGTGAGCCGAGCTGAACGGAAAGCTCCCTGGCGCAGGATCGCACCGCAGCGCGCATCTTCTCGACCAACTCGCCCGTAGCGCGCATCTCCGGTACCGAAGAACTGACAGCCGCGATCACGGCACCGTGATGGTCGCGAACGGCCGAGCCGACGCACACGACGCCAGGTTGAAACTCCTCGTTGTCGGATGCGTAACCGTTACGGCGGACGTGCCGCAATTCCTCCATCAAATCCTCGATATTCGTAATGGTGCGGTCTGTATATCGTCTAAGCCCATTCTCGGCGATCATTTTAGCGATCTCCGCTTCGGGCAGCCAGGCCAAGATCGCCTTCCCGGTCGCGGTCGCGTGAGCTGCCGTCGATTCCCTCGTCGGATTGGCGCGCACCTGAATCGGGTGACTGGAATCGAGTTTCGCGAGTGTAACGAGCTCGTAACCCTGCATCTCGCTCAAGTATACGGTCTCATCGATCTCCTGGTTCAGACGCCGCAACTCGGGCATTGCCATCTCGACGATATTGAATTGGCTAAACCGCCGGTTAGAGAGCTCCAAGACCTTGTTGCCGATGAAGTAGAGCCTCCCAAGACGCGAGCGGCCAGCGTAGCCGCGCTTTACGAGAGTCGCGAGCAGATGATGGCAAGTGGAAACGTTCAGGTCGGTCCTCGCGGCAACTTCTCTGAGGGGTAGTTCTTCGCCCGACTCCGCGAGCGCTTCGAGCACGTCGAGGGCACGGTCGACGGACTGAATCGTGCGGCTTGGACTAGCCTGGGTTGGCCGCAGGCCGGCGTCGTCAACCTGAGCCGATTCTTCCCTCGTCATTATTCTTCGCACTCAGAAATTTCGTCAACCGATACTCGGAGAATCCGGCGATAGTGTCAAGAATTTTTGAGCATATGAAAATTTAACCTCCCGGCGATGCCGGCGACAAGAAAGGCAGCCATCGCAAGACTAAGACAACGAGACAACAAGGTTCGCTACGATACAGAAATTAGCTTTTGACCTGAGTTAGGACAAGGCGGCTTCAGCGCCGCCTTCGCCTTGTCACCAAGACCCATACCTACAAACTTCGCCCAGATCTACTTCGACATCTCGTCCGTTCGCAGCCCGAAAGCGAGCAACCCGACAATCAGAGAGAGCAGCGACATCTGAATTTGGCCGGCAAACACCCAGCCACCGTTGGTCACGAGCTGACCCATCATGAATCCGCCAAATGCTGCCCCTCCGTAGATGGTCGAGACGAACATGGCTGAACCTTTACTTGAAAGGTCGCTGCGGAGTGACTTGATGTGACAACCGGCGAGATTGGTATAGACGATTGATGCGCCGAAGACGCCGACGAGGAGGGCCATCAGTTTATACGTTCCCAAGCTCAGGTCTGGCTGATAGATGAAAAAGCCCACCACCACGAGCACGAGCGAGGAGACACCAATGACGAGTTTCGGCGAGAAATGGTCGCCCAGCTTGCCGCCAAAGAAAGCAGCCAGCGCGCCAAGACCGAAGAATCTCATTACCCCACCGACATCTTCAAACGGTAACTGCAAGACTTCGCGCATGAAAGTCGGGAAGAGGCCAAGGAATCCATAAATGGTTACCCCGTACAGGCCGCTCATAACCGCTAGAAGGATAGTGTTGCGGTTTCTTCGAGAGGTCGCGCCGCCCGTGTCTTTGAACTGCTTGGCGGCGGCCTCGGCCTCGGTAAACCATTGACGCACCAGAAGTGCAATAAGGATCGCAAGGGCAATGCCGAAAACGCCGAAGACCAGCATCGGCGTCTCCCAAGCACCGGAGCTGGCTCGTATATTGCCAATGGACCAGGGTCCCAGGAAAGAGCCGAATCCAAAGCAGACGTTGACGGCGCCCACTGCCGCTATCCGGCTATTGGCGAAGTAACTGGCTGCCAGCGAGAACATGCTGGTTGCCAGAAAAGACATGCCTATACCTTGCATGACGATAAAAACGAACATGCTGGCGAAGCCGGTGGCTTGCGTGAAGAGTAAGGTTGCAGTGGAAAACAGCACGACACCCGAGATCAGAACGGCCTTTCTTGAATATCGCGCAATAAGCTCGCCGGCGGGTATTCCTGCGATCCCGATACCCAGGGTAAACATGGTGCTGAGCGTGCCCATTTGTGTTAACGAGAGGTTGAGGGATTCACGAATATCGGCGCCGAGCATACTGACGAGGTAGCGATCTGCCGCCATCAATGTGTAAGTAAGAAGCAGTAGACCGAACATCGCCAGTGCAATTTTTAGCGTGCGAGATTCTTCGGCGGTTCGCTGAGTGGGTTGTGCTGCTTCGCTCATTTTTTATTTTCCTCTGGATAAGAGATTTGGTCTCGTACCTACGACACCGCAAGCCCGCATTCGGGCTAGTGTACGGTATGGCTCATTCGGTAGCTGCCATAGCTGCCATAGCGGCTGCTACTGTGATGATAACCCGCCGTCCGGCGGCTGCTCGCGTCGATCGAGTTCTCGACGATCATTATTTTCAGAAAATTCTAGCTAAATAGGCTGAGGATAAAAAGGCCAAACTCGAATCAAGTGGCAAATTGCTTTCGAAACGAACCATCGGCGCGTATACTGCTCGTGTTTACGAAAAAGCGGTTTTCCACGATAATTAACAAAAATATCGATTTTAATCGACAAAATTAGGCGGAGTAGTGACGACAAGCGATACGATCAGCGAGACGCCGCTGCCAACCGGTGGCGGCGAAACACTCGCCTCGATGGTCTATCACAGGATCCTCCAGGATATCCTGAGGGGCCACCTCGAACCCGGCCGTAAGCTGCGCCTACAATCTCTGAAAGAGCAATACGAGGTCGGCAATAGTCCGCTGCGCGAGGCGCTGAATCGCCTCTCCGCGAACAGGATGGTCGTCCGCGAAGAAAACAAAGGCTTCAGGGTCTCACCCGCGAGTTCGGCGGAGCTCATGGAACTCGTCCGTACGCGCTGCTGGCTCGAGGAAATCGCACTGCGCGAATCTATCGTCAATGGTGACGAAACCTGGGAAGAGGAAGTGGTGCTCGCCTACCACCGCCTCTCGCGCACGCCGCGCCCCGTTGACGAGGAATCGTTCAATACGAAACCCGAGTGGGAGGCCTTGCATCGCCAATACCATCTAGCGTTGATCTCGGCTTGCAACTCGAGTCTCCTGCTCGGCTATTGCGAACAGCTACACGAGCAGGCGCTGCGTTACAGAAATCTGACCGCGGTCGTCGCCTATCGGGAACGCCACGAACACGATGAACACGAGGCGATCAGGGACGCCGCGCTCAATCGCGACGCCGACCTCGCCATCAAGCTGCTTATCGCCCACTTCAAGGTGACCGCAGACATTGTCATGTCGAGCGGTGCGCTAACGTGACGACAGAATTCTGCCGACACGAATCTACACACTACCAAGACACCAAGAGAATCTCGCAGCCATCCAGCCTGTTGGCAGGATGGCGTTTTTATAGGAGAGACTGAATGAAAGTTGGTTTTATCGGGCTCGGCCGTATGGGCCAGGGAATGGCCGGACGACTTCTCGGCGCCGGGCATGACCTCGTCATATACGACCGAATACCCACGCTCTTGACGGCGCTCGGGGAAGCCGGTGCGACCGTGGCCACCTCTGTCGCCGAGGTGACTGCGGACAGGGAAGTCGTGATCGATATGCTGCCTCATGACGCAGCCCTGGAGAGTCTGGCGTTCTCCAGCAACGGCCTATTGGAGTCCCTGCCGAAGGGAGCGATTCATATGCCGATGGGTACTCACGGCGTAGAGATTATCCGCAGACTCGAACAGGCGCATACAGAAGCCGGACAGATTCTCGTCGCAGGACACGTCCTCGGCCGCCCGGACCTGGCCGCTGCTGGCCAACTCAGCATCGTGCCGGGAGGACCACCGGAAAGTCTCGCGCGCCTGCAACCGCTGTTCGACGTTTTAGGGAAACGAACCTTCGTCGCCGGCGCTGAACCGCAAGCCGCCACGGCCGTAAAAATCGCTCACAACTTCGTTCTCGGCTGTGCCATCGAGGTCATCGGGGAAGGCATGTCACTGGCGCGGAAGTACCGCGTGGAACCGTCGCTATTCCATCAGGTGCTGACAGAGGGACTCTTCGGCTGTCCGGCCTATAAAATCTACGGCCAGATCATCGTCGACGAGGCCTACGACAAGGTGGGTGCCTCCGTACAGATCGGGATCAAAGACGCGAACCTGGCGCTGGCTGCGGGTGAAGCCGTCGGCGTACCGCTTCCGAGCTGCAACGTCATGCGCGACAGGCTTCTTGGCGCAGTGTCTCATGGCGACGGCGAATGCGACTGGGCCGTCATGGCGCGCGAACAGGCGCGCGCAAGCGGCCTCGAATAAGAGCAATCCTTTCTTTCAATTCTTACATTTGAGACATACGGATGCCGGAACTACTAACTGATCCCGTATTCGTGATCATCGCGGTAGTCGCCGTCGTGATTACCGGTATCTCCAAGGGCGGGTTCGGCGGAATCGCCCTGCTTGCGGTACCACTTCTATCGCTGGTCATTTCGCCTATACAGGCGGCCGGTATTATGCTACCGATCATGATACCGATGGATTTCCTTAGTATCTGGGTATACCGAAAGCTCTGGGATCGAAAGAATCTCGTGCTATTAATACCAGCGGCCACCGTCGGCATAACAATCGGCGGGTTGACCGCAAGATGGGTGAATGAAGACTTCGTTCGACTCCTGGTCGGCGTCATCGCCGTCGTCTTCACGCTTCATCGCTGGAGAGGCCTACGCCGAGCGGCAAAGGCTACTTCGACCGGCTCCGCAACACCGCCGCGACGAGAGCCGAACAAATTCCTGGGAGCGTTCTGGGGGACCTGTGCGGGTTTCACGAGCTTTCTCGCCCATGCCGGAACACCGCCATACCAGGTGTATATGATCCCCCAGGGACTCAACAAAGAACTCTATACGGGCACGAGCGTCATGTTTTTCGCGTCAATGAACGCAATTAAACTCATCCCGTATGGAATGCTCGGTCAACTATCGATAACTAACCTGCACGTTTCTGCCGCTCTGTTGCCGTTGGTACCGGTCGGCGTGTTTCTCGGCGTCCGGATAAACCGTAAACTGCGCGAAGATATGTTCTTCGCGATCATCCTCACGGCTATCTTCCTGGTCGGACTCAAATTGATCTGGGACGGCGTCTTCAACTTACTCGGAACTTAACATAATGAAACTGTGGGTCGGCCTGGTAGCCGGCGTGGCAACGATGATGCCGCCGTTCACCATGGCCGAGACCTTTCGACTTACAGCCGGCGGCCCGCAGTCGGCAACCCTGCCGTGGATCGGTGTTATCCAGACGCTGGTCGTGCCCGAGTCAAATCGCCGCCTGACCGCTGCCGGCAGCGAGCACACGATCGTCTGGCGCGAAGCCTACGGCGGCTCCTTATATAAGTGGCAAAACTCGCTGGAGGCCATCGAGATCGGCCTTACCGATATCGGCTGGGTCGGCGCGTTGTGGGAGACATCCAAGATGCCGCTGCAAAATGTCACCTACTACACGCCGTTCGTTACCGATGACCTGTTGTTGTTGCTCGACCTGTTCAATGATCTCCACGACAGCATGCCCGAGCTGGCGCAGGCGTGGCACGAGCAGAATCAGATCCTCCTGGGCGCAAGCGGCGTCGATACTTACCATCTGATGACGACATTCCCGGTTCACACGATCGACGACCTGGAAGGCCGCAAGATTCTGGCGCCGGGCCCGTCGGCGACCTGGTTGGAAGGCACCGGCGCTGTCGCCGTTAACGGCGGCTTATCGACTTACTACACACAACTCAGCACCGGCGTAGCCGACGGCGTGCTAACGATTCTCAGCGGAGCGTACCCCTATCGAATTCACGAAGTCGCCCCGTATATCACGCTCGTCGGTATTGGCGCCCAATTTAATGGCGGCATGGCGATCAACAAAGAGACCTGGGATCGCCTACCCCCCGATGTGCAGGCTACGCTAGCTGAACTCGGGCGTGACTACAGCCAGACGATGGGCGAGGCAGTGGTCGCTCGCTACGATCAAGCGCTTGCGGCGGTACAGCAAGAGGGCGCCACAGTCGTCACTCTGGCCGACGACGAGAAACGCCGCTGGATTGACGGTCTTCCCGATATCGCTGGCCGCTGGGTCGCCTCCGCGGAACAACGCGGCCATCCCGCCGGAGAGGTGTTACGAGTCTACATGGCCGCTATCAGAGAGCGCGGCGGTCAGCCGCTGCGTGATTGGGACCAGGCGCAGTGACTCTCGGCACGGCCGACGAGTGAGCGGCACCGCCTACACGCCTGCCGCAGTCACGCGTGCCGAGGCGGCCTTCGCGGCTCTGATCGGCTGGATGAACGCCGCCGGCGTTGCCTGGATATTCGGTCTGATGTTCTTGATCAGCGCCGACATTGCCGGGCGGACTCTCTTTGCCAGCCCGATTCAGGCGGTCCCGGAAATCGTCGCGTTCTCCCTCGTTGGCTGCGTGTTCCTGCAGCTCGCATATGCCGTGCAGATGCGCCGCCTGACGCAGGCGGATGTACTACTCGACACCATTCGGCGCCGGCTCCCGACGACCGCACTCATATTGCAGGTACTAGCAGCCGGTCTTGGCTGTCTCGTGCTCAGCATCATCGCAATCGGCACTGGCCCGGATTTCTGGCGCGCGGTTCAGACCGGCGAGTTCACCGGTGTGGAGGGCATCTATACACTACCGATCGCCCCGATCAAGTTCACGGTTGTGCTCGGCGCCACCATTGCGGCCATTGAGTATCTACGGCAGTTCTACCGACAGGCAACAGGCTCCGCGGAGCCGGGGCGCGGGCCGAGCATCCTACTGATCGCGGTAGCGTTACTTGTTGTGTTGACGCTTACTACAGCACTGACGCAGACGGCGGCATTCGCCGATCGCACGATCGGGATACTGGCGATCGTGACGGTCCTGATCCTGATCGCCGTAGGAATTCCGATCGCGGTGGCACTATTGTCGATCGCTTATCTGGGCCTCGCATTCCTGAAACGCGATTTCGGAATCGCGACCGACACGCTCTCGCTTGCTGCCCAGGGAACCGTCGCCGAATATGTCTTCGCAACCGTGCCGTTGTTCGTACTGATGGGGCTGTTCGTCAGCGTCTCGGAAATCGGTCGGGATAGTTTTCGCGCGGCACAACAGGTCTTCGGCCGAATTCGCGGCGGCTTAGGCATCGCGACCGTAGCGGCGAATGCCGTTTTCGCGGCAATAACCGGTATCTCGATAGCCTCGGCGGCCATCTTCGCCAAAATCGCCGTTCCCGAGATGGTGGCAAGAGGTTATACGGCGCGATTCGCCGTCGGTCTAACTGCCGGCTCTTCCGTCCTCGGCATGTTAATTCCGCCGAGCCTCCTGCTGATTATCTATGGCGTCATGGCCGAGGTTTCCATCGGCGCGTTGTTCGTCGCCGCCATCGTGCCCGGCATCATCCTGGCCGTCGCATTCGCCGTTGGTGTTCTGATCATGGCGCGGCTCTGGCCGGAGTTCGTCGGCGACGTCAGCGCAAAACCGGATGACGATAATTCCGCGACCGTGGGCGAGTTTCTCCGTGCTGTGTTACCCGTGTTCCTGCTGATAGTTCTCGTTCTTGGCGGGATCTATGGCGGTGTCTTTACACCAACGGAGGCAGGCGCTGCCGGCGCGCTCGCGGCCATGTGCCTCGCACTGATCAAGCGCCGCCTGTCCTGGCCCGGCCTCTGGAACGTGATACGCGAGACCGGCCAGGTCACCGTCACGATACTGTTTCTTATCATCAGCGCGAGCACCTTCAGCCGCATGCTGACGCTGACCGGCCTGCCTGCCGACATGGCCGGCTATCTTGGAGGCGTCGGTCTGGGTCTGGCAGGTTTTCTCGCCGGTTACTTGTTGCTGTTGATCGTATTGGGCACGGTGCTCGACTCTACGTCGATTCTACTGATTCTGCTGCCGCTGGCGCTGCCCGTCGTCGGCGAGCTCGGAGCTGACCTGATCTGGTTCGGCGTCATCACGGTGATCGGAGTAGAGATCGGCCTGCTGACGCCGCCGTTGGGACTCAGTGTCTACGTAATAAAATCTACGCTCGACGACGAGACGATCAGCCTGGGGGCCATCTTCAGCGGCGCGTTCCCGTTCGTACTCATTACACTGGCCGTGACGATTCTGCTGATGGCGTTTCCCTCGCTGAGCCTGATATTTCTCTAAGGACCGACGTCCTTACCATCCAACGTCTTCAGTGACCGCCAGCCGATGGAATTAGAGCGGTCACGAGACGGGTTGCCCTCCGCCTGAACTTCGCTGCCAACCTCTACCGTATCGGCCGACCACCCTCGGCGAGTCAGGACGTTTCGACTACCGCCTTCCAGCATCCATTCGACGACTTCGCCGTCCTCGTTGGTGACATCCAAATAGATTCGCGTGTGCGGATTCTAGAACCAGAACTCCTTAACCACTCCCTGTACGGAAACGGTTTCGTCCTGATTGAAAAACGCGGCGAACGAATGGTGGCCATAAGAACTCGAAGCAGCGACCATCCATCCCGCGAACAGCAGTCCTGCGACCGATTCCTTTCCCATCACACACCTCATCCGAATCAAGTTCGTTCGCTACAACGCCGGCTGGTCGTAATTTTATCACCGAATCGCGCCTGAGCAGGATCGGATTTCACCTACACACCTGTTGCACGCGACGTTCGGCCCGCTAACGATGTCCAGGCGACGGCGAGTATCAGCCCGAGCAAATCGGTCATCACCCCCTGATTCAATAACAAAATGCCGGCGATCGACGAGATCAGCCGGCCAGTCGGCGCCAGGGGGCTCCTGAAGTAACCGACAATGGCGGTTGCGAGAAAGAAGACCCCGACGACGCCCGTCAGAAACGCTGTAGCAATTTCCCACGCAGCCCCCTGCGAGAGCAGCGCTGGGCCGTAGAAGAACGCAAACGGCAGCAGATAACACACGAGCCCGTAGCGGAACGCGGTCCAACCAACTTCGTTGATATCGGCCCGAGCAATACCTGCAGCGACATACGATGCTAGCGCGACCGGTGGCGTAATGGTGGATACGCAGCCGAAGAAGAACACAAACATATGCGCCGTCAGCAACGGTACGCCCATATCGGCGAGGGCTGGCGCAACGACAGTGGCAAGAATCAAGTAGGCGGCCGTCGTCGGCAATCCCATACCGAGAATGATCGCCGTTACCATCGTGAGAAGCAGCGCGACGAGAGGAATACCACCGGACATCGAGATGATAAAAGCCGATAGTTTCGACCCCAGGCCAGTCGCGGAGAGAACCGCCGAGATGACGCCAGCCGCCGCGCACGCAATCGATATCGGCACAGCATTCTTGACACCGTTCGCCATCGCTCGGCCAAGCTTCTGCCAGAACTCACGACTGATGCGCCGCACCATCACGAGGTGAAGCGAGACTAAGATGACGATTGCGAAGAAAGACGCCTTCACCGGCGAGTAACCGACGATCATCATGCCGATGAGAGTGAAGAACGGAACGATAAAAGGCAGACCGGTGAGAACCGTGCTTGCGAGCGACCCTTCCAGTTCGACGGGGCTTTCCTGGATCTTCAGGCCACTCTTCACGGCCTGGAGGTGAACCACAAATAGTACCGAAACGAAAAATAGCAGCGCCGGCATCAAGCCCGCCTTCATAATATTGACGTAGGGAGTACCGACGATTTCCGCCATGATGAATGCGGCCGCTCCCATGACCGGCGGCATGATCTGCCCGCCCGTCGATACAACAGCTTCGATAGCACCGGCCTGATGCGGTCGGTAACCTTCACGCTTCATCAGCGGAATCGTAAACGAACCCGTCACAGCGACGTTTCCAGCGGCTGATCCAGAGATCATTCCGAGTAAGGTACTAAACAGTACCGCTGTCTTAGCCGATGCCGCACGAAGACCGTGGGTGATAGAACTCGATACTTTGAAGAAGAAATCGCCGGCGCCAAATTCACTAAGAAACGACCCGAAGATCGTGAATAGGACGATGTACGTAGAAGCAACGCCGAGTGGGATGCCGTATATCCCCTGCCCCGAATGCACCAGAAAGGAGACAAAACTCTCAAAACGAATTCCACGGCTGTTCAACAACCCCGGCAAGAAGGGCGAGACAAACGGATAAAGCAGAAACACGACCGTGATCATTGCTAGGACCCTGCCAACAGTCCGGCGCGTCGCCTCCAGAACGACAGCAATAACGACTGCGCCAACAATTACATCTAGTCGATTCGTAATACCGCCGCTAAAGGCAATCGCCTCCCAGCGCAGCAACAGATAACTACCCGAGACGAGGGCGATCGAGAACAATATGAAGTCGAATGATCGGCTGACGCGTGCGCCGGCTTCGTTCGAATCCCACGGCCTCAAGAAAACCAGCGCCAGAACGATCATTAGATGAAAGACGCGGATGACCATCGTGGAGACCAGGAAGATCCCCGAGACGTTCAGAAGGTGAAACAGCGCCAGGCAGAACGCGAGCGCCATTGCCGTTCCGGCACGCAGACTAATGGACGAGCCGGGTGGCATTGAAGATTAACGGCGCTCGAAATAGCGGGCCGCACCGGGGTGCAGCGGAATTGGCAAGTTCAAGCTCTGTTCGGGGTTGATCTGCTGCGCGATTGCGTTGGTTCGTTGTAGTTCGTCGAGATGGCCGTAGACCGCGCTGACAATTCGAAACACGGTCTCATCAGACTCGTCCGCTCCGACGACCAGAATATTGTCGACGGCCAGAACCGTGGAGTCCGCCGCCATGTCGTAGACATTCGCGGGGACGGTCACCGTGTAGTAGTACGGATTGTCGCTGATAATATCTGCGAAGATCTGCGGCTCGACCGTAATAAAATTCAGATCCTGTGTCGCACGTGCCTGCAATACGGCCGCCGCAGGAATGCCGGCGAGAGCGAAGGCGGCATCGACATTTCCGTCTCCCAGCTGGCTAAAGCCGTCAGAATAGGAGAGAAAGCTCGGAACGATGTCGTCGAGCGACATTCCATAGGCAGCAAGAACCAAGGTCGCGAAAGCCACCGTCGTCCCACCTGCGGGTCCCAACGCTACGCGTCTGCCGCGCAAATCGGTCATGGAGTTCAAACCTGAATTCGCGCGGGTGATCAGGTGCAACATGCTGGGATGAAGCGCACCCGCCGCGAGAATACTCAGTCGAGAGTCGTAAGGCGCCTGTCCCTCGTAGCCGAAGTAAGCCAGGTCAGCGTTGGTCAGGCCGATCTCGATATCCCCGAGTGAAACAAGTCGCGGATTCTCAACCGCACCCCGAGTCACGATCGGCACCATCATGAGGTCCTCGGCATGCTGGGTCACCAGGTTCGAAATACCCTGCCCGATCGGATAATAGGCGCCACCCAACGTTGCAGCGCCGAGATGAAGCTCGGTCTGACTCGTCCCGGGTGCGCAGCCCGTCAACAGGCACGCCAAAAGCAGTGTGACGATTTCACGCATAACGACGGATCTCGGGGTGGGCTGTGCCCAACGGGTATTGCAGCATGGATAGCTGAGCTGTTTTTCCTATCATATCAGATGCTTATATTGATCTCGATTATTTAACAAGCGCATGGCCATTTTCGATCATACGGGCAGCCCCCGTGAATCGAGAACTGGACCGTCGCACGCCCTTACCTGGACCTAAGTGACGCCGAGGAACGACTTCAGAGCCAATGAGCAGAAGACGCCGCAAAAAGGCTCGCCCTAGTCGGGCGGCAGCCGAGCCACCGATTACCCAGCCGGTCGAGACAGAGACCCGCGTTCTCATCGGCGTGGTCGCCTGCTTTGTCCTGTCGGGAAAACGTAGGTGTCGACCATCGCGTCGGTACGCCGAGAATACGGATACCATTTGTCCGGAAGATCCAGATTCATCGTTTCCTTGTCGACATCAGGCAACTGTGGTGGCGGCCGGTCTGCCCCACCGCCCCTCTGCACCACAGCCGGGCCCGACAGAATCAGCAAGCATCCCATGATCGCAAAGTAACTCTTCATGAAACTCCTCTGAGTAGGAGTTACGGCACTCGACCTATGATAGCCTGGCCGGCGCATGACCGAGGAGCGTAGCATGGGCGTAAGAAGAGTGGTTACAGGGCATGACCGAAACGGCAAGGCAGTCGTCGTCTCGGACGCAGAGGCTACAAACATCGTCAGGCCTAGCCATAGGCCGGGTGTTGCGATTCACAATCTCTGGCTAGCCGACTCGAGTCCCGCTGAAGTATTCGGTGCAGACGACACGACAACTGAAACGATCGGCCTCCTGCCACCACAGAACGGCTCTGTCTTCCGTATTATCGATTTCCCACCTGAGAAAGACTGGATCGACAGTATCGATCCCGAGGCAGCAAAATCTGCCTGGGCATCGATCGGCGCCGAGGACGTCGGCGTAGAAGACAAGCCACCGCACCCACTGATGCATCGGACCGAGACAGTCGACTATACCGTCTGCCTCGAAGGCGAAATCGTCATGGTGCTCGACGACTCGGAAGTTCTCATCAGACAAGGGGATAGCGTGATCCAGCGTGGCACGAATCACGCGTGGAGCAATCGTTCGAACGCCGTCTGCAGGATGATGTTCGTCCTCGTCGACGGTACATTCGAAGCCGATATCTGAGGCTCTCGTTGTGCTCGAATGGGCCGTGCTGTAGAGTGCTTGGCCGGCTTGCGACTATCACCGATGGACTCACTTATGGATCTGATTCCGAATTCAGGGCCCCATCTGCATCTACTGCTGAATCACTTCCCGTCAGTCG
>CAUZMW010000060.1:0-14891 GCA_963581225.1 Gammaproteobacteria bacterium
CGAGTGGCGGGCTTGCGCCGAACGTCGTGCCCGATTTTGCGGAGGTTTACTACTACGTCCGCCACCCAGATGCCACGGTCGTCAGCGAGATTTGGGTGAGGCTCGAGGAAGCAGCGATGGGCGCTGTTCAGGGCACGGGCACGCAGGTCGACTGGGAAATCATCCACGGCACTCATTCGCTCGTCGTGAACGAAACGCTGGCGACGATGATGGATGAGAAACTCCGCGAAGTCGGTGGTATCAAGTACACACCCGAGGAGCAGGCGTTCGCCGAGCAGATTTTCGCAACGCTCGAGAGTCCAGCGTACGAACTCGGTTCCCAGGAGTCGATAGACCCTTATGAAGTGTCGCTCGGCTACGCCTCGACGGATGTCGGAGATGTGTCAATCGTCGTGCCGACGGTGGGGCTCAGAATTGCGACCTGGGTGCCCGGCACGACATCACACAGCTGGCAGGCGGCTGCAGCCAGCGGCACGAGCATCGGCTTCAAGGGCGCAAACAATGCGGCGAAGACGTTGAGTCTTGCCGCAATCGAGTTGTTCGAAAATGACGAACTTCGCGCGGCCGCACGAGCAGAGCACCGCGAGAAACTTGGCGACGACTTCCACTACGAGCCGTTACTCGGCGATCGTGCGCCGCCGCTCGACTACCGAAACTAAGGCCGCTGTGCTGGCTGAGAGTATCTCAAGGGCCCGCTAGAAGGCGACCTGATCACCGCCCTTCAGATCGAGCATCCGCCGAGCCTCGTCCGGCGTCGCCACTTCGAGCGATAGCCCTGAGAGGACTTCGCGAATCTTTAAGACTTGCTCCGCGCTCGACTCGGCGAGTTTCCCGGGGCCTCCCCAGAGCGAGTCCTCCAGGCCGACACGGACGTTGGACCCCATCGCGGCTCCCAGGCTTGCGAGGCGGAGCTGGCTACTGCCGGCGCCGAGTATCGACCACTGGTAGTCCCCGCCAAACAAGCGGTCGGCCGTGCGGCGCATGTGCGACAGGTCCTCGGGGTGCGTGCCGATACCGCCGAGGATGCCGAAGACGCTCTGCACGAACAGCGGTGGCTTGACCATGCCGCGATCGAGGAAGTGCGCGAGGTTGTATAGATGGGAGATGTCGTAGCATTCGAATTCGAAACGCGTGCCGTTCTCTCCACAGGCCGTCAGGATACGTTCGATGTCCGCGAAGGAATTTCTGAAGACTAGATCACGGCTGTTTTCCAGGTGCTCGCGTTCCCACGAGTACTTGAACTCCGTAAAGCGCTTCAGCATCGGATACAGGCCGAAGTTCATCGAGCCCATATTCAGCGACGCGACCTCGGGCTGCAGTTGCAGCGCCGGCTGCAGACGCTCATCTATTGTCATGCTCGGGTTGCCGCCGGTCGTGATATTTATCACGGCATCTGTGCTGGCTTTTATCCGCGGCAGAAACCGGTGGAAGACGTCCGGGTCCTGGGTCGGTTGGCCGTCGACCGGGTCACGTGCGTGTAAATGCAGGACCGTCGCACCGGCCTCGGCTGCCGCGATGGCCGCATCTGCAATTTCGTCGGGCGTTACCGGGAGATAAGGCGACATCGACGGCGTATGAATGGCACCCGTCGGTGCACAGGTAATGATGACTTTACGCGCCATGCTCAGCTTCCGAAGCGCGGCTCCGGCACGCCGCGTATCCCCAATCCCGTGATACGGAACAAAGCGCCGGCGCCGAACTGCGGCTGCAAATCCGGCTCAAACCGGTCGTGGACGGCCGGGTGCTTGACCCGCGCCATCGAGGTCACGTAGATCTCGTCGAGATTGTCACCGCCGAACATGACGGAGGTCACGTTGCGCACCGGCATCCCGATCTTGCGCTCGACGTTGCCATCGGGGTCGTAGCGGACGAGGTCGCCCGAGATCAGTTCGGCATTCCAGAGACAGCCCTCGGCGTCGACGGTCGAACCGTCGGGGACGCCGTTGGAGGTCTTAGTCTCGGCGAAGACACGCTTGCCGGAAACGACTCCGGCGTCGAGGTCGTAGTCGTAGGCCCAGAACTCGTCGACGAATGTATCGGCAATGTAAAATGTCTTGTCATCGGGGCTCCAGCAGGGGCCGTTCGTGCAGATGATCCCCGAGTCGACCTTGGTAATAGATAGATCGGTATCCAAGCGCCACAGTCCACACACGGCGAGTTCTTCCTTGTCGTCCATACCGCCGGCGAAGAACCGACCGCGGCGGTCGATTTTGCCGTCGTTGAGGCGGGTCCGTGGCTGGTCGGCATCGACGAGGCCGATGAGATCGAGTTGTTCCGTGTCCGGGTCGAAGAAATAGAAGCCATCGTCGAGAGCGAGGACGAGCTTGCCGTTCTCGCGGACCGCCAGCGCGCCGACGTCATGGTCCAGCGACCAGTTATCGGCACGGCCGCTCTTCGGTTCCAGCCGCCAGATCGACGGATTTCCGACGCGACGGCCGGTCCCGTCCAGCCACCACAGTAGTCCCGTTTCGACGTCCCATACGGGGCCCTCGCCGAGATGGTTGCCGCATTCGAGAACGCTTTCGATTCGATAGGTCACGCCGTCAATGGTCGCACTTCGTTTCTCAATGACGGAGCTACTCGGCTTCGTATCTCACGAGCCCGCGGTGCTCGACCAGCCCGGAGAAAAGATTGCCGTCCGTATCTTCGGTCACGCTTTCGGTCCAGATGTGCCCGATATGACCGTCTACGGTGCCGTCGGCGGCGCTGCCGTAGTAGATGCCCATCTCGAAGTCGGGGTTGACGCCGTCTACTGATTGCGAGTCTGCGACGAAGAGACGATCGTCCGCGGTAATGTAGATACCGCTGGGTCTCCCGAACTGCCGCCACGAGTCAAGATAGCGCCCGTCCTGATCGAATATCTGGATGCGGCTGTTGCCGCGGTCGGCGACGAACACTCGGCCCTGAGAGTCGATATCGATGCTGTGTGGCATGTCGAACTCACTCGGGCCCGTTCCCGGCTGACCCCATGACTTAATGAACTCGCCGTCGGCTGAATACTTGACGACGCGGTTGTTGAAGTGGCCGTCCGCAACAAATATATCGCCGTTGTCGGCAACGGCCACGTCGCAGATGCCGTTAAACGTATAGGCGCCGCTGCCAGACACGCCGGGCGTGCCAATCGTCATGAGCAACTCGCCGTCGGAGCTGAATTTGTGGATGACTTCGCCCATCTCACCTTCATGCCGGCCGTCGGTGACCCAGATGTTGCCCTCGGCGTCGATATCGAGTCCGTGCGGCCACACTATCAGCCCTTCGCCCCAGCTCATCAGATGTTCGCCGGACGGGCTGAACTTCAATAACGGAGGCGCGGACTGGCCGACACAGGTATTCGAAGAACAGCGCTGAAACGTAATGAGATTGCCTTCGGGATCGACCTCGACGGCAATGACCTGGCCCCAGGTGAAGCCATCCGGTAGCTGAGCCCAATTCTCGACGAACCGGTATTCGCTGTTCTGGGCGAACGCGGAGTCTGGCGTGTAGGTTTGCAGCACGAGGAGCGCGATGCCTGCGGTAACCGTGAGGTAGATGCAGGTACGCGTGAAACGAATTACTGACATGACAATCTCCCGTGTTTTTCTTCTAGAGCCGAATAGCGTTCTGGGATTGCCTCAAGGGTACTATCCCGTGGCGCGAAACAACAGGATCCTCCAGATACGGGGCGAAATACGGACACGGTCTACCTAACTATCTAAACAGCTCAACAGGGTCCGTGAGTTAGGTAGACCGTCCCCGTGTTTCCGCTCCTACACCCTTTGCTCGAAGTTGGCGTAGAATCCAGGCTGAAGAAAAACTCTCGTTCCAAGGGAGACAGAATGAACTCAGTGGCAGGGGGACTTACGGCGCGCCCGCGCCCGGCCTTCGCTGCGATCGCGATCGCTGCCGGCTGGTTCGTGACGCTCCCGGCGGCCGCTGAAGTCGTCCGCATCGACGTCGAGACACGAAGCGTCGTGGCCGAAGGTAAATCCTACGGCCTGGCGGGAGTTTACGAGCGGCTTGCCGGCAGAATTCACTATGCCGTCGACCCGGCGAACCCGGCCAACCGCATCATCGCGGACATCGACTACGCGCCGACGAATGCTGCCGGCCGGGTGGAGTTCTCCGCCGACTTTTATCTGCTGAAGCCCGTGGACGCCGACGCAGGCAACGGAACAGTTTTTGTCGATGTCATGAATCGTGGCCGCAAGCGCGCCCTGGGCTATTTTAATCTGACCGATGCCGTGCTCGAACCGCAGACGGAGGCCGACCTGGGTGACGGCTTCCTCATGCACGAGGGGTTCTCCGTGCTCTACGTCGGCTGGCAATTCGACGTACCGCGCCAACCGGGCTTCATGCGTGTCTATCCGCCGATCGCGACCCAAGACGGCGAGCCGTTTGAGGGATTGGTCCGCAGCGACTTCGTCGTCGCCGAACGCACCTACGACTACTCGCTCGGTGACAGAGGCCACATTCCCTATGAAGTCGTCGATCCTGAAGACCCACGCAACCAACTGACCGTTCGTGATTCGCCGGCGGGTGAGCGTACGATCATCGCGCGGGACCGATGGCAGTTTGGACGCCTCGAGGACGGCCGCATGGTGGCTGACTCGACGCGCGTTTATCTAGCGACCGGATTCGACCCCTACCGAATCTACGAGGCTGTGTACGTTGCCAGCGCGCCGCCGATCGCGGGACTCGGGCTGGCGGCGCTCCGCGACACGGTCTCGCACCTGAAATACGACACCGTTGAGGCGTTAGGATTTCCTGTAGGCGCCATTCAAAGGGCGATAACATTCGGCGACTCGCAGGCCGGTCGCCTGTTACGTCATTTTCTCTACGACGGCTTCAATGTCGATGAGCAGGAACGCAAGGCGTTCGACGGGCTGATTCCGCATCTCGCGTCGAACGCGACGGGTAGCTTCAATCATCGTTTCGCGCAGCCGTCACGAGCCGTCGACAGAAGTTACTTCTACCCGGGTGATCAGTTTCCATTCTCCGATGTCATGCAGACCGATCCGGTCACGGGCGTCGAAGACAGCTTGCTGGCCCGCCTGACCCCTGCAATGACGCCGAAGGTCTTTTATACGAATACGTCTACTGAGTACTGGCGGCTACCGACGGCGTTAATTCATTCGACGCCGGGCGGCGAGCAGCATCTTCCGCCGGCGGATACGTCGCGCATCTATTTTTTCGCCGGCACGCAACATGTCCCGGCGCAGCTTCCAGAGACGCGTCTTGACGGATTGCGAATCGGTAACCCGAATAACTATCGCTGGTTCTTGCGCGCACTGCTTCTTGCGTTGAACGACTGGATTACCGACGGGGTGTTACCGCCGGCGAGCAGCTATCCGACCCGCGAGGCGGGCACGCTCGCCGAGCTGGAGGACGTCCAATTTCCCAGCATACCGAGTGTGCGCTTGCCGAGCGAAGTCAGTCGGGCGTACCGCCTCGATTACGGTCCACGGTTCGTCTCCGATGGGATCATTACCAATGAGCCGCCGCTCGTGCACTCCGTCTTTCCGTTTCTCGTCGCACAGGTTGACGACGGCGGCAACGAGATCGCGGGTTTAAGATCACCCGAACTGTCCGTGCCGCTGGCAACCTATACAGGCTGGAGCCCCTTCAATCGAATCTCGACGCCGGGTTCTTATATTCCGTTCGCGAGAACGCAAGCGGAACGCGAGGTGGCGGGTGACACGAGGTCGTCGATCGAGGAACTTTATTCCGGTCGCGAGCATTATCTGGGCCTGATCGCGGAAGCGGGCCTAGAACTGGTCGATGCCGGCTACATTCTCGGCCAGGACTTGTCCGCGATCATCGAGGATGCAGGACGGCATTGGGACAACCTGATGTCGGGTGAGCGGCAGTAACTTCTAATCGAGGGTGATATCGCCATGGTCTTGCAACGAAATCGAATGGTTTTCTTGTCGGCGGGACTGGTTTTGGCGCTCGCGGTCGCAACGGCGTACGGGTTCCCATCGGTCTATCCGACCGGAACGACGATCTATAACCCGGAAAAAACGTGGAACGGCTACACGATCTATCCCGCGCCCGAGGCTCAAGGGGGCGTTCTGATCGACATGAACGGTAATACGCTGATCACGGAGGGGGCGGCCGGGCGTGCGTTCGAAGTCACAGTCGACCACGAGATCGTCTGGGAATTCATCAACCCCTTCTTCTACGAGTCGGATGACACGCGGCATAATTTCTATCGCGCCTATCGCGTGCCTTACGACTGGATTCCGCAGTTGACGCCCCCAGAGGCGCGACCTGTCGTGCCGCCGAATTTGAGCGACTTCCGTATCGAGAAGCAATGAGCGACGCGTGTTGCGCCGTAGAGAACTGGTGTCAGGAGAATTGCATGACCTTTACTAAACCTCTTCATGCCGCTTGCTCGGTTCTGTTGTCGGCGACGTTGGTCGCGGCCGCGGCTGCGGATCCGATCCCGGCCGGAGCACGGAGCGACAACATAGAAGCGGTCGGTTATGTCGACGCGCCGAATGCGTCGCCGTTCAAGATGTCGCTGTTGGAGTCCGGCGACCGCTGGTACATGTACACATCGAATCTATTTCACCGCGGCTGGACGATCTTCGACGTGACCGATCCGGCCGATCCCAAGATGGTGAAGTTCATCGACGGGCCGGAAAATACCTCTACCTGGCAACTCGATATCGCCGACGGTCTGATGATCACGTCATTCGATGCCTTGTCGACAGGCTGGGGCGGCAATCCCGATCAGCCGCGCGCTCCGGAGGCCGTGCTGATCTGGAGTCTCGAGGACCCGCTCAACCCGAAACGAATCGGCAGCTTCACGACCGGCGGCGGCACTCACCGGAATGCGTACTTCGGCGGCGACTACATGCACCTAGCGGCCAATCTTCCCGGCTATAACGGCGAGGTCTACATGATCGTGGACATCAGCGATCCGGCGAATCCTGTCGAGGCCGGCCGCTTTGCCACCGCGGGTATGAAAGAAAGTGACGCCGAGCCATACGACCTCGGGCGTCTGCATGGGCCGGCCGACGTACGCGGCGAACTGGCGTTCCTGCCGATGGGCGGTTCCGGTTTTATCATCGCTAATATAGAAGATCCGGCGAATATCGAGGAGATTGGCCGCCTCGATTTTGGGCCGCTGTTCGGGCCGACACATCTATCCGTCCATACCACGACGCCCTACCTCGAGAGGAATCTCGCCATCGTCAACGGTGAGGCGATTGCCGAGAATTGCGACGAGGCGCTGAATTTCGCAGGGCTTGTCGACATCTCGGATCTGACCGCACCGCGGCTCATTTCCCATTTTCCGCTGCCGCAGCCGCCCGAAGGCGAGCCGTTGGACTATTTTTGTACGCACGGTGGGCGCTTCGGCCCGCATAATCAGAATCAACTGCAGCACAATCCGCTCGTCGAGAATCAAACCGACCGCGTCTACCTGACTTACTTCAATGGGGGGCTGCGAATCTTCGACATCTCGACACCGGTCAATCCGCAGGAAGTCGGTTGGTTCCTGCCGCCGGATCCGACTGTGCGTAGAGGCCCATTACCGCGCGGCGCACTCGCCGTCCAGACCGAGGATGTGTTGGTCGATACACGGGGATACATCTATATCAGCCATAAGAACCAGGGTATTTGGGTTCTGCGGTACAACGGGGATTAGGGCAGGGATTCACATGCTAAGACTCTGTCGTATCGCTCTTGCGCTACTTATCGTCGGCTCAGCCGCCGGTGCACAGGCGCAGACAGTCGCGCTCGAGCGTCTGATGGCCTATATCGAGGTGGATACGATCAACCCACCCGGAAACGAGATCCGCGGCGCGGCGTTCTTCGCGGAGATATTCGACGCCGCTGGCGTCGAATATGAGATTGCCGAGTCGGCTCCCGGTCGCGGCAATATCTGGGCGCGCCTTGAGGGTGGCGATGAGCCCGCCCTCGTTCTACTGCATCACATCGACGTCGTCCCTGCCGTGGCGGAAGCCTGGAACAGCGATCCGCTGACGGCGACGGTTAGGGATGGCGTCTTGTTCGGCCGCGGCGCACTCGATACGAAGTCCTTAGGGATCATGCACCTCGAGGCGCTCCTGGCGTTGCACGACAGCGGCCGGCCGTTGAATCGCGACGTGATCTTTATGGCGACAGCCGATGAGGAAGCGGGCGGATTCTATGGCGCCGGTTGGCTCGTCGAGAATCGGCCGGAACTCTTCACGGACGTCGGCTATCTGTTGAATGAGGGTGGCCGCGGCGTACAGTCAGGCGAGCAGATATCGTTTCGGATCGAGCTTGCGCAGAAGCGCCCCTACTGGCTTCGCTTGACCGCAACCGACGAGCCGGGCCACGGCTCCCGGCCCCAATCGACTTCGGCGCCCGCGCGTTTGATCGCGGCGCTGCAGCGCATACAGGAGTCGCCGTTCGAGCCGCGTATCGTCGCACCCGTTCGCGACATGTTTGCTCGGATCTCGGATTCCGTCGATCCCGTCTGGCAGGAGCCACTGGCGAATATTGATGCCGCGATTCTCGACCCCGATTTCCTGACGCGCTTCCAGGCGGCGGAGCCGGGACTTCACGCGCTCATTCGCAACACCTGCTCGATCACGATGTTGTCGGGCAGCCAGAAGATCAATGTTGTGCCGCCGACATCTGCCGCCGAGCTCGATTGCCGGATTCTACCGGATCAGGATGCGAGCGAGTTCCTCGACTCGATCCGCGCGCGGGTCAATGACGATCACATCGAGATTGAGGAGATCATGCTGTTTAGTGCGGCGGCGTCGAGTTCCGATACGGGCCTGTACGCGTTACTCGAGCAGACAATCCGAAAACACTATCCATCGGCCGGTATCGCGCCGTCCGTTACCGGGGGATTTACCGACAGTCATTTCTTCCGCGATATCGGCATCACGAGCTATGGGTATAACCCGTCTGTGCGGCCGCTGGCCGCGGGGGTCAGCGTACATGGCAATAACGAGCGGATCGGTATTGACGCTTTCAATCAGGGCGTCGACATCATGATCGAGACCGTGGAAACATTTGTGATTCGTTAGCGTTTGGTCGGGTGACCTTCGTCATCCTGAATTGGGGCAACGTATGCAAGATCTATTCAATCGTCGCGACTTTCTCGTTACCGGCTCGGCCGGTTTAGCGGGCGCTGCACAGCTATTCTCATTCCCGTTGGCTGCTAATGCTCAAGGCGCCCGTTCGGCGGCCGTCGCACGAGGTACTTACGTGCGGGCCGACGCCGATATGGATCTGCTGTTCCTTTCGGGTACCACGGCGCTCGATCTATACCATCTGCATCCGCACGTACCGTACGAGATCACGATGCCCGAAGACATTGCCGGTCAGACGCATATGTGCATGCGTAATCTCAAGGAAGTGCTGGACGATCAGGGCGCGACCTGGCGGGACGTCGTCAAGATAAACCGCTTTCAGAAGGACATCACCGAATCGGCCGCGATCGAGGGGGTCATGGCGCAGTACTTCGACTTCTGGGACTGGTGGCCGGCCATGACCGCTATGGAGATTAGCCGGCTGAGTTCCGAGCCAGCGCGGTTGGAGATCGAACTCATCGCGGTGATACCGCGAGACGTGTAAAGCACCCGCGGCGCCGAATACCTTTATGATTTACGAATAAGGAAGACAGAGATGCCTATTCAAATCGTCAATACCCGTAACGTAGACAAGACGTCATTCGCACCGGGTCTGCGTATCAGTTCGGATATGGATCTGTTGTTTCTATCCGGCATGACCGCTAGACCGCCGGAGCTCGACCTGTCAGAGCCGTACGAGTTCTCCGACAGTATCGAGGAACAAACGCGCAGCGTGCTTGAGAATATTCAGGGAGTACTCGACGAGGCGGGGATCACCTGGAGCGAAGTCATCAAGATTGTCAGGTTCTATACCGAAGCCGGCGGCAACGCGATCCGATCGGAGTATCTTGGTGACTGGCAGCCCTGCAGTACGACGCTTGGTGTGGATCGGCTGCCGGATCCGGGCGCCAAGATCATGTATGACGTGACAGCGGTGGTGCCCAGGGCCTGAGCGGTCACGGCGAGCACTATGCGGATTGCGATGATGGGGGCCGGCGGGGTCGGCGGCTATTTTGGCGGGCGCATGGCGGCCGGCGGTTGCGACGTCACATTCGTCGCCCGTGGCTGGCACCTCGAGGGGCTGCGCAAGAACGGGCTGAAGATCGATAGCCGTGATATCGGTGATGCGATCATCGATCCGGTGAACGTGACTGCTGACCCGACGGACGTCGGCGTCGTTGACTGCGTCATTGTCGGCGTCAAACTCTGGGACACGGAAGCTGTCGGCCGCGCGATTCTGCCGATGATCGGCCCGCAGACGACGGTGCTGTCGTTACAGAACGGTGTCGAATGTGACGAGACGCTCGCGGGAGTCATTGGTGCGGAGCACTTGATCGGCGGCGTTGCTTTTATCGCGAGTTCGATCGCGGAGCCCGGGGTCATAAAACATATCGGCACGATGCAACGCGTTGTCGTTGGCGAACGCGCCGGCGGCTTTTCGCCGCGTGTCGAAGCGCTGCACGAGGCGTTGCTGCAGGGCGGCATCGACGCGGAAGTCAGCGATGACATCGAACGTACGATCTGGGAGAAATTTGTGTTTCTCGTCGGCCTGAGCGCGACGACGACAACGTTGCGCACGACGCTCGGACCGATTCGTGAAGATCCGAAGAATCGAGAGATACTACTGACCGTCATGCGCGAGACCGTCGCCGTCGGCCGCGCGAAAGGGATTGATCTGCCGGTGGACTATGCGGACGATCGGCTCGCTTTCGCCGATGGGCTGCCTTTCGATATGACCTCATCCATGCATCACGACCTGGAAGCCGGCAATCTGCTCGAACTTGGGTGGCTCAGCGGCGCGGTCGTGCGATTCGGCCGCGAGTTTGGCGTGCCGACGCCTGCGAATCAGACCGTCTTCGACGCGCTCGAATCCTACGCCGCGCCTAGATCATGAAGCATCCGGCGTTGACGATACGCGCCGTACGAACGCGCGCCGTCAATGTCCCGATGAATCGCCCGCTGGGCACGAGCGCCACGCGCATGGAGATGGCGCCGTTCGTACTCGTCGATCTCGAGACGGAAGAGGGCGTTCTCGGCCGAGCTCACGTGTTTTGCTATCGGGATCTGGCCGCGCCGCTGATTCGGCGTGTCATCGCAGAGTTGGGCGAGTCACTCAGGAACGCAGCAGTTAATCCAGCCGTCATCGGCCGGCTTAGTCGCAGCCGGTTCGCTCTGTTGGGTACGCCGGGCGTTGTCGGCATGGCGCTGTCGGCGTTCGACGTTGCTTGCTGGGACGCACTGGCTCGCGCCGCCGACCTGCCGCTCGGGCGCTATCTCGGCGGCACGGCTGAAACCGTGGCTGCTTATAACAGTAACGGCTTGGGCCTGACCGATCCGGACGGTCTCGCGGACGAAGTGCGCGAACTGCTCGCGCCGGGATTCGAGGCCGTCAAGATTCGATTGGGCCGAGACGACGCGCGCGACGATCTTCGTGCAATCCGCCGCGTTCGCGACGCAATTCCGGTTGAGTCTGTGCTGATGGCGGACTACAACCAGGCACTGACGGTCGATGAGGCGCTTGAACGCTGCATCTCGCTGGACGACGAAGGCCTGGAGTGGTTCGAGGAACCGGTTGCGCACGACGATCTGGTCGGCTGCGCGCGCGTCGCTGCAGCGCTCGACACGCCGGTCCAGGCGGGCGAGAACTTTTCCGGACCGGCGACGCTTGCGTCCGCGATCGAACTGAGTGCGCAGGACTACGTCATGGTCGACCTGATGAGAATCGGTGGCGTCAGCGGGTGGTTGAAGGCGAGTAAGTTGGCAGAGAAGGCGGGCCTCCCGTTGTCGTCGCACCTCTATCCGGAGGTCAGCGCCCATCTACTCGCGTCAACGCCTACGGCGCACTGGCTGGAGTATGTCGACTGGGCGGAACCGTTTCTCGAGACCGGGATATCCGTCGCGGACGGGCAGGCGAGCGTTCCGGTGGTCGCCGGCACGGGCGTAGCCTGGGATGACGACGCGATTCGGCACTACGCTCTGGATTAGTGCTGGCGTTCCAACAAGAATGGGCAGCGATTGATTGCAACTACGACAGATTCTCGAGGCTCCGGGCCGAATCTAGGGTTTTCGATGTATATTAGCCCGCTAACAAATCCAAACGGTATCAGCTACATGTCCAGATTCGTACTCGTTTTCGCGTCGCTTTTTCTATTGCCGGCCGGCGCTCAAGCCCATCACTCCACTACCCATTTCTCCGACGAGTTTACGGAGATGGAAGGGACGCTCGTCTTATCGGTAAGCGCATTACGATCGGATACTGAAAGCCCTTGAAATTATTGCTCTGTTGCATCCCGTGGCTCGCGGCCTGTGCACCAGAAGATTCGTCACCGCTTGCACAGTCCTCCGCTGCTATCGCATTCGAAGGCGCGCGGCTCATAATCGGTAATGAGAGCGCGCCGATCGAGAATTCCGTGTTCGTCGTCGAAGACGGCAAGTTCACGCAGGTTGGTATTGTCGGCGATCTTGCTCCACCAACCGGCGCTCAACGAGTCGATCTCAGCGGCAAGACCGTGATGCCTGCGATCGTCGATCTCCACGTGCATCTGGGCTATCTGGATGTCATGGGTATGACGAATACACCGGCAAACTTCAGCCGACAGAATCTCGTCGACCATTTGGCTCGACTGATCTATTACGGTGTTACGGCCGGGTTGAGTATGGGGCTCGACCGGGGCGATGTGCCCTACGAAGTTCGCGCGGAGACGCCGCCGGGAGTGGCACGGCTTCTGACCGCCGGGGCCGGAATCGCTCGACCGAACGCGAGTACCGGTAACCCGGATCGAAGAGATGTCGCCTACGGCATCGATACCGAAGCGGAAGCACGGGCGGCAGTTCGGGAACTCGCGAGTCGAGGCGTGGATATCGTGAAGATCTGGGTCGACGATCGCGGCGGGACAGTCGAGAAACTCACGCCGGAACTTTACGGCGCAGTTATCGACGAGGCGCGCGCCCAGGGCCTGCAGGTCGCTGCGCATATCTTCAATCTTGAAGACGCGAAGGGGTTGCTGCGGGCCAATCTTCACGGCTTCGCGCATGGCGTACGGGATCTGCTACTCGACGATGAGTTCATGGCGCTGCTCGCGGAACATCCGGATGTATTCTTGATCCCGAACTTGCCCGAGAGAGGCTCCCGGACCGATGCCGATTTGCAGTTTGCCGGGGAGACGCTGCCCGCTGCGGCAATCGAAGCGATGCGGGCGCAGCAATCGACGTTCGAAGTCGACCCGGATGAACTTTTCGAAACTCAGGCCGGTAACCTCATTCGCATGTACGAAGCCGGCGTCAGAGTCGGTTTCGGAACCGACGGGGACGGCGCTGCGTGGGACGTGCACGAGGAACTATTCGATATGGTGGCCGCCGGCATGACGCCTGCCGACGTCATCGTGGCGGCGACGAGCACCTCGGCCGAGATCATGGGTCTTGGTGATCTGGGGACCGTGGCGGTCGGCAAGAGCGCCGACTTTATCGTGCTCGACGCGAATCCGCTGGACGATATCTTGAACACGCGACGGATCGCGAGCGTGTACCTTCGCGGCGAAGCCGTCGACCGGGACGCGCTGCGCGCGAGATAGATTGCCGTCCGATATAATCGGCAGTCCATCAATCTTCAGGGCGACAGCCCAAGAGCCGCAGGACAATGACCGAGGGTCAGAAAATGCGCGTCGCGATCATGGATACGACGCTTCGTGATGGTGAGCAGACGCCGGATATCTCCTATACGGCGTCGGAGAAACTGCACGTTGCGCGGATGCTGCTTGTCGACCTGGGCGTCGACCGTGTCGAGATTGCCTCTGCGCGCGTCTCGCGCGGCGAGCTTGAGGCTGCGTTGCGAGTGACCGGCTGGGCGCGAGAGGCGGGCGTGATCGATCGGGTGGAGATGCTGGGATTCTGCGACGGTCAACGGTCGGTGGATTGGATTCTCAAGGCCGGTGGCTGTGTTATGAACCTGCTAGCGAAGGGCTCCGAGCACCACTGCCGCACTCACTTGCAGATGACGCCCGAGGAGCACATCGAGCGCATCGTCGAGACGGTAAACTATGCACGGCAGAAAGAGGTGCGCGTCAGCGTCTATCTGGAGGATTGGTCGAACGGCGTGCGTGACAGTTTCGCCTATGTCACGAGCATCATGGACGCTCTTCAGAAACTTAAAATCGAGCGCGTCCATCTTGCGGATACATTGGGCGTTCTTGCTCCGGACGACGTGCGCCACTACGTTAGCGTCATGGCCGTGACCTGGCCCGACGCGCAGTTCGAATTCCACGGCCACAACGATTACGGCCTCGCGACGGCCAATGCGATCGCAGCGATACAGTCTGGTGCTTGCGGACTTCACGTTAGCGTGAATGGCCTGGGTGAGCGCGCCGGCAATACGTCCCTGGCCGAGATTGTCGCCGCAATTTCCGACCATACGAACTGCACGACCGGCGTCAACGAGGCGCGTCTCGCGATGATCTCGAGTCTGGTTGAGACCTTCAGCGGCAAGAACGTTTCCGCCAACGCGCCAATTCTCGGCACTGACGTGTTTACACAGACCGCGGGTATTCATGCCGACGGCGACGCGAAAGGCGATCTGTATGCGACGCGTCTCGCGCCGCAGCGATTCGGTCGAGAACGCCGCTATGCGCTCGGCAAGTTATCGGGGAAAGCGTCGTTGGATCACAATCTGGCGCGACTAGGCATTACGCTTTCTGGTGCGAATCGCCAGAAGGTACTGGATCGCATCATCGAACTCGGCGACAAGAAGCACACGGTCGTACCGGAAGATCTGCTGATGATCATCGCCGACGTACTGAAGACGCCTGCGGAACACGTTATGCGGATTGAGCACTATGCGAT
>CAUZMW010000061.1:0-14754 GCA_963581225.1 Gammaproteobacteria bacterium
TGCAAGATTTGCGCAAGAACCGTCTTATGAGTTCTACGACGGGGTAGGGCCCGACGTGCTCGTCGTTCAAGGACTCCTTGCCGACGTCGTCTCTCGCGTTCCTCCTGTTACTTTCGGCAGTGACTTCAGCCTCGTCAGGGATCCCTGGTCAGCCAATGTGGTCCTTGAGTTGCGGGATGGTACGACCGCCGAGCTGTTGGCACGCACGATTGATCGGCGAAACGCCGAGGGGCTTGTGGATGTGGGTACGGTATGGGTGCAAACTGAGGATCTGGTGGAGATCTGGGCAGGAGTGCTGTTCGATCGCCTGCAGCAGCTATCTGACCTCGGAGCGCCGGGCCGTGGGACACCAACCTGGGCTCGATGATCTCCGCCTTGGAGGCTTATCGAGCCTCTGAGCAGAGAATCTCTAAGGAGCGGATCTCGAAGACGATTTAGGCCCGGTTGAAGCAGGGAAACTAGCTGACACGCTGATTATCGACGGAGATTCTTCCACCGATGCCCCTAACCTGACGTGCGTCGAGATCGTGATCCACAGCGGCGGACTGTCATGAACCATCGTTAACGGTTAACGAATGTCCGCAGTTGGCCGAACTTCACCGTTAAAGAAGTTCTTAACATAGCAAAACTGAACGGCTCGAATGCACGCCAAACCGGACATTAGAGGTGAGACACGCCGTCAACGCCCGCTAACGGCGACTTTGGTCCCGAAAGCGGTCGTTCGTATGCTAGATTTCGAAATTGAAGCTAAGGTCTCGAATCGACCCATTCCGGTCGTTCGCCTTTCCGCTAGAATCTGGCCTTACTAAGTCGATTCGAGAGAATAAAGATGAAGAAGATCGACGCTAGCCAGATCATTACGATTCTCGCCAATGTTGGAGTAATTGCGGGAATCGTATGCCTTACTAACTATCGAAATGTACCCGGCGCTCAGCATCGATGCTGGAACGGCGCCCAGCGGCGAGTTCATGCAAGTTCGTGTGCGCACAACATCGCCAAGCAATCGGCAGGCGTATTTCGACTGGATTGAGGATGAACTGGCGCCGGCGCTGCGTGAAGGCGGTGTTACGGATTTTCGTTCCGGTCGAATTATTATGGGTGGTAATCCCAATACGTTCGTCCGATACACACTCGCGAATGAGTTTCCTGCACAAGGGCCGGATATCGCTGCGGCTGTCGGCGAACGTGAATTCGCGCGGATTATCGGTCGCGAACCTGGCCTGCTCGTGAGCAGTGAGGAATACGTGTACCGCTTTCGTGAAGACCTGAGCTTCACTGCGGACGAGTAAGACGACGAATTGTCGACTTCAACTTTGGGTCTGGCCCGGAGATTCCGGGTCGGGATGGTTCAGGGTATGAACGGCGAAGAGTTGACGCAACTGGAGATGTTTAAGCTCCAAAGTTTCTATGTGGCAGCATTCACCAGATGGGAATGAGAACACGAGCAGTATAGGCGCGGACTGATTGCCGAGGAGCAGCTCCCGGCGAGCGATTGGGGGTTCCTTATGAGAACTTGGCCGGAAACAGCCGTCGATTAACAGCTAATATGCAGGATGGTGCATATACGGGGGAACGAGAATGAGACAGTCGAGAACTACCAATAAGAATAACCCATCGTTCGAGCTCGACACACGAATAAGACTCTCACGGCCGATCCAACCGAACGGCATCTCTCGTCGCGACTTCCTCTACACGCTGAGCGCCGCCGCGGTGTCCGCCAGTGCGGGGTGTAGCATCGTGAGTACATCGTTAACCGTTCCACCAAGGCCCTCTTACGATGGGCTCGACTCCGACTCCTATCTGAGTGAGTTGACCGTGGTGCGGGAAATCCAAGATACGGACGTGTTCACGGAGGGTCCGGCCATGGCGCCCGACGGCCGAATCTACTTCACCAATATGCGGACCTCCAAGATCTTGCGTTGGGATTCGGTCAGAGGGGTGGTAGACGTCTTCCGCGAGAACACCAATTCCGCCAACGGCCTGTTGTTCGATTCCCAGGGCCGCCTCCTTGCCTGCGAAGGAACTGCGAATCGGCTGACTCGCATGGATATCGTGACCGGAGAACTCGAGGTACTCGCCGATACCTATAACGGCATCCCGATCGACCCGCCGAACGACCTTTGCCTCGATTCCCACGGCCGCATCTACTTCTCGTCGCGGCCGGCTACCGGAGCTCCGTCCAAGGGCAACGTGGTAGCGGTCTATCGTATCGATCCCGATGGCACGCTAACTCAGCTTCTGGCCTGGCCGCGGGTACATATGCCCAACGGCGTCGCCATCTCGCCCGACGGAGGGACGTTCTATCTGATCGAGACGCACCGTGACGTGGATAACCATCGCGATATCCGCGCCTTCGATCTCGGAAGCGACGGCTCCTTAAGCAACGAACGCGTGATTGTTCAATTCTATCCCGGCCGCAGCGGTGACGGCATGGCGATCGACGAAGAGGGTAATCTTTATGTTGCCGCTGGTCTCCACGCATTACGAGAGGGCAGCGAGACACTCGACACGAAACCGGGCATCCATGTGTTTTCACCCGAAGGAGAGCTATTGGCTTACCGGGAAACGCCGCTGGATTCGGCGACTAACTGTACGTTCGCTGGAAACGACCGCAAGACACTGTATGTGACCGCCGGGCCACACCTGCTGGCAGGTCGCTCGATTATTGCCGGAATTGGAGGCTAGCCGGGCCGGCAAGAATGGTTGACCAGCCATCATGGAATCTACAACTCCAGGGGAGAAATATCATGAGAGCAAGGCATTATTTTCTTACCGTAACCGCGGCGATCGTGCTCGTCTCGGCCACCGTGAGGCGCAACAGGAGACGGATGCGCCTATGACATTCTTCGTCACCGGCGAGTCTCACAGCGGTGATCTTGGTGGACTTGCCGGTGCCGATGCCACTTGCCAACGTCTGGCCACGGAAGTCGGCGCGGGCGATAGTACCTGGCGCGCTTATCTAAGCGCGTATCGCACGGTCACGGAGCCGGCCGTCAATGCGCGTGACCGGATTGGCAACGGTCCCTGGCACAATGCTAGAGGCGTCATGATCGCCCCCAGCGTCGCCGATCTACATGGTGACATCCAGCGCGATAGAGATTTGATCTATCGAGCGACGGCGTTGACCGAGAGCGGCGAACTGGTCAACGGCCGAGTCCGGCCTGAAGGGACGAATAACGAGCACGATATGCTGACGGGTTCGGACTCCCATGGCCGATCCTTTCCCCATGGCCGGGTCTTCCCCCCAGCGGTACCCGCGACCCGGAACCAGCAAAACCTCACCTGCAACAATTGGACCTATGGCGGCCCCGACGGCAGCGCCATGATTGGTCATCACGGCCGTCTGAGTTCATTTAACACCTCGTGGAATTCGTCGCACGCGACATCGGGCTGCTCGCTGGAGAAATTCAACGAGACCGGCGGTGCAGGACGCTTTTATTGTTTTGCGCTCGACTAAGCCCGCTTGGGCCGAATCGGTATCATGATCGGATGTCCGCCGAGAGCAGTGTTAGTATCAGTCTCACCCGATAATTCCAACAATTTAGGAACCCAACGATGCATGACAATGATAAATTCGTATTAATCAGCGTGGCGTTCTGCGGCCTCCTTTTCGCGGGCTTAGCTCAAGCGCAGCCGCCCACCGGGCCAATGTCTTTCTTCATCACCAGTCAGGGCTCCGGCAACGGCGGCGACCTGGGTGGTTTGGAAGGGGCGGATGCGATCTGCCAGAACCTGGCAGAAAGCGTCGATCAGGGCCATCTGACCTGGCGTGCGTATCTGAGCACCCAGGGTGATAACGCTGTTAACGCCCGGGAAAGAATCGGCCCCGGTCCGTGGTTTAACGCGAACGGCTACCAGGTTGGCGCAGATCTCGAAAGCCTGCACGACCTCAACCATCGCGTTAGCGCTGAGACGGCGCTTGACGAGCGTGGCCGCGTCATTCCAGGGACGTTTGCCGTGCCAAACCGGCATGACATTCTGACTGGCTCAACCCTAGAGGGCATGGCCTATCCTGCTGGAGAAGACATGACCTGCAATAACTGGACGAGCAGCGACGACGGCAAAGCGCGAGTCGGTCATCATGACTTTGCCGCCTGGGCGTCATCCCATGACTCGAGGGGATGCAGCGCGGATGTGTTGCCCCTTTCGGGTGGTGACGGCCTGCTGTACTGCTTTGCCGTGGGGCAATAGCCTCTCGAACAAGCGCCAACTTGTCGGTCCGCGTATTAGTGTTCTATTGTGCTGATTTTGCTACCGGACGGCGCACGCCTATGTTCGCTTGTTGGCCGTGAGCGGACGCTACGTCTCGTTAATATGCAAGCTGATGAATGTTGGGAGGCAACATGATCAAGACGAGAAAACTGTTGCCGCTTACCGCTGGACTGGTCTTTTCGATGACCGCAAGCGCGCATCACGGTGCGAATTCCAATCCGGATTTGTATCTCGCCGAGAATCTCATTGAACTCGACGGAGAGATTTCCGGCGTGCTTTGGCGCAATCCGCATCCGCGTCTGATGATGACGGTCACGGGCGAAGATGGCGAGGAAGCAGAGTGGGAGCTTGAGTTCTCTGGCAGCGTTAACGGCTGGGTGCGCCAGGGCGTCGATGCGGAGTTTTTCCAGATCGGCGATCAGGTTAAGACGGCCGGGGTCGTGTCCAGACGAGATCCGACGTCGATCGGTCTATTTCATCTACTCCTGCCGAGCGGCGAGGAAATGGTCTCGGGGAACCGCGAGCTGCGGTGGTCGGACGAGCAATTTGCGACGACCGGCAGGCGGACGTTCGATCGCGAGGAGATCGCGGCCGCGGAAGCCGCAGCGAACGGCATCTTCCGGGTCTGGGGTCAACGGACCAGCGGGCGCCCGCATCCCGAGGAGTATGCCGGGTTATTGACGGAGCACGGCCGTGAGCTGGCGGCGCAGTACTACGGTCCAACCGACAATCCAGAGCTCGAATGCCGCACGGGTATTCCGACGCACATGTTCGACCCCACTCCGATGGAGATCGCCGACGGCGGTGACCGCATTCACATCCAGACGCTCGAGTACAACGTCAAACGCGCCGTCTATCTGACCGACGATCGTCCGGAGCCGGCGCCTTCGAACGTCGGCTACTCGGTTGGACGTTGGGACGGCGATACGCTGATCGTCGAGACAACGCATATCGATTGGCCGTACTTCGATCCCTACGGCACACCGCAGTCGGGTCAGATGAGCTATATCGAGACGTTTCGGGTCGCCGACGACGACAGCCGCTTGGACTATACGATCATCGCGACGGATCCGGTCATGTTCACCGAGCCCGTTCGCCTGGAGCGCGCCTGGCGCTGGCAGCCGGGCACTGAGATGTACGAGTTCGATTGTGTCGGTGAGTGGGAGCGCTCGGAATGAGAACGACGCTCCCGTTCGTGGTGTTGGCCACACTAATCAGTCTGCCTGTGCTGGCGCACCACAACTACCGGTTGCGATACGACTACGATGTAGCGATAACGCTCACTGGCTTCGTTACCAAATTCGACTGGAAGAATCCGCACGTCGAGATCTAACTGGACGTGGAAGATGGGAACGGCAACGTTACGAATTGGACCATGCCAACAGCAGCACCTGGAGTGTTCAACCGCATAGGCCTCCAGCCCGATATCGTATCGCCTGGGGACAAGCTCATAGTGACCGGTGCGCCTGCGCGCAATGGCTCCAATGAGATGCGCGCCCGCAGCATGACGCTCGAGGACGGCAGGTGGTTCTGGCTGTCGCCGGGCGTAATACCAAACGATTTTCCGGGCGTGCCGGCGGACTATCAACCAGTCCCTCGAACAGGCACCCCGGATTAGGACGGCATAGGCAACTCTGCTGCTGCGCTCCGCCAAGTTTCTGCGAAAGTGGGAGCCTACGATCTATGACAGTAAAAATCGCCGCCGTGTTAACGCTGCTCTGCGGGGGTATCGGTGGCTGGACGGAGGTCATGGCACAGCTGCCCCCGGTCCCGATCCCCCCCGAGAACCCGATAACCGAGGCCAAACGGGTGCTCGGCAAGGCGCTCTTCTGGGACGAGCAACTGTCGAGCAACAACACCATGGCTTGCGGCACCTGTCATCGACCCGCAGCCGGCGGTGCTGATCCCCGCGTAGGGAGACTCACCGGCACGGACGACAGGATCGTCGACGACGTCTGGGGTTCACCAGGAATCGTGGCAATGAACGAGGCCGGCGAGACTCTGCAACACCCGATTTTCGGCCACGAGCCGCAGGTGACGACGCGTATTGCACCGTCAAATTTCGGAGCGCTGTGGGCGACCGAGCAGTTCTGGGATGGGCGAGCTGGATCGGAACTCCTCGACCCGCTGACCGGAGAAGTGGTGATCGCCAGTGGCGGTGCTTTGGAGAACCAGGCGCTCGCCCCTTTATCCAACTCCGTCGAGATGACGCGGCCTGGTCGGACCTGGAGCGAGCTTACCGAGAAGCTCGAGAGCGTGCGGCCGTTAGCGCTTGCACGAAACCTCCCTCCGGATGTCGCCGCTGCCATCGCAGCGAACCCGGACTACCCGTCGTTGTTTCAGGTTGCATTCAATGACCCGGAAATCACGCCGGTACGCATCGCGTTCGCCATCGCGACGTACGAGCGTACTCTGGTCGCTGACCAGACGCCGTGGGACCGCTACATGGCTGGCGATGAAACCGCGCTACCGGAACGGGCCGCTGACGGTTGGCGGATTTTTCAACGATTGCACTGTGTTAATTGTCACGAACCCCCGCTCTTTACGAACAACGACTTCTTAAACATCGGCCTGCGTCCCACACGATTCGATCTCGGTCGCCAAGTCGTAACGGGCGACGAGGAGGATGGGGGAGAGATGAAAGTGCCAAGTCTGCGCAATGTCGCTTTGCGCAAGCGGTTCATGCACACAGGAGAGTTCAGCCGCTTACCGGCGGCCATCATGTTCTACGATAACGGGATTGCTCTCCCCGGCCGCGATGAAATTCCAGATGTGGGAATCTACTTCTTCAGTCTCAATGGTCTCGACAATTACGACCTCGCCGCGTTCTTGAGGGACGGGCTGGTGGATCCACGGGTCGCGAATGAGACGTTCCCGTTCGATCGCCCCACGTTACAGAGCGAGGAGACGCCTGAATAGAATACAAGCCGCCTGTGGATGGCGCACAGGCTCGTGCTACGCTACCGGCACGGCGGTCCGATCCCAGTCTGGAGTAAGCATCGGCATGAAACTAAGAATAACGATTGCAGTCGCCATCAGCGCGCTAGTCTCGCAGGCGCTGTTTTCTGTTGTCAGCGGTCAGACGAATCAGCCGCCCACCGTCGTCGGCGCGGCGACAGAAATCCCCAGCGTGGTCGAGGGCGGCGCGAAAATTCAACGCGTCCTGGAAGGCTATAACGGCCTGGATGACCCAATTGGTCTGATGGATGGATCGCTGGTGTTCGCCGAACCAGATGCGCTCCGACTCCATCGCATGGTCACCGAGACCAACCAGGTGTCCGTGCTCGTCGCCGAATCCAACGAGTCGCACGGCGTGACCCAGGACTCCAGGGGCCGCCTAATCTCGGCCCAGGCCTGGGATGGATCCACAAGGATAGGGGTGATCTATCCGCCGGGCAGCGAAGCCGTGCTCGCGGACAGCTTCGACGGTAAGCCGTTCAGTCGTCCTAACGATTTGATCGTCGCCAGGAACGGCGGCATCTACTTCACGGATCCCGGGCTCACGATGGGACAGGCCGAGGAGCTGGTGGAACGGTACGGCGGCAAGCCGCTGGCGCCGCGTCTGCCACCGGCCGTGTACTACATCCCCCCGGGGGAAGAGCCGGTCAGAATTGAAGACAATATGATCCGGCCCAACGGCATTCAACTCAGCCGAGACGAACGTACGCTATACATCAGCGATTCCAACGGCGAACACGTCATTGCGTGGGATATCCAACCGAACGGTCTAGTTCAGAACCGCCGTGACTTCGGAACACTGCAGGGCCGAAGCCAACGGGACAATGGCTTGGGCGGAATCAGGACCTACGCGGATGGGATGGCCGTCGACAACGAAGATCGGCTCTACGTGGCCACCGGAGCTGGTATCGAGGTCTTGAGTTCACAGGGAGCGCACCTCGGCACGATACCGGTGGCGTGTCCGCCGAGAAACTGCCAGAACGTTGCGTTCGGCGGTCCTTCGAAACAGACACTGTATATCGCTGGAGCAGGCTCTCTCTACAGCGTTGACTTAGTTGCTCGGGGACTCAAGGAACGCGCGAAGTAGCGAACGAGCACACAGCGGATGTTCGTAACGCCGCCAGCGTATCTGGGAGAGAGATCAGCGGAATCGGCCCTCGCTTTGAAAACCAACCCGTACGCGATAAGCTTTAACGAATAATAACGATAGGGGGATCCTGCATGCAGTCGGTCATGATTGTCGTTCTTGGCATCGCCGGAATGTTTTTCGGTTGGTCTATCTATTCGAAATTCATTGCGAACAAGATTTATCAGCTCGACCCGGAGTTTGTAACGCCATCGCATGAGTTCAACGATGGCGTCGATTTCGTACCGACTAACAGATACGTGCTGTGGGGACACCACTTCACTTCGGTCGCGGGCGCCGCGCCAATCGTCGGCCCCGCCATCGCCGTCTACTGGGGCTGGGTGCCGGCAGTTCTGTGGGTGACCATCGGGACGATCTTCTTTGCCGGCGTGCACGATTTCGGCGCGATCTGGGCCAGTGTACGAAACAAAGGCAAGTCTATCGGTGCGTTATCGGAAGACGTCATCGGCAAACGCACGCGAGCGTTGTTCATGATCGTCATCTTCCTCGTATTGCTGATGGTCAATGCAGTATTCGGTGTCGTCATCGCCAGCTTATTTGTCGGTACGCCTAGCGCCGTATTCCCAGCGTGGTCGGCGATCGTGGTCGCACTGATCGTCGGCCAGCTGATTCACCGCAACTTCAACCTGACCGTACTCTCTGTGATCGGCGTCGCCGCCCTGTATGTCGCCATCTTTATCGGTAGCCAGGTGCCGATCGAGCTTCCAGAGCAGATGTTCGGCCTAGCCGCGAATGGAAGCTGGATAGTCATTCTCTTCATTTATGCCGCGATCGCTTCGATGTTGCCGGTATGGGTCTTGTTGCAGCCGCGCGATTTCATCAACGGCATGCAACTGTTTGTCGGCTTGTTCCTTTTATACGGTGCCGTGTTGTTGTCATTACCGGACATCTCGGCGCCAGCTTTCAACAGCCAGCTGGCGGCCGAATCGCCGTCCTTGGTGCCGCTGTTATTCGTCACGATCGCCTGCGGCGCCGTCTCTGGATTTCACGGCATCGTATCGTCGGGCACGACTTCCAAACAGATCGATAAAGAAACCGACGCGAGATTCGTAGGTTATCTCGGTGCGGTCGGCGAAGGGTCGCTCGCGCTGATCACTATCGTGGCCGTCAGTAGTGTCGCGCTCGCGGCGACGCCGGGGCTCTGGCACGAGATCTACAACGAGTACGGTACAGCAGGCGCCGCTACATTCGTTCAGGGCGGCGCACAGTTAATTCAAAATGGCTGGGGAGTTCCACTCGGCATCTCGACGACGTTGCTGGCAACCATGGTAGTGCTGTTCGCCGGGACGACAATGGATACCGGCGTCCGCTTACAACGCTACATTATCCAGGAGTGGGGCGAGATCTACGGCCTGCCAATACTTCGCAACGGTATCGTGGCCACGCTGATCGCTGTCGGTTGTTGTTTGATGCTGGCATTCGGCGCCGGCGGCGCGTCCGGTTCCGGCGGTCTGACAATCTGGCCGCTGTTCGGCTCGACCAACCAGCTCCTTGCGGGACTGACGCTGCTGGTGATTTCAGTCATGCTGATCAAACTCGGGCGTCCGGCCCGTTACACACTGATCCCGATGATCTTTGTACTGGTCACGTCCGCGTGGGCCGCGGTGCTGAAATTGATCGAGTGGTATCAAGCCGGGAACTGGCTGCTCGTGGCGATCGATCTGGTTGTGCTGATAACGAGCGTCCTCGTGATACTGGAGGCTGGTTCGATTATCTCCCGTTACCGAAATGAGAAATCCGCGTCGGACGCAGTCTGACCCGGGCGTAAAAATGGAGAACAACATGATGAAGAAATTACTGGTAGTCGGCGCATCCGTACTGCTACTCCCGACGCTCATGGCCTAGGACTCGGAAGACGACTTTGTCCGAATCACACCGGATGAGTTTGACTGGACCGTGCGTGAGTCCAGCACAGCGTTTGTCATCATCGAAGGCAACCCGGCCGAAGAGGGCTTCTATATTCAACGCAACCGGTTCCCGCCCGGTAATTATTCGACTCCCCATTATCACGACCAGGATCGCTACATCACGGTGATCTCGGGTACCTGGTATACGGCCACGAGCGCCGACGCCGAGAAGGACGACATGGGTCCGTTACCGGCCGGCAGCTATATGAAACATCCCGCCGGCGGCTGGCACTTCGATGGCGCCAGGGACGAAGAAGCGATCGTCGAGACCCGCAGCATGGGCCCAGCCAAGACAGTCCGCGAGTAGTGGCTCGGCGCTCAGCGCCCGTAGATGACGGACGGCAACCAGGTCGCAAGCTCAGGGATGAGCGCCAACAGGACCAGCGCGAATAGCTGTATGAAGACGAACGGTATGACGCCGCGGTAAATAGCGCTCGTCTCGACGCTCGCCGGCGCAACACCCCGAAGGTAGAACAACGCAAAACCGAACGGCGGCGTGAGAAACGACGTCTGCAGATTGATCGCGATCATGACGCCGAGCCAAACCGGGTCGATGCCCATCGTCAGCAGGATTGGGCCGACGATCGGGACAACGACGAACGTGATCTCGATGAAATCCAGCACAAACCCGAGCAGGAACATCAGCAGCATCACCGTAAACATCGCGCCGACGACGCCGCCAGGAAGATTCAGCAGTAAGTCCTGAACGAGCCGATCTCCGCCGTAACCCCGAAACACGAGCGAGAACATCGACGCGCCGATCAGTATCAGGAACACCATGCTGCTCACGCGAACGGTACGCTGCATGACCTCAACCAGCCGGTCGATAGAGAAAGCGCGTTTCAATAACGCCAGTAATAGCGCGCCGACGGCACCGACACCGGCCGCCTCGGTTGGCGTCGCGAGACCGCCCATTATCGAGCCGAGTACGGCGAGAATCAGAGTTAACGGCGGCAGCAATGCAAGCAGCACCTGGATCAAACTGACTCGTTCATCCGGGCCCAGCGGCGGGTTCGCCGGCATGGTCTCCGGTTTCACGATCGCTAGGACAATCAGATAGATCACGTACAGGGCGACGAGACCCAACCCCGGGATCAGAGCGCCGACGAACAGGTCCCCCACGGAGACGGTGTCGGGCGAAAATATCCCTTGCGTGAGTTGTGCCTGGCTGTAGGCGGAGGACAGGACATCGCCCAGCAACACGAGGATGATCGACGGCGGGATGATTTGACCGAGCGTGCCCGACGCGCAGATCGTTCCGGTCGCGACTTCGGGGCTATAACCTCGCCGCAGCATCGTCGGCAGGGATAGTAAGCCCATCGTCACGACAGTCGCGCCGACAATACCGGTACTGGCCGCCAGCAACATGCCGACGATGGTCACGGATATTCCGAGACCACCTCGTAACCCTCCGAACAGCGAACTCAGATTCTCAAGCAAGGAATCCGCGATTCGCGCGCGCTCCAAAGTAACGCCCATGAAGACAAACAGCGGCACGGCCATCAGCGTTTGATTGCTCATGATACCGAACACGCGGTTCGGCATCGTGCCCAAAAATGCCGCGTCGAATATGCCGAGAATCGCACCCGTGAAAGCGAAGATCAGCGCTGTTCCGCCCAATGTAAACGCGACGGGAAACCCGGCGAGCAATACGAGTACGGCCGCGCCGAACATCAGGAGCGAGATCCACTCCATGGCTAAATCGCTTCGCCTATGGACAGCTTGCGATCAGGGCCCGACGACCCTCCGCCCGTCAGCGTCAGTATCGCCCGGATTAAGTTAGCGATCCCCTGCAGGATTAGCATGCCGGCCGTCGCAGGAATCAGGCTCTTCAATATTGGCACAAAGGGATAAGGCAGACCGCCGGCCTCACGCGATGCCTCGCGAATAACCCACGATGTGTAAACATAGTCCCAACTCGCCATCGCCAGGAATACGGCCATCGGCAGCAGAAAGATCAAGGTCCCGAGTAGATCGACAATCGCTTTGCGTCGAACGGACATGCCGCGATAGAAGATATCGACGCGAACATGCTCATCTCGTTTCAACGTATACGCTGCACCGAGCATGAAGACGGCCGCGTGCATCCAGGTCACGCTTTCCTGCATTGAGATCCAACCGAGATCGAATGCATAGCGGAGTACAACCACGATGAACGTTACCAAAACCATCGTGAGCGTCAGCCAGGCGATGACGGTACCCGTAAACTCGCTGAAGTCCTCGAAGGACTGTCTTAACTTCAACATGTGTTGTCCTCTTAGCCCACGCTGCGGAGGTCGGCGCTCAGTCCGCTTTCTCCAGGCGCTTCAGAAATACCCGCATCTCTCGAACAGCTTGCTGGTCGCCGCGCGCTGTGGCTACCTGAATTCCGCGACGATAGGTATCGATGGCGGCAGCCGGAAGGCCGGCCTCGGTTTGCGCCTTGCCCAGTAGCTTCCACGCCGCAGAATAGTCCGGGTCCAGGTTGACGGCAACGCTTAAATGTCCGACTGCTTTATCGAGAACTCCAGCTTTCAAGTATTCCGAGCCTAGTGCGAAACGCATGGTCGCGTTGTCTTCGCCTCGGGCTAGTATGGCCTCGAGATTCGCGGTCTGTTTCACGGCTAGCGGCGCCAGAAAATCGGTGTAACCAACACGAGTAAAGTAAAGATCTCTAAACGACCCAGGAGCATGGCACATATCAAATACCACTTGCTGACCGCGTTTAGACCGCCGTAACCATCGGCGACCGCGCCCAGTCCCGGGCCGAGGTTATTGAGTGTCGCAGCGATCGCCGAGAACGCGGTGGCCTGATCGACGCCGTCTACCATCAACAACAGCAGCAGTATGCTGTAGACTACGACATACACGGCGAAGAAGCCCCAGACGGCGTCGACAACACGACTGTGTACGGCCTTGTCGCCAAGCTTCACCGTTATCGATGCGCTGGGATGAACGAGCCGCTGTACCTCACGCCAGCCCTGCTTATACATCAGTAACCAACGGATGACCTTCATGCCCCCGGCTGTCGACCCGGCGCATCCGCCTACGAAACTCGAAAAGATCAGCAGCACGGGAAGCGCCCCAGGCCAGCTCGCGAAGTTATCGGTCGTAAAACCCGTCGTCGTGCCGATAGAAACGACCTGGAAGAGGCCCTTCGTAAACGTCTCCGAAAGCGTCGAATAGTATCCAGTGAAATAAAGATAAGCGAGCACGATCGATGTGAGGCCACCGAGTAGTTTCAAATACGCCCGAAACTCCGGATCAGCTAGATAATTTGTCAAGCGCCGGCGCCGCCAGGCGAAAAAATGCAGGGAGAAATTGACGCCCGCGACGAACATGAAGACGACGGCAATCATCTCTATGACGGGACTATCGAAGTACGCAATGCTCGCGTCGTGGGTCGAGAATCCGCCGATCGCGACCGTGCTGAACGCATGGCACAACGCATCGAACATACTCATGCCCGCGAGCCAATAAGCGACTCCGCACACCAGCGTAATACCGAGATACACATACCACAGCGCCTTGGCCGTCTCGGTAATACGCGGCGTCAGCCTGGAATCCTTCACGGGGCCTGGCGTCTCAGCGCGGTACAGTTGCATTCCACCTACGCCCAACATCGGTAACACTGCGACGGCCAACACGATAATGCCGAGGCCACCGAGCCACTGTAGTTGTTGCCGGTAAAATAGAATGGCGTTCGGCAATGAATCCAGTCCCGCTAGAACTGTCGCCCCGGTCGTGGTCAGCCCTGAGACAGACTCGAATACGGCATCCGTAAAACGCATGCTCGGATCTTCGGATAACAGTAGCGGTGCGGCACCGAACAGGCCCAGCACAACCCAGAACAACGCGACGACGAGAAAACCGTCTCGCAGACGTAGCTCGCGCTCTTCGTCGCGTACCGGGTACCAGATCACGGCCCCGGACCCGAGAATAACGAGAAAGGATCCAGCGAACGCGGTCCAGGTACCATCGCCGAAATACAGCGAGAATGGAATCGGCGACAGCATCGTCAAGCTGAATAGCATCACGAGATAGCCGAGAACGCGCTGTATCGCTAGAAACGTTACCGGCATTGGCGACAGGTTCCCATCACGCTAAACGAAATTGGCGCCGACCTCGAACAGCCGCTCAACTTCGTCAATCTGACGGCGCTCCGACATAAAAATAATGACATGATCACCAGTTTGTATCACCGTGTCATGATGAGCCATCAGCACTTCGTCACCACGGACGACCGCGCTGATCGTCGCGCCACGCGGCAAACGAATCTGCTCGATTGCGCGACCCACGACACGCGACTCATCCTCGTCACCGTGTGCCACCGCTTCGATCGCCTCGGCGGCACCGCGTCGCAGCGCATGAACTTTAACCACGTCGCCACTACGAACGTGTGCGAGTAACGTACCGAGCGTGACCTGCGAAGGAGAGATGGCAACATCGATCGTACCGGCCTCGATGAGCTCAGCGTACGCAGGCTTGTTGATCAGCGCCATGACCTTTCGGGCACCGAGTCGCTTCGCCAGCATGGCGGAAAGAATATTG
>CAUZMW010000062.1:0-14751 GCA_963581225.1 Gammaproteobacteria bacterium
TCACTCAGATATTCGCACTCTGCCTCGGAGCCCATGTAAATTCGGTGTGCGGCCAGGTAGCGTTCCTCGCGGTCTCGCGCCAGGCCACAATTCTCCATTCGCTCCGCCGCGATCTCCTCGGTGGTCGGCCCGGCATACACGACTTCATCCGCCTCGTCTTCGGCAGCAGTCGCACCCGCTTCAGTGGCCTCGTTGTCAGCCGCATTCGCCGCGACCAGGGTAGCGGTGGCAGTGTCGATGAATATCGTCTCGACATCGTCGCCAGCAGGACGGTCGCTATAGGTGACGTTTCCTGTCGGCGTCGACAGAGCGGCAGATCTGAGCGCCCGCTGCGGAGCCGGCCACGACCAGCAGTAGATAGAGCCATTGAAACCGCATGCCAATCAATGTCCGTAGAGGTATTCCGGCCAGTCTAGCACCAGCGATTCCGATCCTCCCGTGACTGAGTTCGCCCTTTCCTAACCAGTCGAAGCCAAGATTAAGTTAAGTCGAGGCCGATATCTAATTGCGAGTATCATGAAACCCGTTTCTGGCGCGGTTCGCGAGAATTGCGCCTCGTCTTGCTCACCCACGGGATAGTGAAATGGCTGACAGTTCGAATCGTCCCAACTTAGACGATCTGGCCCGACGACTCACTGAAGCTGTACCGCAGAACCTCAAGGCGATGGGCGAGGATCTGGAGCGCAACTTCAAGTCGCTGCTGCAGACGGGGCTGGAAAGGATGGATCTTGTTACCCGTGAGGAATTCGACGTACAGGTGGCCGTACTGGCGCGTACCCGCGAGAAGCTCGAGGCGCTCGAAGCCCGGCTTGCCGAGATGCAGGAAACCCCCGCAGCTTAGGACTCAAGCCCTCCTGGCTCAACGCGCTCAGGACCGAGAGGACCGTATTCGCTGGTGGATGAGACAGACCGCTGACTCGCTTACGGCTATCAGAGACCTGTACAAGTTACGTCGGTGGGACTTGCCTCGTGAGTACCATGTCGCCGAAGCGATCCAGATGCGTTGTCTTGATCGACTGCTTTGAGGGTCGAGCTAATATCGATATAATCCGCCCGCGTCGCCCAGGGAGTGCGCTTTGGCTAACCAAGAGCAAAAATTTTTCGACAGCTTCATGCTCCTGCTTGGAGTGTGGATCGGAGCAATCGCCGGCATTGTCCTATTTGCCGACTTCGTCGGCCATGGAGACGGCACCGCGGAGAATCTCTCGGCTATCGGACTCGTCGACGAGCGGATTCGGCCGATCGGGCAGGTCGCGTTGATCGGCGATGCGGATGTCGATGTCATTCCGGCTGAGTAGCTTCCGCCGCGAACGGTCCGCGCACCGCTGTCGGGACCGCAGATCTACAACGACATCTGTAATATCTGTCACGCGGCTCCCGGTATCACCGGCGCCCCGGAACGCGGGGATATGGTCGTGTGGGCGCCGCGATTGGCGCAGGGCATCGAAGTGATTCAAGGCCATGTGATGAACGGCTACCAGGGCGAGACCGGCTTCATGCCGCCGAAGGGCGGTCGCCTCGACTTTACCGACGAGGAGATTCTCGCAGCCATCGACTTCATGCTGGAACCGGTCCGGTAGTGACAAACGGCCTTGGCGTCCGGCTACTCGCCGTCATTGTGGCCGCTGGTCTACAGAATTCCTTCGCTGCCAACACCGACGACTTGATCCCGCGCGAGTCGGAGCCCTATCCGGCGAATCTGTTGCAGCGAGTCCGCCAGGCGGCGGCGACGGTTCCCGGCGAACTAGCGGACGCGATCAATTTCGCGAAGGTGGCGGAGAGTCACCGCACTTACTCGGCCGTCATCGAGGACGGAAGCGAAGATCCGTTCATCTCGGCCCGCTCGGCCTTTCAGATCGTTTACCCTGACGGCTCCATCATGCTCGATAGCGGCATGGACGAGACAGTCCACCGCTTTTATGGCTTCGGCCGGGTAGAGCCCTATTGGCCTGACGTAAACGATACCGTGCAGGCCGCGCTTCGGCGCGCGCAACTTATTATTATTACGCATGAACACGGCGATCATGTCGCCGGAGTGCTCCGGAGCGACTACCGCGATGAACTCGCGCCAAAAACGATTCTGACGAAGGATCAGGTCCGAACGCTTAGTCTCGCGCCGCAGCTGCCCGAGATAACGCTGACGCCCGCACAAGCGCGCGACTATATCGTTGTCGACTACGAGCTAATACTCCCGGTCGCACCCGGTGTCGTCCTGATAAAGTCCCCGGGGCACACGCACGGACATCAGATGGTCTATGTCCAGCTTGCCGGCGGCCAGGAGTTTTTGTTCATCGGCGACATCGGCTGGTCGCTCGACAACATCACGGAACTCAAACTGCGGCCTGCGGCGACGATCGCCCGCGTGAAGGAAGATCCGCAGGCTCTGATGCACCAGATGACATGGATTAAACAGGTCATGGACGCGGACGGGCTTATCGTCGTACCGTCCCACGACGATCGACTGCTTACACGCTACGCCGAAGAGGGTTTGCTCGGCACGTCGTTGTAGGAGCGCCCGCCTGGCCGCGAACGACGGCGAAGACTCGCGACGAGGCCATCGCTTTCTCAGAACCGAAACGTGTAGCTGAATTTCACCGTTAACTCTGCGCCCAGCGAGTGGAAGGAATTGGTCCGGTCGTAGTCCTCGAGATTGTGATTCAGGACGATGAACATCTCCCGTCCTGCTTCCGGTATCCAGTGCAGGCGACTGTTGATGCCCGCGGTCTCCGAAACATTGTCGTACTGGATAAGATTTATCCAGGACAGTGTCGAAGAAAAATTGATGCCGGCCTGCAACGTAACCAGGCGAACGACGAAGTCGCCCTGGGGTAGATCCACGTCGTTGTACTCATAGCCGGCACTAGCCCGAAAATGCCTCGACGGCGCCCATGTGATCGAGCCCTGAAGCTGCTGTCGATCGCCATCGAAAAATTCTCCCTGCCGGTAAGAGAAGCTTCCCGACACACGGCGTTGATTGCCGGCCTGCAGATCGAATCCGTACTCATCGAAGCTGTACTCACCGATCGGTATGATCACGCCGTCTGATATTTCGAACGGCTCCGCAATGACCTCCTTGTTCAAGATGTAACGAGTGGTTAGCTTGTCCCGGCTGCCGTTCTCCACCTGCACCGGAATCAGCGAGAACAGTTGGGATTGCGTTCCGCCGCCTACCAGATCGATCCGCTGCGCATCGATACGGGAAAGGATGCTCGTCAGGCGGCCGCCGTCAGGGATGTGCGTATAGCCAAGTTCGACCGTGTGGTCGCGAATCCCAGGGCGGTTCACGAATCCCAACGCGGGATTGAAATTCTCCTGGATCTCCTTGACACCGATGCCGCCGCGGAAGCCGGAATTATTCGGCGATCTCAGCCGAAACCCCCAGGCGCCATCATCGCCGCTGAGGCCCTCTGTATCGGTCTGTTGATACCAGGCCTCCCACTCCAGAATGCGGCCGCCCGGAAGCCGTGAATTCAGGTAACGAAAGTCCGCGCCGACGAGCGTGTTGTCGAGATTCGACCGTGGATCACCGTTTGTGACGATCATGCCTATCGTCGACTCCGCGAGGACGTTCAACGCTGCCCTGCCGACAAACGCATCGGTTGGGTCGACGTCCTGGAACGCGTCCTGGCGCACGGTCAATGCGCCTATGCTCCAGCGCCCGATGCGGCCACTGAGCCGGCCGCCGTAGTCGATGTCTACCGGCTCGCCGGTAGCACTTAATCCCAGGCGGCGAGAGAAGTACGGCCGGCCGTTCTCCAGCGACGGCCGCGATACGGCGGGTCCGTTGAAGATCCCGCCGCCGAGCCGGCCAAACTCGAAGATATCCGAGTCCTGTAGAAAAAATGCGCGCTTCTCGGGGAAAAACAGGCTGAAACGAGTTAGATCGACCTGGCGATCATCTACTTCCGTTGCCGAGAAATCCGTGTTGATCGTCAACGCGCCATTGAGCGCCGGGGTGACCTTGTAGAACAGGTCCAACGAAGGCTCGACATTCGACTCCGTCGCCGAGGCGGAGAAATCTTTCTCGCCCACCGCGCTGACGGATGGCACGATGTCGAGTCCGAGACCCTGATCGAGCCCGCGCAAGCCCGTGGCGACTCCGGTGACGCTCGGATTCATCGTGCGATTGCGGGAGACCCAGCCTACGTTCTCGTTGTCCCGCGCGATCTGACGCCGGAAGTTGATCCCCCACGCATCGTTCTGCGGATCGAACGATAGGCTCTTGAACGGAATTGCCACCTCGGTCGACCAGCCTTGATCATCCTGGGTGCCAGCGGTTTCCCAGATTCCTTGCCAGTTCCATTGCTGCTTGCTGATATCGAGATACAAGGCCTCGACCCGAACGCCATTGGCATTGAGCATGAACAGGTAGCCGCTGCGTTGATCGTTGAACGGATCGAGCACGATACCGAAGAAATCATCTCCCCAGACCTGCTGGCCTTGCCGCAGATTCTGCGACACGATTTTTTCGGCCTCCGTATCCCACATTCGCGCGGCGATATAGAGCGCATCGTCGTCGTAGAGAAGCCGAATCTCGGTGCGCTGAGACGGCTCTGTGTACTCGATCGGCGTCATCTGGTGCAGATCATCGATGACGGCCGCTCGCGACCAGTCCGGTTCATCGATATGTCCATCGATAACGGGCGGAGTGTCCGTGCGGACTATCTCAACCGATTTGCGTTCGCTATCTGCCTGCTGCGCATGGACTCGGGGGCATAACGCCAAAATCACCAAGCACGGCAGCGCGCTACGCTCGAGGAATCGCCTGAGTGCTACCCTTTTCGCTTGCAAAAAAAACGCCTCCTAGAGACCAGGACAACGATCCTAATAGGAGGTTTCCCCGAGACGCATTAAATCGGTGCAATGCTCGGCGCGAGCCACTACCGTTTGTCTCTCCGGCGTCGAGCGTGTCAAGATGACGCGCCTACCCGCGCTCGAAATATCGGATCTTCGGCCTATGCCCCTGGTCGCGCACAACGATCTGCCTACGTTTGATCGCCTGCGGAAACGTGGTCACAACATCCTGACGCTCGAAGAGGCGCGGCAGCAGGACAGCCGCGAGCTTCATATAGGCCTCCTCAACATGATGCCGGATGCCGCTCTGACGGCGACCGAACAGCAGTTCATGGGGCTGGTCGGAAGTAGCGACTTAAGTTCCAGGCTCTATGTCTATCCATTCTCCATACCGGAGCTGAATCGCGGCGCACAGACCGGGGAGCATATCGAAAAGTACTATTTCGAGTTCGAGAATTTGGCGGAGTGCGGCCTCGATGCGCTGATTATCACGGGCGCCAATGTCGTGACTCCGTTGCTGGATCAGGAACCGATCTGGATGCCATTGATCGCCGTCGCGGACTGGGCTGAGAAGCACTGCGCCTCCACCTTGTGTTCCTGCCTGGCGTCACACGCGCTAATCAAGCACAGTTATCAAATCGATCGGCGACACTTGCCATCGAAGCAGTGGGGTGTGTACAGCCACGAAGTAGTTCGTCCAGAACACCCGTTGATGAACGGCGTGGAAACTCGATTCGCCGCACCGCACTCGCGCTGGAATGAGGTCACCCGATCTCAACTCGAACAAGCTGGACTAACCGTACTCGTGGATAGTGCGGAGGTGGGGGTCCATATGGCTGTCAGTCCCGACCAGTTTCGCACCGTCTACACGCAGGGGCACCCAGAATACGATGCCAACAGCCTGCTGAAGGAATATAAGCGAGAAGTCTTCCGGTTCCTAAACGGCGAACTGGAATCTGCGCCGCCTTATCCAGAGAATTATCTCTCCGCCCAGGCGATCGAGGTCGCCGACCGATATATCGAAGCGGCTTCAGGCGCGTCGAACAGTTCCGAGCCGTTACCGGACTTTCCCGAGAGCGGAATGGTGGCTCATACCACTAATGCCTGGCGGGATACCGGCAAGGCGATTGTCAGCAACTGGCTCAATCTCATTCACGAGGTAACGAATTTAGATCGCCGGCTGCAGTATGCGCCGGGAGTCGACCCGAAGGATCCACTGCGATTGCTTTAAATACTGCTTCCGCCGCCGGCCCAGAATGCCTCAAACTCCTTTTTCGTGACGTTGCTATTTAACATAAGGCGAGACAGTCGCGCGAGTCCGAACCACCCGGGCCCGGGTGCGAACAGCGCCTGCTGGGAGCTACGATCTCGGTTACGGTGCCTTCCGGAATATCACACTAAAGTTATTGGCGGGCATCGCCACGACTTCTTCGAGCAGGAACCCTGCTGCTTCCGCCGTCTTCGTGACTTCCTCCAAGTCTCTTACGCCCCAGGACGGATCACGTGAGCGCAACGAGGCATCGAATGCTTCATTGCTCGGTGCTGTATGGCGGTCATTCCTACGATAGGGACCGTAGAGGAACAGAGCAGTACCAGCAGAGAGAATGTCTTTCGCGCCGTCGAATAACGCGAGCGTCGCAGACCACGCTGAAATGTGAATCATATTGATACACAAAAGCGCATCGACTTCCGTTACCGGCCACGGCGTGTTCCGCACATCGAGCTGCACGGCGGCGTTAACATTGCTGAGCTTTGCCATGCTCACACTGGCCGCTATCGAGGCCAACAGCTCTGGATCCGCGTCTGTCGGCTGCCATCGCAGCGCGGGCAGCGCCGCCGCAAAGTGCGCGATATGCTGCCCGGTACCGCTCGCGATTTCCAAGATCAGCCCTGCTTCCGGCAGCGTGCGGCGCAATTCGTCGAGGATCGGCCCCTTGTTTCGCTCGGCCGGTCCTGAGTGCGGTGGTATAGAGGCTATATCGGACTCCAAGGTGGCGTGAATCGAAGCTGGACGCTTTACTATTGGGCCGGAAATTAATCCGACGCGTTGCCTCCGTTACGTTGCAGCGGCGGCTTTCCTGCGATTCGATCTGCGAGATGACCAACGGAAATGGCGAACAGATGTGACCGATTCCAGCGCATGATCGTCCGGTAATTTTGATAAACGAGAAACGCCGGTTCAATGTCATCGGCAGGCAAAACAACGGAGCCCTCGATATTGACACTCGGCAGATCGTCGCCGGCAGTCGTTCGAACACCGAGCGATTGCCAGTCCGCGAGCGGCTTTCTCGTTTCGAGCCCTGCCAGGTCGGTGTCGAACTGGGCCGGAAGCCGGACCTGGCGACCCCAGATGATGCCTCGTTGCCAGCCCGCGCTTGCCATGAAGTTGGCGGCAGATTCCACCGCGTCGGCAGCATTGTTCCAGATATCCTTACGGCCGTCGCTGTCGCCGTCCCGGGCATAATCGACGAACGTCGAGGGCATAAACTGCAGCTGCCCCATCGCCCCAGCCCATGAACCCAGCATATCGTCGAGATCGATATGCCCATCATCGACGATTCGCAGCGCGTGCAGCAGCTCGGCACGAAAGAACGCCGCGCGTCTCTCGTCGTAGGCGAGCGTAACGAGCGAGCTGATTACAGGCGTACTCCCCTGAGTTCGCCCGAAGTTGCTCTCGATGCCCCACGCTGCGACGAGAATATGAGGCGGAATACCGTAACGCGACTCGACATCCTCGAGCAGTTCCCGGTGCTCCTCTAGATGAACGCGACCTTGCGCGATACGCGTGTCAGAGACGACGCGATCGACGTAGCCCCAGAAATCGAGCTTGAACTCGGGTTGATTGCGATCGAGCTCGATAATGCGCTCGACCGGCGCCACGTCGGCAAGAGCGGCATCGACGGTCGCAGCGGAGATTCCGCTCTGGATTGCTTCCAGCCGCAGTGCTTCCAACCACACCGAAAATTCCGCGACTTGCGCGACGGCAGGCTGCCCCCATGCCACCAGCGTCAGAAGGCCGATCGCAGCCGAGAGGATTCGGGCTGTCATAAGAGTTACCGAGTTAGATTGGCTTGATCGTCAACCTATCATAGGTCGGCGACAGAAACCTTCGCGCGCCGTTTACGACAGACGGCACCGAAATTACTCGAGACTCTCACAAGCGCCTTCCGTAGAACGCACTACCCGAGGATCGGCGCAAGCCGCGCATGCATTTCTATAGGTCGCGAGCTCGGTGAAGTCACAGGGCGTGGTCACGCACCGGACTCCGGTATCTCGAGGCGCACAAACGGGCCGGTAATCCAGCGTGCAGATCTCCGGGCGCCGGTCCGCGCATTGTACGGCTGCGGTCGTCGGCAGCGATCTCAATTGCGGTTCGGCACGGCCGAGCGATGTTTCACTTCGCCACCGACCCTCGTATCGAGCGACGAAGTCAACGACCGGATTCATAAAATCTCGCTCACCCAGGTCTTCTGTACGGCCCATTGGTCCTTCGGAGCCTTGCGCATCTCTTTATCTTTGTACATGGACTGGTCCGCCGCTCGCATGACTGCCTCGAGGTCCTTGCCATCGATCGGGTAGCTCGCCGCACCCACACTCACATTGACGCGGACCATTTCTACGTTGGCTTCCAATGTCGATGCGTAGACAACGTTGCGAACTCGCTGCGAGACTTCCGCCGCAACTTCCCGATCGGTATTGGGCAAGCACAGGATAAATTCGTCGCCACCGAATCGCATCACGATGTCCTCGGTCCTCGTGATGCGCAACAGCGCTTCCCGTACCAATTTCAGCGCCCGGTTACCCGCTTCGTGGCCGAACGAGTCGTTAATGCGCCTCAGGTTGTCAACGTCTACCATCAGAATCGAATATGGCCGTTCCATTCTCGCCGAACGCGTGTGCTTCGCCGCTGCCAGGCGCATGAATGCGCGGATGTTGTAGATATCGGTTAGCTCATCTCTATCCGAGAGCGAGCGAATTCTTCCCTTCGCCGTCTGGATATTGTCCGCGAGCATCGTGGTGAGGAGTGCGACCAGAAAAAATGGGGCGAGTACTCCGGCGGCCTGCGATGCGAGCGCTGGGGACAGTGCCACGACACCCTCACACACGATTGCCAGCATAAAGTAACAAGCGCACACCAGGATCATCACGAGAATAGTTGCGCGCTTACCCAGGGCCAGCGCGGCTGTGATGATCGGTAACAGATAGAGATTCACAAGCGGACTCGTCTCGCCGCCGCTCTGACTGAGTATTATCGTCAGAAACGCGACCATGACTAACGTTTCTAGCGTGATTTTGAAAAGAGTTCGCTCGCGTAGCCGCGGTATCAGTCGAAAACTCAAAATGAGGATAGCGAAAATTATCAGGCTACCGACGACTGTTTCTTGGCGGGCAAGCTCCAGACGCGTCACGAACAGGTAGAGCATCACGAGCACCAACAATAACCACTCAACTTCAGCGATACTGCGGGCAAAACCACGAAGTTGGGCCTGCTCGATGTCCAGACCTCGTTCGAAAGGGTCTTTGTTCATCGCCGCAGAGCGGAGAATTCGCGTCACGGGATGCCGCTGATGCGCGGGTGTCGGAATCAGGAATCAGCAACGCCGTACGCCGACCTCCGCCTCGACCGACTGTCACTGAGTTCTACTGAGCTCTACCGGGCGATAACCGATGACGCGAAGCGCCTCCTGAAGTTGGTTGTCGTCATCGGCAGCGATCTGGCTGCCAGCGCGCCCAAATTGCTCTTTCGAGTTTCGCGCATGGACAACGAAATCCGGGTCGATTCCGATTCCGTTAATCGATCGTCCGGATGGCGTCAAATATCTAGCCGTCGTCAGCTTGATAGCGCGGCCGGCCGTGAGCGGCATCACTGTCTGCACGGACGCCTTACCATAGGTCGTTTCGCCGACAAGGTGGGCTCGGTCATTTTCTTTCAGCGCCCCTGCGACAATCTCCGATGCGGATGCCGAACCCGCGTTGACGAGCACCGCCATCTCGACTCCGCTCAGTACGTCTCCCTCTACGGCATAGTGCTCGAAGCGAGAGTCTCGAATCCGGCCCGTGCCGCGAACGATCAGGCCATGGTCCAGAAAAGCATCGGCAACGTCGACGGCTGAGTCCAGGACACCGCCCGGGTTATTGCGAAGATCCAAGACGAGACCCTTGAGCTGCCAGTCGGCTTGCTCCTGAAGAGCGATCGCCGCATCCGTCATGTCGGCGGCCGTGCGATCGGAAAATCCCGTCAGTCTGATGTAGCCGAAACCGCCGCCCAGATATTCGCTGCGAACTGTTTTTACCTGTATTTCGGAGCGGGTCAGTGCGAAATGCATCGGCTTTTCCTCGCCATCCCTAAGCACACCGACGGTAACGTCTGTTCCGGGCTTCCCGCGCATTCGCCCGATCGTCTCTTCGGCATGATCTTGATCCACCGGTACGTCGTCTACCGAAACGACAATATCGCCCGCCAAGATGCCTGCGCGTTTGGCCGGCGTACCATCGAGCGGCGACACGACGATGACTTTGCCCTCCTCGACGCTGACATCGAGACCGACGCCCGTGTAGTTACCGGTCGTGTTGATGCGAATTTCTTCGTAGTCCTCCGGCCCGAGATACCGGGAGTGTGAGTCGAGTTCGCTGATCATGCCGCGAATCGCGCTTTCGATTAGCTGACTATCGTCGATGACATCGACGTACTCTCTGCGGACGCGCTCGATCACCTCCACCAGGAGCTGCACATCCTGCATACGCACAGAAGCCACTGCTGCCTCCTGCGTCGACTGCCGCTCACCGAGCAGGCTGCTGCCCAGTGAGACGGTGAGCCCGAGGACGGTCCCCACAACGAGGACTAGAACGCTTCTGACCTTCAGAGACATGCGGTATTTGTCACCCCTGACAATATTATTATTTTGAACACCTTAGCATAGGGAAAGGAACCGGTGAATTGCCCAATTACCTTAATCTGGCCCCATTGAGCGCGGGCCCGCTACCGCGTGGCGCCCGGCTCCCGGGCCATCCACGGGTGCGGGTCGATGGGCTCGCCATCCCGGCGAATCTCGAAATACAGCGCGGTCTGAGGCTGACCGCCGGAGTCGCCGACGTGAGCGATTACCTCCCCCGGTACCACCCGGTCTCCTGACTCCTTCAACAACGCTTCGTTGTGGCCGTACAGGCTCATGTAGCCAGAACCGTGCTCGATGATAATAAGCAGACCCAGGCCCGGTAACCAACTCGCATAAGCCACGCGCCCATAATAGACGGCACGCACCGGCGTCCCGGCCGGCGCACTCATGACGACGCCACTCCACCTGAGCTGTCCGCCGGCGCGAGCCTCGCCGAAATCGCTGTCCAGCGAGCCGGCAACCGGCCAGGAAAGTTCCCCGGCGACACTCGAAAAACCTCCCGCGGTTTCTGGCGGAAACAGCCCCAGAGAAGTCTCGAGCTCTGCGACAAGTTCTCCCAGTCGTTGCGCTTCATCGCGGAGACGTCGAATCTCGTCTCCGGAGGTCGTTATATCCTGTTCCAGGACTGCGAGCGCCGCGCGACGATCCTCCCGGGAAGACTCCAGAGCGCTCAGTTCAGCCGCCTGTGCCTGGCCGAGACGCGTTAGCTCCAAACCGACATCCACGTTCTCGGCCGTCAGCCGCGTCAAGGCCTTTAGTTCCGACTCGACGACCTCGAGACGCAGGCTTCGGGCACGGTTTAGATAATCGTAATAGATCACCATGCGACCCAGACGGGCTGGGTTTTGTTGGTTCAGCAGTAGCTTGAGCACTTCCTGCCGACCGGTCACGTAGCTCGTTCGAAGCTGCTGTGCCAGAGCACCACGCTCGCTATCGAGACGGGAATTGGCCACTCGCAAATCTTCCAGCAGAACCCGCTGTCGCGCGCTCTGTTGCGCAAGTTGCTCGCGGATATCCCGTAACGCGCGGGCCGCTCCAGCCGCCCTGAGCTCTGCTTCTTTCAGCACCAGCCACTCGGTCTCCCGTTCGGCCTGTTGCGCTGCGAGGCGCTCTTCCAGCGCACCGATTTCACCGCGGACCGACCGCAGCGCCTGCGCCTGCGCCTCGTCGCCCTGAGCATTGGTGTGATGGGCGCCGACCGCAAGCAACCAGGTTATACCTGTCCCGAGAATCAGAAGCTGACGGGAGGTTGGCATCACGACGATGCCCAGTCTAGTCTTTTTGGGTGCTATCGGGGAACCGTTGCGGAACCGTCCGCTGCTATAATGCGCGCCTGTCATCATCGCAATGCTATAGGAATTATCGATGGCCCAACTGGCCGAATTTGCCGGAAATCATATCCTCCTCGTGCTCGGTCTCATCGGGAGCTGGTGTTTCGTCATGGTCTACGAGCTGCGGCTGAAAGCGACGGCGCTGACCAACATGAGCGCCGGCGACTCCGTGCGCCTTATCAACAAGGGCGCAATGATTATCGACGTGCGTTCGTCGGACGCGTATCAGGCTGGGCACATCGTGAATTCCCGCAATATCGCTCTCGCCGATGTCGAGTCGAATAAGGACATCGCGAAAAAACAGAAGAGCAAGCCACTCTTGACCGTATGTGACGACGGCGCGAGTTCGGGGAAAGCCGCCGGTGTTTTGCGAAACGCCGGATTCGAGAACGCCTTCAGCCTCAAAGGCGGGCTCAGGGGCTGGCAAGCCGAGAACCTGCCTCTAGTGAAAAAATAGGAACATCATGGCGGAAGAAAACCGAACGAACTCGGAAAAGCAACTAGTCCTGCAGAAAATTTATATAAAGGACTTATCGTTCGAGTCGCCGCGATCGCCGCGCGTATTTTCCAGCAACGTCTCCCCGCAGACGAAGCTCAACATTAAATCCAGCGCTAGTGAAGTGGCGCCGGATACGCAAGAGGTGACCCTGGCGCTGACCGTAGAAGCGGTCGACGAGGATAAGACGCTGTTTATACTGGAGATCGAGCAGGCGGGATTGTTTCGGATTCAAGGCTACTCCGCTGAGGAAGCGAAAATGCTGATCGGTAGCTATTGCCCCGGGACGCTCTACCCGTTTGCTCGAGAGGCGATCTCCGATGTCATCACCCGCGGCGGATTTCCACAGCTTCTATTACAGCCGATTAACTTCGACGCGTTGTACGCACAGGTCCTTAAGGATAGAACCGACGGCAACGGCGAATCGGTTCAACCTCCACAGCCCATTCACTAGATAGTCGCCCGAGACCAGGCCAAACCAATCAACGCGAGCGAACGAATCGCAGTATTGGGTTCCGGATCCTGGGGAACAGCGCTCGCCATTCAGCTAGCTCGTGCGGGACGCCCGACCGTCATGTGGGGCATCGAAACCCAAGAGATCACGGCGATGGCGAAGGCTCACCGCAACACGACTTATCTTCCGGAAGTCGAGTTTCCCGATGGACTCGAAGTCACAACCGAATTCGAAGAGGCCGTATCAGGGGCGAAGGATGTGTTGCTCGTCGTGCCGAGCCACGCGTTTCGCGAAACGCTGGAAAGGCTAACGGTTCTCACCGCGCCGCCCGAGTTCGTCGCCTGGGCGACGAAGGGCTTCGAAGCCGAAACCGGGCTCTTACCGCACCAGGTCGCCGACGACGTTCTCGAGTCGAAGGCAACGACCGCCGTGCTCTCGGGACCGACGTTCGCCGTAGAGGTGGCGCTCGGACTGCCGACCGCGATCACGGTCGCATCCAGCGATCAGGACAACGCTCTCAGACTCGCGCAGGGCATCGCTTCGGATAACTTTCGTGCCTATACCTCAAACGACGTTGTCGGTGTTGAAGTCGGCGGCGCCACCAAGAACGTCCTGGCTATCGGCGCCGGCATATCCGACGGACTGGGATTCGGTGCCAATACTCGAATCGCTCTAGTGACGCGCGGACTCATGGAAATGACTCGCTTAGGGTTGGCTCTGGGAGCCCAAAAGGACACGTTCATGGGTCTTTCCGGGATGGGAGACCTGGTACTGACATGCACCGACGATCAGTCCCGCAACCGGCGGTTCGGCCTCGGGCTTGCCAAGGGAGCCGACGTGGAAGAAGCGCGCAAAGCTATCGGCCAGACTGTGGAAGGCTATTACGCCGCTCGTGCCGTCCGCGACGTAGCGGCCCGACTAAACGTCGAGATGCCTATCGTGGAAGAGATCTATAAAGTCATCTACGAGGAGATGAGTCCCCAGGAGGCAGTCATCAGACTGATGCGCCGCCCGCTGTCCCCCGAGTAGGTCACCCTCGTCCAGCCCGCGGTTGTCGTCAAACGCCGCCCGGGAATCCTAACTGGCGCCAGGCTTCGTATAGAACCACGGCCGCGGTGTTGGAAAGGTTCAAACTCCTGTTCTGCTCGCGCATCGGGACACGCACGACTCCGTCGAGCACGGCTGAGCTCAGCACGGTATCAGGTAGCCCTCTCGTCTCCGGACCGAGCAGGAACGCATCCCCGGCTGTAAAGCGTTGCTCGAAGAGCGTCTCGGTGCCTTTGGTACTTAACGCGAACAGCCGTGTTGGCTTCAGCGTTAGAAGACAAGCCTCCAGCGACTCGTGTTCCCTGACCTTCACGAGTTCGTGGTAGTCGAGGCCGGCCCGCCGCAACTGTCGCGCCTCCATCTCGAAGCCTAACGGGTGAACTAGATGGAGCGACGCCCCTACGTTCGCACACAGGCGGATCACGTTGCCAGTATTCGGCGGAATCTCCGGTTCATACAGGATCAGATCGAACATGGTGAAAAGTGTACCGTGAACGACCAAGAAGCGACCGCCGTGTCGCGATATTTTCGCCCGTTCCAACAGGACATTACCCGAGCAGTTACACTATGCCGCAATGACCAATGCACTGGCTGTTAACTTCTGCGGGCTGCAGCTAACGTCCCCCATCGTGCTCCTGTCCGGTTGTGTGGGTTTCGGCGAGGAATACACGCGGATCGCCGGTTTCTCGAACCGAGATGCCGGGGCCATCGTGCTCAAGGGCACGACCAGGA
>CAUZMW010000063.1:0-14674 GCA_963581225.1 Gammaproteobacteria bacterium
GTAGCTGCTGCCTCGAGTCGCGCGCTGGAGTAACTCTCGGGTCTCGAGCGCGACGTCGCTGTCCGGCACGACGCGATTCACCAAACCCCAGTCCGCCGCGGTTTGGGCGTCGATCGGGTCGCCTGTTAGGAGCATTTCGAGTGCGCGCTTTCGACCCACGGCACGCATCAACGCAACACCGGGAGTGTGGCAGAACCAGCCGCCGCGGCCGCCGGGCGTCTGAAATTGGGCGGACTCTCCCGCCACCGCCAGGTCACACGAAGCAACGAGCTGGCAGCCGGCGGCGGTAGCGAGTCCTTCTACCTGTGCTATCACCGGTTGTGGAATTTTCTGCAGCAGCTGCATCAGCTCGCCGCAGCGCTCGAGGAGCTGTTTCATCTGGTCGAGATCGCGGCCGTGCATATCGTTGAAATCGTGACCGGAACAGAAGACGGGCCCCTCCGCGGCGAGCACAACGCCACGCGCATCGCTCGTCGCGACAATCTGAAAAACGTCCAGGAGCTCGCGCAGGTGATCTTCCGAAAGAGAATTGCGCCGTTGCGCACGGCACATCGTGACCGTCGCTAAACCATCTGCCTCTTCAAGCGTAATATGTTGGAACTTCATCTAGCCAGTTCGGCTTCGTATTCCGTTGCTCGAATCTGCGCCCCTCTGACGACGTTAATCAGGCCGTAGTTGGTTTCATGGCATGCCCACTCGAACAACCCGGGCGGTTCCATCCTCGGCCAGGGATTCTCGAACGTCCAAGGCGCTTCCCACACCGCCGGATCCGTCAGAGTCGCTTCGTAGAGGAGCAGGTCGTCCTCGACGCGCGAGAATCGTTCAATGAGGTGCAGGTTTGGGCCGGCCTCTTGAATCCGTCTGACTCTCGCTTTCTCGTTAAAATGCGTCGTCTCGACAACGAGTGTATCGTCCTCCCAGTGGCCGCGTGAAACGCCCAGGTAAGCGCGAACGTTATCTGAAGACGGTGAACGGTCGTCCATCGAAATGATGCGTACGTCACTATTGGTCTGTGTAATGAGCACGATGTGATCCGGCGTCTGGATGATTTGGGACTCGCCGACGGACTGAAGAGACGGAACTCGCGGCGGTCCCTGATCGCCGGTAATACAGCGCTCGAACAAGTGCCGGGATTCCAGAGTATGGCGTTGCGCATGCGCTTCGTACTGCGCCCGGCCGTTAGCCGTTAGAGCGGGCTTCCTTCCATCCGGCGGATCTATGATCAGCGACGTTCGCAGGTTCGGCCTAATCGGGCTTTGCCAGACGTCCATCCCAAATTCTGCCCAGTCATAGTGCACGGTCGCCGGGTCGGTAGCGGCATCCCGAAGTGCACGTGTCTGGTAGGCCTGGAGCGCCTCTTCGGGTGTATAGAAGGGCTGCCCGGCTAATTCGTTGGGGCGCTCCATCGGTGTATAGCTGGCGCTCGTCCAATAGCCTGCGATGTCGGGATCGCCCCACGGCGTGCGCGGGGAGCTTGGACGCGGCCTCGCTGGATCCCACACGCGATCGACTGCTTTGGCGAGCGCAGCTTCGAAATCGTCCTCGAAATAGGCGAACGTCTCCTCCGGCGAATGTGGGGAGGCTTCTCGAGCGGCGTCGAGGGTTTCCTGCGACCGCTGGTTGACGAGGGCCGATGGCGGCGGGGACTGACCGAAGACCGGAACCGTCGCCCACATCGTCGCCATCATCGCAACCGCCGTCGCACATAGGGGCACAAGAATTCGCCTAGACATCCAGCTTTCTCCGTAGTTACTCAGGCAGGTAACGACTCGTGGCTCCAGCTTATCAGTTTCTCGTCCGACCGGGCCATGGAACGACTGAGGCCGACGAAGGTCAAGAAATCATTAGATTCGGCAGTTTTAATGGATCGTTCATTTAACTTGTAGCATCGAGTGCAATAATCGCGGGCACTCGGGGCCAATCTACCTCTCTTGACGGTTCAATTCATGATATATCTTCTCATTTTTTGTATTTGTCTACCTGTCGTCGCGGCACCGGCGCTGGGGCAGACACGAGATGATGCGGTCGAGAAATCCTTTCGGGCCGTACGAACCGAGATTCCGCCAATCCTCGATGGTCGGCTGGATGAAGAAGTCTGGGCTCTCGCCGACGTAGTGGAGGACTTCCATGAGGTTACTCCGGACGAGTACGACGAACCCTCACAGCGGACGCAGGTGTTCGTGCTCTATGACGACGACAACCTGTACATTGCGGCCAAGCTCTGGGACACGGAGCCTGACGAGATCACGGCGCAGATCCTGAGGCAGGGATCGGGAGTCGGGAATGACGACAACTTCGGCGTGATCCTGGATCCCTTTCACGACCGGCGTAGCGGTTATCGCTTTCAGGTCAACCCGAACGGCGTACGCGCCGAGGCCATCTACCAGAATACGACACAAACGCAGTCCAACTGGCAGGGCATCTGGCGGGCCGAGGCCGAGATCGTGGTAGACGGCTGGACGGTTGAGATGGCCATTCCGTACAAAACGCTCTCCTTCAATCCCGCCAATGATATCTGGGGCATCAATTTCAGTCGGAAGATCGCGCGAACTAATGAGACCATCGGCTGGGTATCACGCACTCGGGCTCAAAACCCCGGCGTCGCGGGTGTCGCGATTGGTTTGGCCGGCCTCGAACAGGGGCGGGGACTCGACGTCGTGCCTTCGTACAGCATGCGAGAGTCTAAGGACTACACGTCCGGCGAGACCACGACCGATTCCGAGCCGTCCCTTGATGTCTTCTACAAGTTCACGCCGTCGATGACCGGTGTGTTGACGCTCAACACGGACTTCTCGGCGACGGAAGTCGACGACCGTCAGGTCAACCTCACGCGTTTCAGCCTGTTCTTTCCGGAGAAGCGTGACTTTTTTCTGCAGGATGCGGATATATTCGAGTTTGGTCGCATCGGCGGGAGTAATTTTGGCGGTGGCGGTAACCAAAACGGCCGGCCGTTCTTCTCTCGCACGATTGGACTCAGCGCGTCGCGAGAGCCGGTGCCGTTGGACGTCGGCGCCAAGCTGACGGGACGGGTTGGTCCCTGGAACCTGGGTGTCCTCAATATCCGGCAAGAACAGTTCGAGGATATCGATGCCACCGATCTCTTCGTCGGACGAGCGACGCTTAACGTACTCGAGGAATCCAGCGTCGGCGTGATTGTGACCGACGGTGACCCCCAGACGAATCTGGATAACACCCTGGTCGGGGTAGATTTTCGCTACCTCAGTACACGCCTCCCAGGCAGGCGCTCCCTGACCGGTGAGGCGTGGGTTCAACAGAGTGATACACCAGAGTTGGACGGCGAGGACTCGGCTTATGGCGTCGGATTCCAGGTACGCGCGCCTGACAAATTCTCCGGCGACGCGAGTTACGTGGAGTTACAGGAAAACTTTAATCCGGCACTGGGCTTCGCCAATCGGGTCGGCATTCGCGAGTACTCAGGTGGACTCAACTACACTGTTCGACCACGCGACAGATATGTAAGGGCCTTTTTCACGGGATCGTCTTTCTCCCGAAGTGAGCGCCTTGCAGACGGCAGCTTGCAAAGCGAGTCGGTGAGCTTACGGGTTTTCGTGCAGAATCAAACAAACGATACCGTGTTTTTCGGCTGCACTCGCGAGAAGGAAGGCTTGATCGAGCCGTTCACTATCTTGCGCAGGCGTGCTCCGGAAATGAATGTGGTCATCCAGCCCGGCTTGTACGAGTTTGATGGTTGTCGCTTACAGATTCGAACCGGCGGTCAGCGCAAGTTCTCTGGCAGCATCACATACGAGGGCGGGGAGTTTTATGATGGGGACCGCGTCTCGATTCGGCCGAACTTAAGCTGGAGACCTTCCGAACATTTTTCCCTCAGCGCCTCGTATCAGGTCAATGACATCGATGTTCCCGAGGGCGCCTTTACCACGCGTCTGACGCAGTTCACTACCGAAGTGGTGTTCTCGTCTACGCTGTCGTGGGTGAATCTGATTCAGTGGGATAATGGCTCGGATATTCTCGGGATCAATAGCAGGCTGCACTGGGTACCGCAGGCGGGCCGAGACTTTTATCTGGTCCTCAATCACAATCTTCAAGACCTCGATGAGAACGGAACCTTTCACTCCTCAAACGCGGATTTGACGGCGAAAGCGAGCTACACTTTTCGGTTCTGAGAGCTGATGACGCCGCCCGAGGGCCAGGAGTAAGGAATGCCACGTTTAGATTATTTGTATGACACGGATCTGGCGCCCGAGGCACTGGAATACATTGCGCTCGCGGAAAGTGCTGGTTCTCCGGACCCGCGAGTCTTACGCGTAATTTTCAGAAGTCCAGCCGGCCTTGCCTGGTACCGTTACTGGATGGCGCTCTCCAACGACGGAGAGCTGCCGCGGGATCTGAAGGAACTTTGTCGAGTGAAGATCGCTTTCGACCATACCTGCGGCTACTGCAGTACGGTGCGTTCCAGCGCAGCTCGGGATGTCGGTTTGACCGAGGACAAGATCCAGGAAGTATGGGATTTTGAGAACAGTCGTGTTCTATCCGAGCGCGAGAAGACCGCGTTGCGCTTTGCCGACCACCTCAAGCACGATATTTCTAAGGCTGACGACGACGAGTTCTACGAACAGTTGCGCGAGCATTTCTCCGAATCGGAGATCGTCGAGCTGGGTCTGTGGTGTGCGGAGAACGTTGGCGCGGGCAGTTTCGTGCGCACGCTGAACATTATCACCTGGGATGAGGCCTGCGAGTTGAACCCGCAGACTGCGAGCAACGCGCAAGGAAAATCGGCAGTCGCGTGATCGGCAGAACTAGTCGGTAGTGCGATAGGCCGTCGCTCCGGGCGGCGGCGAATACCAGTCCGGATCGCTGTAATCGCCATTTGGCTGCTCGCCACGGACCTTAAATATCGTGAACATGCCACCCATCCCGATCGGCCCGTGCGGCCCTGCGCCCGTCATCATGGGTAGCGTGTTTTCCGGTAACTCCATATGCATCGACGCCATCTCGGCCATGCCGCGATCGCCCATAACCATGTATTCGGGAATTAGGCGGCGCAGTTTCTCCGCGGCCTCCTCGAAGTCAACACCGATCGACGTCGGTACCTCGTGGCCCATGGCGTTCATCGTGTGGTGGGTCTTGTGGCAATGGAACGCCCAGTCACCGGGCGCGTCGGCGATGAACTCTATCGCACGCATCTGACCGACGCCGATATCGATCGTCGCTTCCGGCCAGCGCGCGGTTTCCGGCACCCAACCGCCATCCGTACCGGTCACCTCGAAAGTGTGGCCGTGTAAGTGAATCGGATGGTTGGTCATCGTTAAATTGCCGATCCGTATTCTTACTCGATCACCCTGGCGAGCGACGAGCGGCGAAATACCGGGGAACGCCCGACTGTTCCAGGTCCACAGATTGAAATCGGTCATCGTGTTGACGCGAGGCGTATAGCTCCCCGGCTCGATGTCGTACGCGTTCATGACGAATATAAAGTCGCGGTCGACCGCGAGCGTGGCGGGATTCTGCGGATGAACTACGATGCATCCCATCAGGCCCATTGCCATCTGCACGGTATCGTCGGCGTGCGGGTGATACATGAACGTGCCCGCGTGCAGCATGTCGAATTCGTAGACCCAGGATTCACCCGGCTGAATCGGGGGCTGTGTGAGACCGGCGACGCCATCCATGCCATTCGGTACGTGCACTCCGTGCCAGTGGACTGTCGTGTACTCGGGCAGCTTGTTAGTGACGAAGATGCGTACGCGATCGCCCTCCACACATTCGATTGTCGGGCCCGGCGACTGGCCGTTGTAACCCCAGAGGTGCGCAGTCATTCCTGCGGCGATCTCGCGCTCGACGGGCTCGGCAATCAGATGAAATTCCTTGACGCCGTCCTGCATTCGCCAGGGCAGCGACCAGCCGTTGAGCGTCACGACCGGCTGAAACGGCCGCCCTGTGGTCGGCGGGGGTGGCGGTTGCGTGGCCGCCGTATCCACCAGGGGCGCCTCCGGAATATTCGCGGCGGCAGTACGGGGTACGGCGCCGGCGCTCACGACCGCTCCGGCTGCGCTCGTCAGAAAGCTCCGTCGCGAGACCATCAGTGATCCGACCTAGTGGACATGATAGGCAGTCCCTGGCTGAAACCTGCTTTGAGTTCCCAGTTGCGACGCGACCGCCGATCTGCCGACACCGGACATGGCGCGTTGCAATTCGATCTCGGCGAGCCAGAAATCGCGCTCAGCCTCGATCGCGGCGTTGACCGCGTTGATGCGCTCGGTCGCGTCCGCGACAAGGTCCAGTACGCTAACGAGCATGCCGTTGTATAACTTGAGTTGCTCCGCCGACACGCGACGGGCGAGCGGTACGACGGCGTAGCGCGTATGTTGCGCGAGATCGTACGCGCCGCGATAGGTGAGCCATGCGGTCCGTACATCGGCACGCGCGTTCACACCAGCTTCTCCTGCCAGACCCTCGAGACGTCCGGCCTGGACGTCGAAGCGTTGTGCAACCGCGCGTGCCTCGAGCCCGTCGGGCCCGATCGGCGCAGTCGGTAGATTCGGTAGCCGTTCGGGCAACTGCACGCGTTCGGCATCCTCGCCCCAGAGCCCGAGGGCCTGGACCAGCCGCTCGCGCTCGATCGCGGCTGCGACCTGCAACGTCGTCAGGTGCGCGACCGCATCGGCGTACAACGTCTGCGCGCGGAGTGCCTCAAGCTCCGAGGAGTTGCCGACGCGGCGCATGCTTTCCATGATCTCGCGGCCTGCCTCTGCGGCGACGACGACGTCTTGGAAATAACGCATCGATTGACGCGTGGCGACAGCGCTGACCCACGCACGCCGTGCTGCGAACAGAAGCGCAGTCATCTCATCGGCCGCTTGCACACGCGCGGCGCGCTCCTCGGTGGAACGGGCCGAAGCGAGCGCCGGGATGATCACCCAGGTCATGACATTCACTGACAGAGACTTCTCAATCCTGGTGTCCACGGTACCGGGAGGCCGCCCCCCGTTGAAATCCGGATTGACCATATGCGCGAGCTGCAGACGATCGAAGCCGGGCATGTCGAGCGTTTCGAGCGTGCGCTCGACGGCAGGATGATGCAGCAGCGCGATTTCCGCAGAAGATTCCGCCGTTAGCGGCTGCGCAAGTAGCTCTTGTTCGCGTTGCGTTCTGCGTTCTAGTAGCGCGAGTTGCTCGTCAGACAGCGGCGGCGGTTCGGCCGCTACTCCATCGGCGGCGCTTCCTTGGATCGACGTACAGCCGCCGGCGGCTGTGATAGCAAAGGCACAGGCTGCATAGATGCCGTAAACGGCAGCGCGAGTAACGCGCGTTCTCATTGTGGGTTGGTCGGCGCGGTGCCAGCGTGACCTGAGTGCGGGGAGGCTCCGGCTTCCTCGCCGGCCGTGCTCGAATCGCTATCGCCGTCGATGGGCGCGCGCCATGGTAACGGCCCGGTGTCCAAGGGCGTGTAGTGGTCAACAGCGCTATCGAACGTCAGCAGGGCGGCGGCAGTCGCGGGATCGGCGGCTTCGAAGCCCTCCCAGTGCGTCCAGCCGATCGCGGGTATCGCGCTCCCGCCGCAGAGGAGCGCGATCAGGTAAGCCGTCTTGGTGTGCCCTTGGCGCCTCACTCGAAATTGGCAACCTCGCGCGCGGAACCCGTGAGTTCGACAATATGGAGTCCCGTATTGGCCCGATCGACGGCGTAGACATAGCCCCGATCGTCGATCTCCAGGTTGTTCGTCTGGATCGCGGTCTTGCACTGCTCGACGCCGTCGACGTTAACGCAGCGCTCGGTGGTTGCCTCGGTGATCGGCGGAATGTAGTAACCGAGTTCTTTGGGCGACCACGGATCGCGGATATCTACGGCTCGTACGCCGCCGTTGAAGTAAGCGAGGAAGACGATGTTCTTATAGTAGATCGGCGTCATGTTCTCGTTAGATGAGTGCGTACCGAAACGTCCACCACGTGAGCAGAAATCGCCGCTGCCCTCGGGGACTTGATAATTCCCGACTGGCCATGGCCGCATTTCATCTGTGATGTCCACCATGTACATCATCTGCCGATTTTCACGGCATTCGTTGCGCAGGGATTCGCCTATGACCAGGAGCATGTCGCGTGTGCCGCCTTCAGTGTTGTCGTCGAACTCGTCGACGTCGATACCGAGTACCGGAAAGGCCGTATGCGCTCCGAGCCGCGGTCCCGTGAACATCGTTGAAATGACCGGGTATTCCAGATTCTCATCGGTCGGCTCGAAAGGATCTTCGACTGCGGGATTACCGCGCAGTAGCTTTTCGCGATCGATGATCTGAATGACACCGTCCAAGAACGTGCCGTAACCGAAGTAGATGCGGTTTCCGATGGCGATCGGACCATGAAGGTCGTGCTTTGACATCTCCTCATGATTGGGCGCGCCGGGTTGCTGCCCCGGTAGCCCAAAATTGCGGATGAAGCGCGGGTTCGTGGGATCGGAAAGATCGTAGACCTGCGTCATGCGTCGGGTCGCCCAGCCCTCGACACCGGAGACGAGATACGCAATACCCGTATCGCACTCCCACCAGTTCTTGTGAGTATCTACGAGGCCCGTATCTTCCTCCATCGAAGAGAGGAACACGGGTTCTTCGGGCGTCGTCACGTCCCAGAGCTCGTGGCCGTATCGGCCGACCGCGCGCAGCAGGTAGTAACTGCCGTTGACGCCGTTTGGCAAATCGCTGCCCGAACAAGTGCGCACCATCTGCGCTTCGCTCTCGCCGTCCCCGTCGCCGTCCGTGCCCGGGAGGTGGTAGATGTATCGCGGGTTTTCCGGATCGGTGACATCGACGATGGACGTACCGTTGCTCTCTTCCCCGCCGGCGAGCGGATTCTGGGCGCTGCCGTTGTGGTGGCCGATGTAGGCAATCCAGCGGTCACCCTGGTGCTGAATCGTTGGCTGATACGCGCTGCGGCCTTGCAAATCGTTGTAGCCGACGAGTCGCATGTTCTGAGCGTCTTCTACGAAAGGGTTGTAAGACGACGTTTGTGCGTTCGCGCCGGTAATCAGGCCGCAAAGCAAGCTAGCGAAGGTGGCAGAGAGTAAAACTCGATGCCTGACGAGCGTCGATGGGAGCATGGCCCCCTCCTGTTGTTGTTGGATGCCCGAGAGCGACTGTCGAACAGAGCATCCGCGATGTCAAGCGCGGCCTCGGCGGGTCAACTGATTTTGAACAGGCGTTCGGCGTTGTCTTTTTCAATGGCGGCCGCGGCTCCAGGAGGTAAATTCGCTGCCGCGATGATGGCCGCGAAGTCGACGTCCGCCATATCGAAAGGGATATCAGTTCCGAGAACGACACGATCGTGGCCGGCGAGATCAACGAGGAATCCCAACGGTGCTGCGGCGTGCGTGATCGTGTCGAAATGAAATCTCCGCAAATATTCGGAAGGCGGTTTGCTGATCTGTGCTCGCGCTTCTGCCCGCACGCGGTAACCGTGGTCGAGCCTGCCGATTTGGTATGGCATGAAGCCGCCCGCATGTACGAGAATAATATCCAACTCGGGATGGCGATCTAGGAATCCAGAAAGAATCATGCGGCTTGCCGCAACGGCCGTCGCGAGCGGGTTGCCGATCAAATTCTTCATGTAGAAATCCTTGAACGGCGGGGCCTTCCCGGAATAGCAAGGGTGAATCGCGATCGGCATCTCCAACTCCTCCGCGGCAGCGAAGAACGGCGCAAACCGCTCGTCATCTAGTGGCACGCCGTTGACCGTCGTTCCAATCTGGACTCCGCGAAGATTCAGATCGTGCGCGCACCTCCGCAACTCTTCCGCGGCCGCTTCGGGCGCCTGGAGTGGAACGCTCGCCATGCCAAGCAGCCGATCGGAACCGGCAGAGAAATCGGCCAGCCAGTTGTTGGTACCACGACAGAAGTCCTGCGCGATCTCAGCCGAGGTCCAGTGGAATAGCCACAGCGGTACGATAGAGAGGATCGATAGGTCGATGCCGAGACCGTCCATGTGCGCGAGCTTGGCCGCCTGATCGAAGAAAACAGGTTGCACCGGGTAACGCATGCCCATCTGCGGATGAACGAGATACTCAGCGCCGTCCTGTGTCTCCAGCGTGATCCCGTCGATGCCATCGCCTCGGCGGGCTGCCCGAATGGCATGTTCGGGAATGTAGTGGTTGTGAACGTCAATTCTCACGGTGAGGTACTCCTGTCCGCGATTTCATGGGAATTCGATAGCCGATTCGATATTGTAGGAAGGCAGAGCTTAATAAGCCATGCAGCAGCTAACGGCCAATTCACCCGAAACAAGAAGAGTGGTTCCGCTGGTGATCTTGAAAGTCAGTCGCGTTTCGCGAATTTCGTTGGGTCTATCGACGCTACTGCTCTGTGCCTGTGGCTCGGCTCCGGATGACGAAAACCTCGTTCGCTTCGTGTTCGCACCCGATGCGATTGTCCGCTACATGGAAGACACCGGGATCATCGAAAAATACGAACGGCAATACGGCAAGCGGATCGATTTTGTCGAGACCTGGGATGAAGCTGCGTTCTTCGCGGGCGGACATGCCGACATCGCATCGACGGGCGATTACGAAGTTCCCGCCATGATGCGGGAAAGCGACGACGAGTTCGTGATCTTTGGTATCTATAATCTCGGCCGAGTTCCAATCTGGGTCAAGACCGATTCCCCGTATCAATCAGTCGCGGATCTACGCGGCAAGACCTTCGGCGTCACGGGTCCGCTGTCGTCGGCCATGATCTGGGCGGTCATGCTGGCGGAGACGGAGGGCATTGACCTCACAATCGGCACAGACGAGTTCGACATGATCGTGAACTCTCATTTCGCGTTGAGCGAGTTGCTGCGCAGCGGTGACATCGAAGGCGGCATCATCATCGCCGAAGCCGTCGTGCCGCAGTTCACGAGTGGGGAAATCAGGCTGCTCTATGACGTTGGTGGTACGTGGGAGTATTACCGGGATCATTTCGATCCGGCAAGGGCGCACAAGGGCGTGCCCGGCAACATTTTCCTTGCACGGCGCGAGTGGTTCGATTCCCATCCGGAAGAAGTCGAATTTTTTCTAGCGATGTGGGAAGAGGCTTTGCAGGCCTGGCGAGAAAATCAGGAAGACATCATCCGCCGGTATCCCGAAGAATTCGGCCTGGATCCGGAATCTGAGAATTTCGAGGCCGAACGTCAGGCGATGACGCGTTACACGATCGAGCATGACTGGCTTCCCGATAGCGTCTATCTTGATGAGGCCTGGATCGAGACCGAGAGCCGGGTGTTCGACCTGATGAGACGCGGGGGATTCATGCCCGACGACTTGCCCGATCCGACGTTTATTGCGGTCCCGCCGCTAGCGACCCGCCCGTTCTAGACGCCACGCGAATGGAATTTCGGCTCGGACGTTGGCTGGCCGGCTTTCTCTGGCATCCGCGCTGGATCGCTTTCGCTGTCCTTCTTACCGCCTGGCAGATTACCGCCGTCGTTCGCAACACTCGAGTCGTCCCGACGCCCGGCCGCGTCTGGGTCGAGTTCTGGCAGATCCTATCGACGTTTTCATTCGTCGATGATCTCTGGGCCAGCATGACCCGCATCGTGGCTGGGTTCGCTGCGGCCATGCTCATCGGGACCATCGCAGGCGTCCTCATGGGCAGCCGCCGAGCCTGGGACGAGTTCCTGCGAGATCTGGTTGTGTTCGGCCTCGCGCTTCCCGGGCTCGTCTACGCACTGATCGCCGTCATGTTGTTTGGGCAAGCGTTGTGGGCGCCCGTTCTTGCCATCATGTTGACGTCATACCCGTTCGTCGCGGTCAACGTTCGCGAAGGAGTGAAAGCTCTCGACAAGAATCTGTTGGACATGGCGAAGATCTATCGAATAAACCGTTGGGATCTGGTTCGCCGGATCGTTATTCCGTCGTTGCTGCCATTTATCTTCGCCGGCATTCGTCTGGGCTTCTCGATCTCGTGGAAGGTCAACACGCTGGTTGAAGTCTTCGGGTCGACAAACGGCGTCGGTTGGCAGATCCGGGCGAGCTTCGATGCCTACTCGGTTCACGGCATGTTGGCCTGGACGTTCATCTTCGGCGGCGCGATGTTGTTCATCGAGTATTACATCCTGTCGCCTGCGGAGCGTTACTTCAGTCGCTGGCGACCGAAGATCGATAGGGTCGTCTAGATGAGTAAGATAACGGAGTCCAGACGATGAATCTCGCTGTCGGCAAGCCGGAGGGCGTCGGCCTTGTCGTCGTGCAAACTCTTCGACGGATCGTGTTTAATCGGCGCTGGGTGACGCTGGTCGTTGTCATCATCGTCTGGCAGCTGTTGACGCTGCTGATCGATATCGATCTTTTCCCCACGCCGATGGGGGTCCTCGACAGTCTCGAGGACGCGCTGCGGGACGGACTGTTTTTCTCCAACCTCGGCGACAGCATGGTGCGCATTTCGCTTGGTTTCGGATTGGGCTTGGTGGCCGGCACCGTGATCGGCCTGTTGATGGGTAGCCGCGAGTTCTGGAACCGGTTCTTTCAGGATCTCATCGTGCTGGGGTTATCCCTTCCCGGGCTTGTTTATGCTTTGCTGGCGATCATGGTTCTGGGAATAGGGCTTGCGGCGCCCGTGACTGCCATCGCGCTGGCGTCTCTGCCATTCGTTGCAGTTAACGTCCGCGAAGGCGTCAAGTCCGTCGACAAACAGCTGCTTGATATGTGTTCCGTGTATCGTATCGATGGGCCCCGCCTGATCCGCCGTGTGATCGTGCCGACACTGATGCCATTTATCATGGCGGCCGTGCGTATCGGGTTCACCGTTGCGTGGAAGGTTGCGGTCTTAACCGAGGTCTTTGGCGCAAGTACCGGCATTGGCTATCAGATGCGCTACCAGTTCGGAATTTTCTCGGTCCGAGGTATCGTGGCTTGGGCGCTGTTGTTTGGGATCGTCATGTTGGTGATCGAGTACGGTGCCCTCATTCCTCTGGAGCGCTACTTCGATCGCTGGCGGCCACACGTGAAAAAGGTGATCTGAACATGCAGACGGCGGTGTCCATTCAGAATCTCGTCAAGATCTTCACCGATGGCGATCACGAGCACTGTGTATTGCCGGGGTTATCGTTGGATATCGAAGAGACCGCGTTCGTCACTTTCGTCGGGCCGTCCGGTAGCGGCAAGACGACGCTCTTAAATATCATCGCGGGGCTGGAAGCGGAGACGACAGGCTCTGTGAAAATACATGCAAGACCCGGGGAGACACAGCTTGGGTATGTATTCCAGAACGCACGCCTGTTGCCATGGTTGACGGTCGAAGATAATCTCCGTTTCGTCCGGCCGGAGAACAGAGATAGGGATGAATTCGAAAAAGGATTGCAGCACTATCTCGAACTCGTGGGCTTGAGTGGCGCAGGGCAAAAATATCCACATCAGTTATCGGGTGGAATGCAGCAACGCGTCGGTATCGCTCGCGCATTATGTGTCGAGCCCGCGGTGCTGCTGATGGATGAGCCATTCAGCCATCTGGACGAAATTACTGCGGAGCAGATGCGCGTGGAGCTGTTGCGCATCTGGAAAGAAACAAAGCGCACGATTATCTTTATCACGCACGATATCCGCGAAGCCGTTACGCTCGGAGATCGTCTCATCATGCTGAACTTTCTCGGCGAGATCGTCGAAGACGTACCGGTCGAGCTGCCACGGCCGCGAGACTTTTCCGATCGGCAGTTCATTGAGTTCTATGCGCAATTGGTGAATCGATTCCATACGCTACAGGCGGGGGATGCCGATGCAACAGAGTGATCTCACGATGCGCGGCAAGATCGCGTTGGTCACGGGTGCTTCGAGCGGTATCGGCCGGAATTTTTCCAAAGTGCTCGCTGTCGCGGGAGCGCAACTTATCGTCGTGGCACGGCGCAAGGATCTCCTCGACTCTCTGGTCAGCGAGATCGAAGCGGACGGTGGGCGGGCGTCGGCCATCGAATTCGACGTGACGCAGCGCGACGGTGTCGCCGCTCTGTTCGATGAAGCGGAGCGCGCTGCGGGCCTGCCTGACGTCATCGTCAATAGCGCCGGTATCGTCGACGTCAGCACGGTACTGGAGATGGAGGAGAAGAACTGGGACCGGGTGATGGAAGTCAACGTAAACGGACTACGTCGCGTTTCACAGGAGGCAGCGCGAAGGTGGGTTGCAGCTAAATGCCCGGGGGCGATTGTGAATGTCGCGTCGATTGCCGGCATGGGTGTAACGCCCGGCTACCCGGCTTATGCGACATCGAAAGCTGCGGTCATCCAATTGACGCGCGCCATGGCAATCGAGCTCTGGCAGCACGACATCCGCGTCAACGCGTTATGCCCTGGATACTTCCTGACCGAGATGAACGAGGATTACTTCGCTACGAAACGCGGCAAGAGGTATCTCACCCGTATTCCCCCGCGCCGACTCGGACAGCTGGAGGAACTCAGCGGTCCGTTGTTGCTGCTCGCCAGCGACGCATCGAGCTTTATGACGGGCGTGGCGTTACCTGTCGATGGTGGGCACTCGATCCGCTTGATCTAGCCGCGCGCGGCCGCCTCGCCGCCTTCCCGAGAAAAAGGTACCGGGTTTATTTTTCACGTTAATACGGGGGGGGGACGGTCTACCTAACTATCTAGACAGTTCAATGCGGATCGTGAGTTAGGTAGACCGTCCCCGTATTCCGTATTCGAAACTACCTGCTTCGATTAGCGGCCGTGGCAGGTCGAGCAGAGT
>CAUZMW010000064.1:0-14577 GCA_963581225.1 Gammaproteobacteria bacterium
TATATCAGTCGCCGCCAAACCGAACCCCGCGACGGTAAGTTCACCGCCCTGCATACTCACTTGTGCATCGAGCTCGTAGGCAGCGAAGTCGGTCAACGGCAGTCTTAGTGCGAGTTCTACCTCCGCGGCGCCGGCACCTGCTTCGAGCCGCCTTAAGTCCGGGCCCAGGCGGCGTGCGAATAGCGGAACCTCTTTGAGGTAATCGAGTATGTCGGAGAGAGCAGCCGTCGTCGCGATTTCGACATCGATAGCCGCATTACGCATGTCCGCAATACCGCCGCTGACGTCGGCTATATGTTCGCCAAGAATTCTACCGGTGCCGCTGGCCGTGAAGCCGTCATTCAGGAATTCGACCGTACCCTGAATATCTTCGGCGATCGGCCAACCGTCGACAAAGTCCAGCACGCCATCCTCGATATCGAACGTAGCCCAGAAACTCCCCTCCCCCTCGTAGAACGGGAAGGCCGCCACCGGGCCGACGAACGCGACTGCGGCCCGGGGAACGGACCCGCTGATAATAGATCGATCCAACCACGCAACGACCGGTGCCGGCAGCACGGCTGCAGGTAGGTAGTGACTCGTCCTGGTCGTATCGAAACCAGATAGGCTACTCTCGAGTTCCAGCCGCGGCGAGCTACCGTCAGGCGAGATCGTCAGCTCGAAGTTCGAGCGGCTCGTCAGATCCTGATTGTTGATCTTGAGGTTATCGCTAACGAGACGAATTCCGTCCTGGCCCTGCCGCCAGATCAGGATGCCGGTCAACTCTTCGATATCGAGCTGCTGCCGGAAAATCGCGGGCCAGTCTAGTTGCGCGTCACGAGTCGAGAGCGCTACGCGGCCACTCCGGGAGTCCGCCCGGAGTTCGCCGGACAGTCCGCTCACGCCGGGCAACTGCTCGTAGACGGAAAAACCGACATTACGAAAATCGACCGACGCCGAGTACACCCAGGACTCGGCGCTCGACGCCCAGTCGAACTCCAGTGCCAGAAGATCGCCGACAGGCGCTAACTCGGCCCAGACGTCCGTGACCGGATGCGCGGGAATGGCCGCCAGCAGAGGAGTTACATCCTCCAGCCTGAAGAAACTACTATTCAAGACGAACCCGTTCAGCCCGCTGGAGTCTTCCGTCACGCCAAGATTCATACTGACATTGCCGGGCCACGACCGACTCTGCCGCCTGAGATCCAAATTGCTCAACGCGAGTTGCCAGCCATCATCTTCACGGCCCCACTCCGTCGTCACCGCCAGGATCTCGTAAGTAGATTCTAGATCAGTGAAGCCTGGATGCTCCGCGAGCAGTAGATCTTCCAATTCCAGCTCGGCCGTCGCACGCTGTACCCTACCGCCGATAAAATCGAGCCAGATGGATATGTCGCCGACCCCCGAACGCGGCAGGCCGGGTTGATCGGGAAACCGCGTCTTCAGCGCACTCAGATCCAGGTCGCGCAACTCGGCGACGACTCGCCAGTCCCGGCCGCTGCCGTCCTGCGGCTCGGTCAAACTACCCTCCGCCGTGACATCGATGCGGCTACCCAACTCCGCCGGGACGTCGGCGCGAGCTTCGAGACGAAGCCGGTCTACTTCTCGTGCCAGGCGGAGCCGGACGTCGAGAAATTCCCAAGACGTGCCCTGCACTCTGTCCTCGAAGACGACCGTGCTGTCACGGACGATTATCTCGACCGGCGGCAAGTCTTCGATCTCGAATTGAGTTGCCGCCGCTTGCCGCGACGGCAGGCCCTGTAACTGAAAACTGCCGTCGGTGGTGCGCTCGAGCACCAGACGAGTGCTGACCACCGTGAGTCGATTGACAACAAGGCGAAACTCGGTGATGAGCGCCAAAGCACTGATTCCGATGCTCGCTTCCGGAGCGCTGAAGATCGGTTCGTTCTCCGCGCCGGGAATACTCACGCTGGCGTCGTAGAAGGTCAGCTCAGGGCCGAGCAACGCCCAACGAGCGTCTACCCGGCTGAAGTCCATCGTCAACCCGAGCGCCTCGCGGGCCCAGGCTTGTATCTCACCGCGGTAACCGGGCAGTTGTGTCACGACCAGCCGGAACGCACCGACGCCGATCGCGAGCACGATCACCACTAACGCGACCCCGATCGAGAGGTGCTTAGCTAGTTTGCGAAAAAGCTGCCACATACGCTTGCAATAAACTCACAAGAGGACCACGTCGAACTGATCCGGCGCATAGAGCCCCTCACTCTGGAGCCGGATCGGCGATCCAGTCAACTCCTCTAGTTCGGCGACGCGCGCCGATCCCTCATCCAGTAGCCGCTCGATAATGTCCGGCCTGGCGAGCACCAGTAGCTCTTGAAAGTCGAACTGCCCATGCTGACGCAGAATCTCCCGAAAGATCTCGTAGCATACGGTTTCTGGGGTCTTAACGAAGCCACGGCCTTCACAGCTTGGACACGGCTGGCAAAGGACGTGTTCCAGACTTTCGCGGTTTCGCTTGCGAGTCATCTCTATGAGCCCGAGAGGCGACACAGCCATAATCTGGGTCTTCGCATGATCGCCGGCCAGCCGGCCTGACAACGCCTGGAAGACCTGGCGACGATGTTCCTCTTCGATCATGTCGATGAAGTCGATGATGATGATTCCACCGAGGTTCCGGAGCCTGAGCTGCCGAGCGATGGCAACGGCTGCCTCCAGATTCGTGCGAAAAACTGTTTCCTCGAGATTACGATGACCGACATAGGCCCCGGTATTCACGTCAATAGCCGTCATCGCTTCCATCTGATCGAAAATCAGATAACCGCCGGACTTTAACGGCACCTTCCTCTGTAACGCTCGCTGAATCTCATCTTCAACTCCATAGAGATCCAAGATCGGTCGCTCACCTGTGTAACGCTCGATCATCGGCGATATGTCCGGCATAAATCGATCCGCGAAATCTTTCATTCGCGCAAACAGCGGATCCGAGTCAACTCGGACACGCTCCGTTTCCGCGCCCAGGAGATCCCTAAGAACTCTGACCGCCAACGGTAAATCCTCGTATACCAACTCGGCGGAACCTGCCTCGGCCCGCGATTCCTCAACGGCCGCCCAGAGTCTTTCGAGAAACAGCATATCGGCCCGGAGCGCCTCCGCCGTCGCGCCTTCCGCGGCCGTTCTTACGATGTAGCCCGGCGGCGAGTCCGGGTCCGTGATGTTCTCCATGCACTGGCGCAGACGTTCCCTCTCAGCATCGTCTTCAATGCGAGCCGATACCCCGATACCGGCGCTCTGCGGCATCATGACAATATAGCGGGACGGGATGGTTACATGGGTTGTGAGACGCGCGCCTTTCGTTCCCAACGGGTCCTTCAGCACCTGCACAAGCAGGTCCGCACCCTCTTCGACAAGGTCGCGAATGTTGATATCGGCTTCGCCGTTGGCGCGTTCTTCATGTCGGCTCCGAGCAATATCCGAAGCGTGTAGAAACGCTGTGCGCTCGATGCCGATATCGACGAATGCTGCCTGCATGCCGGGCAAGACCCTCGACACTCGGCCCATATACAGATTACTGACCAGCCCGCGATGACTGGCACGCTCGATCAGGGCCTCCTGGAGTACACCATTCTCCAACAGTGCCGCGCGCACCTCTCGCGGCGTGACATTAACCAGAATCTCTTCTCTCATGCGGGCTTCGCGTTTGTGTGCAGCCAGGTCGGTACGCCGAACTCCGCCAGGAGCAGGGCCGTCATCGCAAGCGGCAAGCCCATGACAGCCGAATAGCTGCCGCTGATATGGTCTATGAAAACGGCGCCCATCCCTTGTATGGCATAGCTGCCCGCCTTATCCAACGGCTCTCCGGTAGCGACGTAGGCCACCCGCTCTCGCTCGGTCGTCTCCCGAAACCGGACTTCGCTGGAACTCAGCTCGCTCAACAGCCGCGGCCCATGGCGTACGGCCACGGCGGTCAGAACGCGGTGCGTCCGTCCCGAGAGATCTGCCAGCATCTGCAATGCCTCCTCAGCGTCACGCGGTTTGCCGAACACCTGATCATCGATTACGACGGCCGTATCGGCGCCGAGGACGGGACGCGCCTCGCCAGCCGCCACTTCGTCCCAAACGGTGTCGGCCTTCTCGCGCGCGAGGCGAGTCACATAGGCGTCAGGAAGCTCGCCAGGGCGGCGCGCCTCGCAGACCTGTGCAGGCCGGGCCTGGAACGGAACGCCAATCTGCTCGAGCAAGGCGTAGCGCCGCGGAGATGCCGAGGCGAGATACATGAAATCCTTTTTCATTCAATGAAATATACGGGGAAACGGGGCCGAACCGAAGCTTTCTAGCGGTGATACGGGTGCCCCTCATTCAGGCTCCAGGCCCGATACAGGGCTTCCGCAACGATCACGCGCACCAGGCCATGCGGGAACGTCAACGGCGATAGCGACCAGCGTTCTACGGCTCGCGCCTCGCAATCCGCCGAAAGCCCGTCGGGCCCACCGACGAGCAGGCAACCCGGGCCGCCCAACGTCGTCCAGTGCCGCAACCGTTCGGCCAGCTGTTCCGTCGTCCATGGCCGGCCCGAGACGCTCAACGAGACAACATGGGACGCCGGCAGGATCGCCCGCAACATACGCTTGCCTTCGTCCTTCTGCGCCTTGTCGCTTGAAGCTTTGGAGCGGCGTCCCAGCGGAATCTCCGCCAGTTCCAGAGTACAGGTGCCGCGCAGGCGCCGGGCATACTCGCCAAACCCTTCGTCGACCCAGGCTGGCTGCCGATTACCGGCGGCGATAACGAGGAGTCGCATGATTATTCTGAATTAGCCTGAGCGGTCGGGGTGTCGGCACATCGCAAGTCAGCTGGAGTCCTCCGCGTCCTCCATGCTGTCAAGATCCCAAAGTTTCTCGAGATCATAAAACTTTCTGACCTTCGGCAACATCACGTGCACAACAACATCGGCAAGATCAACGAGTATCCACTCTCCGCCGTCCTGGCCCTCAACGCCAATCGGTTGGCAGTGATTTTCTTTCGATCGCTCGACGATGGCATTGGCTACGGCGCGAGCATATCGAGCGGACCGGCCGTTCGCGATGATCATAAAATCCGTAACCGAAGTCAGATGCCTGACGTCCAGACACGTTATGGACTCGGCTTTGAAATCGTCGAGTACGTCTACGACGAGCTTGACCAGTGCTCTCGCGGACGTCAGTTGTTTTTTAGTTGTCTTCGACATAGCACCCTGATTCGATGATCATCGTCCTTACACTGTCCGGCAGCAGAAACTTGGGATCGAGCCCGGCACTCAACGACGTCCGCAGCTCCGTCGCCGAGATATCGAGCTGCGTCACCGGCGTCACGAACACACGCCCACACTGAGAGTCGTGCAAGCTCGTCACTTCATCGGTACCGCGTTCGAGCAATAACTCTCCCAACGCCCCATGCTCGGGCGCCAGCCATCCGGGTCGATGCGCCACGACCAGGTGCGCGAGTTCCGTCAGCTCTTCCCATCGATACCACTCGGGAAGCCCCAGAAACGTGTCCATACCCATCAACAGGCATAGAGACACCGATGGGTACTCGTCGCGTAAACTACGCAGCGTCTCGACCGAATAAGAAGGGCCTTCCCGCTTGAATTCCCGGTCGTCCACCACAAACGAAGGCTGCTCAGCGACCGCCGCCTTTACCATCTCTAGTCTGTACGCGCCTGCGGTAGGCGTCGTTTCACGATGCGGGGGATCCGCACAGGGAACGAAACGTATTTCCGTCAGGGATAGTCGTTGCAGCAACTCGAGTGCTGTGCGCAGATGACCATAGTGGATCGGATCGAAGGTTCCGCCAAAAATTCCGATTGGACCCATACGCGAATTCAGTCACTCCTCATCAAGCTGCGCGGCCGCGGCCTGAATGGTCGGTATTCAACATGCCTATCACGAGCTGCGTCAGCTCGTCCCATGGCCGGCCCTGGCTGACACCCTTGATCACCCCATCGACCTCTGCTGCGTGCGCCAGCAGGGCCGTGAGCTGGCCTAACCGATAGTTCCGCAACGCTCTCGCGACGAGTGGCTGACGATACTGAGGCCACACACGCTGTCTCGACGACGCTCGACCCTCACTATCGCCCTGCAACTCAGCCGACTTCAGCCGCGTCAGCAAACAAAGCTCCCGGCTCAACGCCCATGATACCAGAGCGGGCGCGATGCCCTCGGCGCGCAGGCCCGCCACGATCGCGAGCGAACGTCGCGCATTACCGTCCAGGATTGCGTCGACGAGCCGGAACACATCGAAGCGCGAGTTGTTAGCGACTGCGTCGAGAACCATCTGCTCGTCCACGCTCCCTTCACCTCGCAGAAGCGCTAATTTCTGGATCTCCTGATCCGCGGCTAACAGGTTGCCCTCGACGCGATCAGCCAGAAGCTCCGCGGCACCCGTCGAAAATTTCAGGCGCGCGCGGCCGGCCCGTTGCTGAATCCATCTCGGCAGCTTGGGCCGCTCGATCGGCCAGACCTGCACAACCACTCCGCGCGTCTCGATGGTTTTCACCCAGGCGGTCCTGGATGCCGCCGAGTCGAGCTTGGTCGTCGCAATCAGCAGAATGCGATCGGGATCCGGCCTGTCGACCAAAGAGCTGATCGTTCTCCTACCGTTGTCTCCCGGGCGCGGGCTAGAGAGTCGTAGCTCCAGGATCCTACGGGTAGCGAATAACGATAGATTGTCTGCGTCCGCTTCCAGGTCTTCCCACTTGAAGCCGCGCTCGACAACAACCAGGTCTCTGTGCTCGAAGCCGTCTTGTCGAGCACGCACACGTATCGATTCGAGAGCTTCCGTCACCAGCAACGGCTCATCGCCCGTTACCAGATACACGGGCGCGAGATTCTTGGTCAGGTGGGTTGCGAGTCGTTCCGCGGCAAATTTCAACGCGAACTCTTAAGAAGCGTCGAGCTGGGACAGAGAGATACCCCGCTCTACTAACAGCATGGGAATTCCGTCCACGACGGGATACGCGATCTTGCCGTCGTCCGTCATCAGTGCCTCTTTCGGCTCCTCGGTCACGAGCGCGCCGTCGCGGTCGCGAATTTTCTGTTCGCGAACGAGGCTGTTGAGCTTGGCCAGCGTCGCGCTCGACATGGATACCATGGGCTGACGCGTCGCCGGGCAACAAACGATATCGAGCAGATTCGTGTCGAAGCTCATGCTGAGCGACTACTCGGGAAGACTCTTCCGGTACCGGCCGACTCGAGCAGTCGGGACGGGGTCATAACCGAAGTTCGCCCAGGGATGGCAGCGCGCGACACGCTTTATCGCCAGCCAGACACCGCGGACCGAGCCGTGAATCCGGATCGCCTCGACCGCATACGCGGAGCAACTCGGCGTATACCGGCAGCGAGGGCCTAACCACGGCGAGAGCAGATACTGATAGGCCCGGATCAGCCCGACCAGTACGTGCGCGAGTATGTTCGATAGCCTGTTCATCTGTTAACGTGCCCGCCGCCAACGCGAGCCGTCCGAGCTATCCTCTATCACTATGCCCGCATTCTCAAGCTGAGCCCTGATCCCGTCCGCCGCGGCGAAATCCCGCTCCGCGCGAAACCGCTCGCGCTGGCTTACGAGCGTGTCAATCTCGGCAACGTCCAGCGCATCCGGCTTGCCGGAGTCGACAAACCAGGCCTCAGGATCCGCTTGCAGCAGCCCGAGGAGTCCCGCTCCTGCACGTAAGTCGGTGGCGATCTTCAGGCGTCGCTCAGAGTCCGTCTCTCGATTTGCCTCTCGCGCCAGGTCGAACAACGCCGCTAGCGCCCGCGGCGTATTCAAGTCGTCGTCGAGCGCTTCGACGACCGACGCCGGCGGTTCCCCAACGTCGTCCTGCACCGTGCCGCTCACGCCTGCGGCACGCAGCGCACCGTACATTCTGTCGAGCTTCTGCTGGGCATCGGCGAGGACGTCGTCCGCCCAGCCCAACGGCTGCCGGTAATGGGCCGTCAACAGACCCAATCGAACCGTCTCGCCGGGCGCCTCGGCCAGCAAATCCCGAAGCAGAAGCACATTACCGAGGGACTTCGACATCTTCTCACTGTCAACATGGATGAGCCCGTTGTGAATCCAGTAACGACAGTACAGGCGGCCGGCATGCACACAGGTGCTCTGCGCGGTCTCGTTCTCGTGATGAGGAAACACCAGGTCCTGGCCGCCGCCGTGAATATCGATCGTCTCGCCGAGGTGGGTTTCCGCCATGGCCGAGCACTCGACGTGCCAACCCGGCCGACCTCGTCCCCAGGGACTGTCCCAGCCGACGACGTCAGCCGCGGACGGTTTCCACAAAACGAAATCCGCAGGGTCCCTTTTATAGGGCGCGACATCGACGCGGGCGCCAGCCAGCATGTCATCGAGAGATCGCCCCGACAGGTGGCCGTAATCCGAGTAGCTGGCTACCGAGAACAGTATGTGTCCCTCCGCCTCGTACACGTGATCGGTTTTTACCAGCCGTTTGATGAGATCGACGATCTGCGGGATGTGCTCGGTTACGCGCGGTGCCAGATCCGGCGGTTGCACACCCAGCGTCTCCATATCCTCGAGATACGCCGAGAGATACCGCGCTGTGAGGACCGCGATGTCGATGTTCTCGGCCTTAGCTGCCGCGTTGATTTTGTCGTCGACGTCGGTGATGTTACGGGCGTAGACGAGATCGTAGGAGCGCCGCAGCACGCGGGCGAGGACGTCAAAGACCACGGGCGGCCTGGCATTGCCGATATGTGAAAAGTTGTAGACCGTCGGCCCGCAGACATACATCGTCACGCGCTTCGGGTCACCAGGCTTGAAGAGCTCCCGGGAACGGCTCAAAGTATTGTGGAGATAAAGGGCCATGCGACAGTGCGCTGCTGCGCTTCTCGATCTGCTGACGGATCGGCCTATGATAACAAGGGTAGCTTATAATCCCTTGCCCGCAGGATTGGATAGACAGGCCATGAGTCAAGAATTCGCCCCGAGGACCAGCGTGGAGCAGGTCGAAGAGGGGACCAAACTGACGCCCAAGTTCGACGCGGACGGCCTGCTGCCTGCCGTGACCACGGACTATCACTCCGGGGAGTTACTGATGCATGCGTATATGAATGCAGAGGCCCTGAGTAAGACGATCCAGACGGGCGAGGCACATTATTACAGTCGAAGCCGCGGCGCACTGTGGCACAAGGGCGCAACAAGTGGGCTTGTACAGACGGTCAAGGAACTGATGATCGACGACGATCAGGACTGTATCTGGTTAAAGGTCGAGGTCGCCGGCGGCGCCAGTTGTCATGTCGGTTACCGGTCCTGCTTCTATCGCCGGATCCGCATAGACGGCGACGGCCCGGCGCAGCCGCTCGAATTCACGGAGAGCGAGAAGGTCTTCGACCCGGAGGCGGTTTATGGGGATGCGCCGAACCCGACCAAGCTTTAGTCGAATACGGAATATGGGGACGGTCTACCTATTAATATAATAGGTAGACCGTCCCCATATTCCGTATTCGACTAAAGGTCTGAGTTCCCAGGTGGGCTCGCCCGCCGCATCGATCAGTCCGTTCGACTCAAGCCAGCGCTGCGCGCATCCTTCACGAAAACTATAACCCCAGACGTCGAGTCCCTGAAAGACGCGATCGCGCCCGAGCCCGAGCCAGAGAATCTCATCGGCGAGCAGCACCTGCAGATAGCAGGCGGCGGATTCTTCATCGCCATAGCACGCCGCGTCGACCGGCCGTCATACAAACGTAGTGACACGCCTCATGCAGCAGCGAATGAGCAAGCGTGTCGGCGCGAACGAACACGCACCGGCCGGCGAGACCGGCCTCCGGCTCCCCCCAGAACGATGCGGGGATCGCAGCACCATCGCCGAGCTGAATCAGCTCGAGACCATAACGCGACAGCAGTTGCCGAACGGCAGTCAGGTCGAGTTCGCGTAGTTCGGTAACCGTCCGAAGCGCTTTCAGTTTTGAACCGTTGCGACGCGACCTCTATCGGCGCCCATCCGGCGCAAGACCCACCGTGCCAGATCGTCAGCCAGGGACTGGCGCAGGACTGCCTCTTCTGTACTCTTGCCCAGGACGAGCGTCTCATCGTAGGAATAGCTGCGAGTCGCTACCAACGACTCCGCTGGAATCAGACTCTCGCTCGCAGCGTCCAGGGAATAGGTGATTGTATAGAAGACCTCGTATTCTCGCGGGATATTGCGCGCAGAGACGGAGAGCATCCGCTGACCGGTACTGTCCGCCAGAATTCTCAGTACGGCGCCGGCGTCCTGTGGCGATGTCACCACCTCCGCGCCCCGTGCCTTGAGCGCAGCCGTGAGGCTGCCGTAAAACTCCGTGTGCGGGTTCGCGGCGTCGAGATAGATCGTGGCAGCCGCTGCAGGTAATGTCCCCGCACCCTCCAGATGGAAACCGCAGCCGCTCAGAATGACGGTGCCCAGTAACGCACTGACGACATTTAGATACATGGTCTGCTTGATTCTAACCGCTTTTACAAAGATCATCCGACACCACTGAATGCGCCACAGATCAGGCTTTCGAGCCTCAGCGCGAAGCACGACCGGCCCGAGGACAATAGAGGACGATGGTAGGGTATCCTTTCAAGGAGATCGAGCCCAAGTGGCAACACTATTGGGAGCTGAACAAGACCTTCAAGACGCCGGCGGACGTCGATCGGTCGCGGCCGAAATTCTACGCGCTGGATATGTTCCCGTATCCGAGCGGCGACGGGCTGCATGTCGGACACCCCGAAGGCTACACGGCGTCCGACATCGTTTCCCGCTACAAGCGGATGCGCGGTTTCAATGTGCTCCACCCGATCGGTTGGGACGCGTTCGGCCTGCCGGCAGAGCAGTACGCGCTGAAGACCGGCACGCATCCGAAGATTACGACCGAGCGGAACGTCCGTCGATTTCGCGAGCAACTGAAGTCGCTTGGCTTCTCCTATGACTGGGATCGAGAGGTAAATACCACCGACCCGGGCTACTACAAATGGACTCAATGGATCTTCAAGCAACTCTTCGATCGCGGTCTCGCGTACCAAGAGGAGTTACCTGTCTGGTGGTGCGAGGAGCTGGGTACGACGCTGTCGAATGAAGAAGTCATCGACGGTCAGTCGGAGGTTGGCGGCTTCCCCTGCGTTCGACGCCCATTGCGCCAATGGGTGTTGCGAATAACGAAGTACGCCGACGACTTGCTGGATGGCCTCGATGATCTGGACTGGCCGGAAAGCACGAAGGAGATGCAGCGTAACTGGATCGGGCGGAGCGAAGGTGCCGAGGTCGATTTCAAGATCGACGGGGAGCCGGGCGGCTCCATCCGAGTGTTCACCACGCGCCCCGACACGCTGTTCGGCGCCACCTACATGGTCCTCGCCCCGGAACACTCTTTAGTCGATAGCTTGACCGGTGAGGCCGAGCGGGCCGATGTCGAGCATTACCGACAGGAAGCTACGCGTAAGAGCGAGTTCGAACGAACTGAACTCCAAAAAGACAAAACGGGTGTGTTCACAGGCGGGTACGCGGTCAACCCTGCCAACGGCGAACGAATTCCGGTCTGGATTGCAGATTATGTGCTGGCCAGCTACGGGACCGGCGCGATCATGGCCGTACCCGGTCAAGATCAACGCGATTGGGATTTCGCCAAAACCTACGATCTGCCGATTATCCGCACCGTGCAGCCGCCCGCAGACTTCGACGGCGAGGCCTATCTCGGCAACGGCCTCGTACTGAACAGCGACTTCTTGAACGATCTGACGACGGTTGAAGCTAAATCCAAGATGATCGCGTGGCTCGATACGAAGGGGCACGGCAACGCGAAAATCAACTACAAACTGCGCGACTGGCTATTCTCTCGTCAGCGTTACTGGGGCGAACCGTTCCCGGTGATCTTCGTTGACGGTAAGCCGAAAACGCTTCCTGATGACGCCCTACCGGTCACCTTGCCGGAGCTTGAGGAGTTTAAGCCGAGCGGCTCTCCGGAGGGACCACTGTCTGCAGCCGCAGAATGGCTGGAAACGACGGATCCGGAGTCCGGTCAGCCCGCACGTCGGGAAACCAACACGATGCCCCAGTGGGCAGGTTCGTGTTGGTATTACCTTCGTTATCTCGATCCCGACAACGATGATCAACTGGTCGCGCCGGACCAGGCGGACTACTGGCTTCCGATTGATCTCTATATCGGCGGTGCCGAGCATGCAGTGCTGCACCTTCTTTATGCCCGCTTCTGGCACAAGGTGCTTTATGACGTCGGTATCGTGCCAACGCCGGAGCCGTTCCGGAAGCTCGTGCACCAGGGCATGATCCTTGGCGAACTCGAATTCACGAAATTTCTGGACGCTGAAGGGACATTGGTTTCGGCTGAGCACGCCCGCTCCGGTAAAGATTCTCGTACGGGAGGAGAGCTACAGGATGAGACCGTCGCTCCGGAGGCGGTAACGAAGAGCGGCGATCATTTCGTGTTGATCGAAGACGAGACGATTCGAGTGGACGCGAGAGCGCATAAGATGAGTAAGAGTCGCGGCAACGTCGTCAATCCTGATGACGTCGTCGCCGCCTACGGCGCCGATGCGTTCCGACTTTACGAGATGTTCATGGGGCCGCTGGAGCAGGTGAAACCCTGGAACACTCGTGGCGTGGAAGGCACGCATCGCTTTCTGAATAGAGTGTGGCGACTGGTCGCCGCAGCAGATGGCGACGGACTGAACGAGACCGTTCAAGACTCGCCGCCATCAAGCGCGCAACTTCAGTCCCTTCATCAAACGATCGCGAAGGTCACCGACGACATTGAGAACCTTCGCTTCAATACCGCAATAGCGGCGTTGATGGAATTTACCAACACCGCCACCAAATGGCCGACGTTACCGCATGATATTGCGGAGCTATTAGTTTTGATCCTGGCGCCGCTCGCGCCGCATATCGCGGAAGAACTCTGGGAACGATTAGGACATGAAGACTCGTTGGCTTATGCCGCGTGGCCCGAAGCCAACGCTGCGCTGCTGAAGACTGACACGATTGAGATCCCGGTGCAGGTAAACGGCAAGATGAGGGGACGAATCGAGATACCCGCCGACGCGACAGAAGATCTCGTTCTGAAGCTTGCTCGGGAGGACAGTAATGTAGCGCGTAACCTGGAAGGTAAGCAGGTAACAAGAGCGATCTATGTCCCGGGGCGAATCGTGAACTTCGTGATCAGCAACTGAAGCAGCAATACGAGCAGGGCAGCGATTACGACGCCCGTGTTTCCCCAGCGCGCATACGGCGTCAGCCCTGTAAATCCCTCGACCGTTCCTTTAAGAACATGCGGCTCGAATTGCGGAGAGGCCGCGACGACACGGCCGTGCGGGTCGATAATTCCCGAGACACCGGTATTCGTGGCCCGCAGTAGATAACGCCCGGCTTCGGCTGCCCTCACTCTCGCAATCTGCAGATGCTGATGCGGAGCGATGGAATCGCCGAACCAAGCGTCATTGCTGATATTAACGAGCAGAGTCGCCTCCGGGAGATAGTGCAGCTGTTCCGCTCCGAACACGTCCTCATAGCAGATCGTTATCGCGATCCTCTCTCCGGCGAAATCGAGAGGCGCCTGGCCGTCAGGTCCGGGCACCGCATCGCTGTATGGCAGGCTCATCAGCCGCAGCCAGTCGCGAATAAAGCCGGGAACCGGAAAGTACTCGCCGTAAGGAACCAAGTGGCGCTTGACGTAAAACGTCGACGGATCGCCGAGGGCCACCAGAGAGTTCTGAAACGCACCACCAGCCGGATCGTCTCGTAATACCCCGAGCATCACGTTGCTGCCATGCTGATCCGCCCACGCTTCAATATCGGCGAGATAGCCGCTGACTTGCTCGTAGAACGCGGGAACCGCCGCTTCCGGCCAGATGATTAATCGGCTCCCTTCACTCTGATAGGTCAGCTCACGATAGAGGTCGAGCGTAGGTACGAATTGGGCAGCTTGCCATTTCAGATCCTGAGGTACGGCGCCTTGTACCAGTGCTACCGTCAACAAGTTGCCCCTCGGCTGGGTCCAACTCGTTCCGTTGGCCAGATAGCCTCCAGCCCACAACGACAACGCAACTACGCCGGCGACCGCCCGCGCTCGTATCGACCCCGTAGAGAGCATCACCAGCGCGCCGGCCGTCAGCAGCACCGCCCAGCTCATGGCGTGAACGCCGCCGAGCGCCGCGTAGCCCATGAGCCACGAGTCGGTCTGACTGTAGCCCGCCGCTAACCAGCCGAATCCACTGAGGACCCAGCCGCGCGACCACTCCGTCAGGATCCAGAGAGCCGGGAAAACACCAAGCCAGGCACGCGGTCCATCGGTCACGAACCATCGCGCGGCCAGCCACCCCGAAACCGCGACGAATAGTGCGAGGATAGCGACCAATGCAATAGTCAGAACGATGGCGAGGACAGCGTGCGCTTGACCGAAATCGTGGATGCTGATGTACACCCAATGAACACCGCCGAGAAAACTCGCGGCGCCGAACAAGAATCCCAGTAGAAACGCCCGCCTGGGCGTCGCGCCACGCCACGCGTAGATAAGCGCTGCGTAACTGAGGGGCGCGATCCAGAACAGGTCGAATGGCGCAAAGGCGAACGTTAGTAGGCCACCCGCAACAACAACGAGTGGTAGATTCAGGTTAGCCCGCATGGTG
>CAUZMW010000065.1:0-14544 GCA_963581225.1 Gammaproteobacteria bacterium
TGACGGGTAGCTCGAACATGGCGACTCCTTGTTATTGGTCTGGGCCGGCGGGCTCGACATGCAGTACGAGACCGTCGACCATGGTAACGCTTAAGCGCTGTCCTTTCTTGACTGGGTTCTTGCTGCGTGCCGTCCAGCGCTCGCTGTGAACCCACACCTGTCCTTCGTGTTCGAAGTCCTCCAGGGCTTCGGCCATCTCGCCGGTCATCTCTTCCACACCGCTGACGACCGGCCTCAACCGGGACTGCATCGCAAACCAGATGATTCCGAGCAGCGCCAATGACCCGGCCAGCGCGATGGAGAATATCAGCGGCGTCGAGACACCGAAGCCGGGTACGTCCGGGTCGATCAGGATCACCGAGCCGAAGACGAAGGCGGCGATCCCGCCCATGCCGAGCACGCCGAAGCTCGGCACCAGGAACTCGCTGAACATCAGGATGACGCCGAGCAGGATCAGCGCGAGACCGGCGTAGTTCACCGGCAGGATCTGAAACGAGAACAGCGCGAGCAGCATGGCGATCGCGCCGACGACCCCGGGGACGATGGCGCCGGGGTTATAGCCTTCGAAGATCAGGCCGTAGATACCGAGCAGCATGAGCATATAGGCGACGGTCGGGTCGCTGATGACTTCCAGAAACTGCGTGCGCCAATCCGGCTCGATTCGTTCGAACAGCAGTCCGGTGGTAGCCAACGTCACGTCCTGGCCGTCGACTTCCACTTCCCAGCCATCGAGTTGCCGCAGCAGGTCGGCGAGATCGTCGGCGACCAGATCGATAACGTTTTCTTCCAGTGCTTGTTGCGAGCTCAGGCTCTCGGCCAGCCGGACGGCCTGCTCGGCCCAGTCCGCGTTCCTGCCGCGAAGTTCCGCCAGGCTGCGAATATAGGCAACCGCATCGTTGACGGACTTGCGCTCCATGGCGGTTGCCAGTTCTGGCGGGCTGGGTGCCGCGTCGCCATCATCGGCGTCGTCGCCATCTGTCGCCGGCTCGTCCTCTGTCTCCTCGTCATCCGAGTCTTCCTGGGCGTCGTCCAGGGGCGATGGCGCAGCCGGGGCGCCACCGCTGCCGCCAATGCTCACCGGCGTAGCGGCGCCCAGATTCGTGGCCGGCGCCATCGCGGCGATGTGGCTCGCGTAGAGGATATAGGTGCCGGCGCTGGCCGCACGAGCCCCCTGTGGGGAGACGAAGGTCGCGACCGGCACCGAGGCGTTCAGAATTGCCTGGATAATTTCGCGCATAGAGGAATCGAGTCCACCGGGCGTGTCCATCTCGATGACAACGAGCGTGGCACCGCTGTCTTCAGCGGTGGCAATACCACGAGTCAGAAAATCCGCCGTTGCGGGGCCGATTGCGCCGCGGAGGGCGATCAGCTTGATGATCCCGACATTCGACGACGGAGCCTCGTCAGCGGCATCTTCCTGGGCATTGAGCCATACGCTACAGCCCAGGGCCAGGACGGCCGCTAGAGCCGATCGCCTCAACCGGGAAGCCACGAGCGACATGCCAATATCATACCAGCATTGCTTTAGAGGCCCCGGTTTTCCGAGCGTTGGCAGCGGATTTTTTGCACTGAGCTGGAGGGGTTTGTATAGTCGCGGCCCTATGACGCAGACCCGTACTCCAACCGATTGGCACCCCGCCAGCTGGCAGACTCGAGAGGCCAGCCAGCAGCCCACCTATGCCGATAGTGGGCGGTTTCAGGATGCTATTGCGGAGCTGAACGGTCTGCCGCCATTGGTCACCTCCTGGGAGGTTGAGGCGCTCAAGGGGCATCTGGCGGCCGCCCAGCAGGGTGAGGCGTTCCTGTTGCAGGGTGGCGACTGCGCCGAGAGTTTCGCGGAATGCTCGTCGGACAATACCGTCCAGAAACTCAAGATCTTGCTGCAGATGTCGTTGGTGCTGGTGATGGGCCTGCGCAAGCCGGTCATCCGGGTCGGGAGGATAGCGGGCCAGTACGCCAAGCCGCGCAGCGCGGATTTCGAGACGCGTGATGGCGTCTCGCTGCCGAGCTATCGGGGCGATCTCGTTAACCGCAGCCCGTTCACCGCAGAGGACCGTGAGCCCGATCCCCGCCGCATGTTGCAGGCCTACGAGCGTGCGGCGCTGACGCTCAACTTCGTCCGTTCGCTGATCGATGGCGGTTTTGCAGATCTGCATCATCCGGAGAACTGGGACCTGAAGTTCGTAGGCGAGTCGCCGATGGCGGACGAGTATCACAAGCTCGTCGAATCGGTGTCCGACTCTCTCGGGTTTTTCGAGTCCGTGACGGGTGACGCGCTGCATACCCGACGTGTGGATTTCTACACCTCCCACGAAGGGTTGCACCTGCCCTACGAGCAGGCGCAGACACGGTTCCTGGCGCATCGCGAGCGCTGGTACAACCTGACGACCCACTATCCGTGGATCGGTATGCGTACCGCCGATCTCGAAGGCGCGCACGTCGAGTATTTCCGCGGGATCTCCAATCCGATGAGCATCAAGGTCGGTACGGGCTTTAGCGACGAGCATCTCCAGGCCTTGGTCCACGTGCTGGATCCCGGCAACGAGCCCGGCCGTCTGACGTTGATCACCCGCTTTGGTGCCAAGAATATCGACGAACACCTGCCGAGAGTGATTCAGGCGGTGCGTGCGACCGGTTCCCGCGTCCTCTGGGTGTGCGATCCGATGCACGGTAACACCGAGTCCACAGCCGAGGGGTACAAGACCCGGCGCTTCGATAACATCGTCGCCGAGCTGAAATCAGCCTTTCGTGTCCATCGGGAGATGGGCAGCTATCTGGGCGGTGTCCATCTGGAGTTGACCGGCGAGGACGTGACCGAATGTATCGGCGGCGCGCGCGGGCTCAAAGAATCCGATCTCGCGCGTGCGTATAAATCGCAGGTAGATCCGCGCCTGAACTACGAGCAGGCGATGGAGATCGCGATGCTGATCGCCGAACACGTCCGCTCTCAAGAGTGACCGTGGGAGCGACGGCCTCGTCGCGATGTTTTGATCCTCACTGTACCCGCTGTCCTCGTCTGGCGGCGTTTCTCACCGAACTCAAAGTCCCCCATCCCGGTTACTGGAATGCGCCGGTGCCGGCGTTCGGCGATCCTGACGCCCGGCTGTTGATTGTCGGTCTCGCGCCCGGGAAGCACGGCGCGAACGCTTCCGGCCGGCCGTTCACCGGTGACTTCGCGGGAATCCTGCTCTATCAGACCTTGTACGATCTCGCGCTCGCTACCGCACCGGAGTCTACGTCCGCCGATGACGATCTCAAGCTGCTAGGCTGTCGAATCACAAACGCCGTAAAATGTTTGCCACCGCAGAACAAGCCGACGACGTTGGAAGTACGGACCTGCAATTCCTTTTTAAGGAGCGAGCTTGAAGCGCTTCCGGAAGGGGGCGTGTTCCTGGCATTGGGCGGCATCGCGCATCGCGCGGTATTAAGGGCACTGAACTTAAAGCGGAGTCAGTACGCGTTCGGGCACGGCAGTCTGCACGATCTGGGAGGCGGGCGCCGATTGGTCGACTCGTATCATTGCAGTCGTTACAACACGCAGACCCGCCGTCTGACGCCTGCCATGTTTCGCGAAGCTGTGGCCCGCGCAAAGCAGCTAGCGCTCTTGCCAGCATGAGCGCCACGAAAGACAACGCGCCACCCGGATTCGATGCCGGCTCACTGTTAAAGAACCTGACACACCGGCCCGGTGCCTATCAGATGCTCGATTCGAAGCAGCGCGTTATCTACGTCGGCAAAGCCAAGGATTTACGGCGCAGGGTCGGAAGTTATTTTCAGGGTCGCCCCCAAGACGCCAAGACGTTGGCGCTGCTGAAGAATGTCGCAGACGTGGAGGTTACCGTCACCCGCACGGAAGCGGAAGCATTGATGCTGGAGTACAACCTGATCAAGCGTCATAAGCCACGCTTTAACGTGCTGCTCCGCGATGACAAGAGCTTCCCTTATATCCACGTCAGTACTGATCACGATTTCCCGCGCCTGTCGTTCTATCGCGGTGCCCGCAAGAAGACCGGCCGTTTGTTCGGGCCGTATCCTAGCGCAGGGGCCGTGCGCGAGACCTTGAGCCAACTCCAGAAATTGTTTCAGCTGCGGTTGTGTGAGGACAGTTATTTCGCGAACCGGACGCGGCCGTGCCTGCAATTTCAGATCCAGCGTTGCACGGCGCCCTGCGTCGGTTCGATCTCCGCGGCCGACTACGCCCGCGATGTGGAACATGCCGTTCTGTTTCTGCAGGGGCGCAACGAAGCCGTGACCGAGAGTCTTGCCGAACGGATGGATCAAGCGGCCGCTGAGCAGAGATACGAGCACGCGGCCCAATACCGTGATCAGATCTCCAAGCTGAAGGCGGTGGAATCTCAGCAACTCGTGTCTCGCTCGGCGGGAGATTTCGATGTCATCGGCCTAGTCTTCGAGCAAGGGATCTATTGCGTGGCGGTCATGTATTTTCGAGGCGGGCGCCTGCTCGGGAGTCGGAATTATTTTCCACGCGTCGTTGCCGACGCCAGTGACGACGAAGTCGCGCGAGCGTTCCTGCTGCAATACTACGGTGGGCGCGACGCGCCGAAAGAAATCCTAGTGAGCCAGGCGGTGCCCGAAGCAGCGGTCATGGCTGAGATGTTGGCCGAAAACACGGGCCACCGGGTCGAAATAAAATACCGGGTCAGAGGCGATCGCGCGCGTTTCCTGGCGATGGCTCAGACCAATGCGTGCCACGCAGCAGCCATGCGACAGAAATCCCACGCGACGGTAACGCGGCAGCTTGAAGCGCTGGCGGAGGTATTGAATCTGGACGAAGTGCCGCAACGCCTGGAGTGTTTCGACGTCAGCCACACGGGCGGGGAGGCTACCGTCGCGTCTTGTGTGGTCTTCGGTTCGGAAGGGCCCGTGAAGTCCGATTACCGGCGATTTAATATTTCCGGCGTCGTGGCCGGCGACGATTATGCCGCTCTGGCTCAGGCGCTACAGAGACGCTATGCTCGTGTGAAGAAGGGAGAGGTTCCGACGCCGGACGTATTGGTCATAGACGGTGGTCGTGGCCAACTGAATAAGGCTTTCGAAGTCGTGGAGGAGTTACAGTTGGACGGCGTACAGCTAGTCGGCGTAGCGAAAGGGCAGGGACGTCGGCCCGGTCGCGAGCGTCTCTATTTGCCCGGGCAACCGCATCCGATCCGTCTTCCAGCCGCCTCGCCGGCTTTGCATTTGATTCAACAGGTTCGCGACGAGGCCCATCGATTTGCTATCACTGCGCACCGAGGTCGCCGTCAGAAACGGCAGTTTGCCTCGCCGTTGGAGGAGATCCCGGGCTTAGGTCCCAAGCGGCGTCGGGAACTCTTGAGACAATTCGGCGGCCTGCAAGCGGTCGCGAGGGCGGGCGTCGATGATCTCACGCGAGTGAAAGGGATCTCCCATCGACTCGCTGCGTCCATCTACGAGCATTTTCACGCGGATTAATCATGCGATTCAATCTCCCCAATTCGCTTACCTATTTCAGGATTCTGGCCATTCCGATGGTGGTGTTCGTGTTCTTCCTGCCGTTCGAATGGGCGCGGCCGGCGTCGGGCGTTCTATTTGGCGTGGCCGGCGTGACGGATTGGCTGGATGGTTACCTCGCGCGTCGATTGAATCAAACCTCGAATTTCGGCGCCTTCCTTGATCCGGTTGCCGACAAACTCATGGTCTCGACGGCCCTGGTGCTGTTGGTGCAAGCCGATCCAAGCCTGCTGATGACGATGGTCGCCGTGGTCATCATCGGCCGCGAGATTGCCGTGTCCGCGTTGCGCGAATGGATGGCTGCACTGGGTGAGCGGGCCCAGGTGTCCGTCACCGACTTCGCGAAGTGGAAGACGACGCTGCAGATTTTCGGCGTCGGCTTTATGCTCTACGAGTACCCGCAGTTCGGCTGGCCCCTCTATGGCATCGGCCTGGTGTTACTGCTGGTTGCCGTAGTCTTGACGCTGTGGTCCATGGTCGGCTATCTAAAGGCGGCTTGGCCCACCATGCGCGACCAAGCCTAGTAGATAGAGGGCCGATTGCCCTGTCCTGTGATCAGACGGTAAAATGAGCGGCCCCTCCCGGGGGACACAGCACGGAATGCGACTGTAGCTCAGTTGGTAGAGCGGTACCTTGCCAAGGTACAGGTCGACGGTTCGAACCCGTTCAGTCGCTCCATCTTTCTCCGGAAAGCACCGAATTACCCGCTCCGCTTTCTTCCAGGGTGGGCGCGGCAACCTTAGACTGGGCCCGAGCCCGAGCCCGAGCCCGAGCCCGAGCCCGAGCCCGAGCCCGAGTGCGGTGTTCGGTTAGGTCCTGTTCGGGTACAGGTCGTAGAAATACTCACCGACTTTCAAGCGTTCGGTTTTCATCTCGTAGGTGTCGCCGTCCGCGTGCCTGTGCCCGTATGCCGTCACTGTATCGCCGACCTGGACGTCGTCGTCGGTAAACTCAGCGCGCCGGCTGCGGCTGGGCGTGGAGAGAACGACGTTCCACTGCTGGCCGTCTGCCTCGAGTGTGAGACGGTCGTGCGGGTTGCCGAAGTGCTCTTCGACGATGACACCCGTCAGCGAGAATTCGTTATTGGTATACGTCGACCAACCGTGGTGGCCGAGCGCGGCTGCGGATAGAGTTGCCAGGATCAGGCCTAGCGAGAGAGAGAGAGTCTTGCAGAAGAAGCGCATGGGGAACCCCCTGAACTTAGACGTGAGATAGCCTCTAGCCTAGCATTTTTTGAGCGAAGAATCGCGACCGAGCTCCTATAAATACGGGGACGGTCTACCTAATTCACGAATCCTGTTGGATAGTTAGGTAGACCGTCCCCGTATTTATAGGCTACCAGCTATTGCGCAGCTCTCGCAGCCTCAAGAATACGGTCCTCGCATCGGGTTCGTCGGCAAGATCAGGAAACGCTTCCCGAAGCTGCGCGATGACCGACGGGCTCTGCAGACGAAAGAACGTATTAATCGCTTTCTCGAGTCCCAATGTCGTGACCATCGCCTGATCGGGGTCCTGATCGCTGACGTTTGTAAGTAGTTGCTGAGCTTGTTGATTGTCTGGCTCGCGATTTAGCGTGAACTCGAGATTGTTGACGAGGTAGTCGTGCCCGGGATAGATCAACGTGGTATCGCCCAACATATCGAGCTGTGCTGAGAAAGTTTCGTAAAGCTCGTTTGGGTGGCCGCCATTGTGGCAATTACCGGCGCCTGCGTTAAATAGCGTGTCGCCGCAGAATAACGCCGGATGATCGCCGTGGGAGAGCAGACACACGTGGCTCATGGTATGGCCGGGTGTGTCGAGTGCCTCGAGCTCCACCGTCTTGCCGACCTTGATCACATCGCCGGCGGCGAGCCCCCGATCGATACCCGGTATGGCTCCCTTTGCGTTCTCATGCGCCAGCAGCTGCGCTTTGGTCGCAGCGATCACGGCGGTGTTGCCGCCGGTGTGATCGCCGTGTTCATGCGTATTGACGATCTGCGTTATTTCCCAGCCGCGATTCTTCGCCGCCGCCAGGCACTTCTCGTGGTCCAACGGATCCACAGCCAGCGCTTCGCCGGTTTCCTCGCAAGCAATCAGGTAGTTGAAATTTCGGTAAGCGTTACCCGTCCAGATCTGCTCGACCAACATCGATCAATACTCCCGCGACGTTTAGTTCAGGACGCCCGTGTCGTGCACGACGCGCCCGCCCACGATGGTTAATACGGAGGCGATATTCCTGATGTCTTCATCGGCCACCTCTTCCTCGTCGAAGCAGTCCTGGGCGGAAGCAGACGCGGCGGCAAGGGTTCCGAGTGCGAGGCCGGGGCCGAGCAACCATCTCGCGTGAAAGGTGGTGTCAGGCATTGTTCGTATAATGTTTTAGCCTAGAAAATCCCGTAGTCGACGAGGCCGTCGAAATAACCGGTGACCGTCAGCGTGACGACGACCGGGTGCTCGTTGTAATTGACCCAGTACCAGCCATGTTCGCCGCCGAATGGCGCGACGAGAGAGCCTTCGCCGTTCGAGCCTTCCATCTGCTCACGGTAACGTACCCAGAATTCGCTGCCGAGTTCCGGGTCGTGGCCGTGATAATCGGAATAGATGTCGCCGCGGTCGACCTGCCACTCGAACAGAATCATTTTTCCCTCGGTCATTACGACCTTGACCTCGGTTTCTTCATTGGGGCCGATCGCCACGTTCAGCGTCTCCGACCGAGCTGGGCTTGCGCCCTGCTGGAATACCGCGGCGTTGGGTAGCGGCGTCGGCGTGCCGGCGTCGGCGATCTCGACCGTCCGTATGACTTCGTTGCCGCCGATCACGTCCGTGACCTCGAACGTGATGGTGCCGGAACTGCTCAACGCAGTCAGGCCCATCGCACGGCCCGCGCCGGTGGGATCGATACCGTATTGCGCAGGGAGTACGACCGTCACCAGAAGCAAAACGGCGACGACGACCGCGGCTATAGAGCCCACGACCAGGCGTTTAGAAGAAGCCGGCTGTGCGTCGGCGCTAGCGGGTGTCTCGTTCATAGGGGGCGACCTCAGGGAAGTGTATGTCTAACTCGCTTAACTCTTACGGGTTGCTCAGTTACCGGCGCCCATCAGGAGATCCGGAAGCCAAGTAGCGATCTGTGGAAAAACGCATAATAGCAAAATACCAACGACCATCAGCAGCACGAAGGGTAGGGCGCCGGCTAAAATTTTCGGCAGCCCGACATCCGGGGCGATGCCGTTGATGACGTAGAGATTTAAACCCACGGGCGGTGTGATTAGGCCGATCTCCATGTTGATCGTCAAGACGACGGCAAACCAGTACGGGTCGAAGCCGACTTGTGTGATCAGGGGCAGAAGAATTGGCGCCGTCATCACGATCACGGCGACCGGCGGCAGGAAGAATCCGGCGACGAGCAGGAAGATATTGATCGCGCCGAGCAATACCCAGCGATTGACTTCCAATGCCGCGATCCACTCCGCGATCGATTGCGTGACAAACAGACTCGACAGCGTGTAACTGAAAAGTGCGGCTGCGCCGATGATCATCATGATCATGACGCTCTCGCGTGTGCTGCTCTTCAGAATCTTCCAGATCCGGCGCGGCTGCCACACGCGGTAGATAACGGCGATCAAGATGAAACACATCATCGCGCCGACGCCGGCTGCCTCGGACGGGGTCGCCACGCCGCCGTACAACACGAACAGGATGCCTGCGACCAGCAACAGGAACGGCAGCACGCGTGGTGCGAGTTCGAGTTTCTCACGCAGGCTGAAGATCCGGCGGTCACGTGTCATCAACGAGCCGCTACGCGTCGCGTAAACCATCGACCAGGCGATAAACATCAGCGTCAGCATCAGGCCCGGTAGCACGCCGGCAATGAACAGCCGGCCGATCGACGTGCCGGTCGAGATCCCATAGACGATCATCGTCACACTGGGTGGAATCAAGATGCCCAGCGTGCCGCCGGCGGCTATCGATCCGGTCGCGAGACCATCCGGGTAGCCACGCTTGCGCATCTCGGGAATACCCATCTTGCCGATTGCCGCACAGGTCGCCGGGGACGAGCCGCTCAGAGCCGCAAAAACGGCACACGCGGCGATATTCGAAATCGCCAGACCCGCCGGCACGCGGTTGAGCCAGCGGTCGAGCGCGCCGTACAGGTCGCCGCCGGCCGGTGAGGAGGCGACCGCGGCGCCCATCGCAATAAACATCGGGATTGAGACGAGGGTGAAATCCGCCAGCCCGGAAAAGAACAACTCGCCGACGAAGCCCAGGCTGAAGAAACCGTCGAAGATCACGAGAAAACCCATCGCGACGATCGCGAGCCCGAACGCGACCGGGATCCCGGTCGCCAGTACCAGGATCGTCGTGACGCCGATGAGGATGCCGATACTTAACGGACTCATGGTGCGTCGTCCGTCGTGACCGGCGGGCCGAATGGCATCTCGCGCCGCGAGGCAAGGCAGAAGATGTCGGCCGTGTACTGCAGCGTCAGGATGCCGAGGCCGACGGGCAGCGGCAGCAGCGGTATCCAGAGCGGCGGTGCCCACAACGATGAGGTGACCCAGCCGGCGTCCCAAGCCTCGTAGAAATACTGCCAGCCCGTCCAGGTCAGCGTTGCGCAGGCCAGCCAGCCGAGCGTTGACGCGAATAATGCCAGCCATCGTTTCGCCGCGGGGGCTAGATAGTGCGGCAACAGATCGACGTTGACGTGGCCTTTGGTCAGGAGAACGTAGGGGCTGCCCAGTAGCGTTGCTGCGACGATGGCGAAAGTAACGAACTCATTCTGCCAGATCGTGGAAGCGCCCAGCACATAGCGCATGACGACCATCTGGCAGACAACGGTACAGGCGCTCGCCAGGCACAGCGCAGCGAGTGTCCCGCACGCGCGCGACAGCGCATGGATACCGCGTATCAGTACATCGATGAAATGTTCGTCACTCACTCGACGGCAAGTGCTTGCTCGATCAGTTCGGCTCCACCCGGAACTTCGTCTGCGAAGACCTGATAGGAGGTCGCCCGGGCGATCTGCCTCCAGCTCTCGGCCTGCTCGCCGGTCATGTGCACCACTTCTACGCCGGCGTTTCTAAAGATCTCTTCCATCGTCGTGTCGAGTTGTTTCGCTTCCTCGAAGAAGTAGTCTTCCGCAATCTGGCCGGCGCGGAGCAATGCCGTTTGCTGCTCGGCGTCCAGCCGATCCCAGCGTCGCTTCGCCAGCAGCACCGGCTCATACATGAACCACAACGCATGCTCTCCCGGTGCCGTGAGGCAGCGAGTGTGTTCGTAGAGTCGGTAGGAGATGAAGCTCGCGGAACTCGTGTTAGCGGCATCCAATACGCCCGTCTGCATGGCGGTATAGATTTCCGCGCTCGGCATCGATGCGATGGAGGCGCCGGCTGCGGCCATCATTCGTTCGAACGCAGGCCCGGCCGCACGAGTGACTTGCCCGCGAATGTCTTCGGGCTCCAGGATGCAATTCTGAGCGGAAGCGAAGCCGCCGGCCAGCCAGGCGTCGGCGAGTACGATGGCGCCTGCGTCTTCGATGATCTGGCGAATGGACGCCATGAACTCCGAGTCGTTCAGCCGCCGCGCGTGGTCGTGGTTTTTGACGAGGCCCGGCATCAGCGTCGCGTTGAATTGCGGATGCCGCCCGCTGGCGTAATCTAGCGGCAGCGCCGTCATGTCGAGTTGGCCTCGCACGATGGCCGACCACTGATCCGCGGCCTTGAGCAGCGATTGCCCCGGATAGACTCGAATCGTCAGATCGACATCCGCCGCGGCTACTTCGCGGGCGATCATCTGCATCATCTCGTCACGGACGTCGCCGGTGCCGCCCGGCCATTGATGGGCGGCTCGCAAGACCGTCTGTGCGTGGGCAGCGGAACTCATGACCGCGGCGAATAATGCCGCGAAGGTCAACAGGCGGGAGAAGTGGCGATTGCGGCTTATCGTGTGCATAGCTTTCGATTTTACAGTATCCGACGCGAATCGGTGCCTGATCGGCTACAATCCCGGCCCATGCGGATTCTGGGGCTATTGGCCGGCGCCGGGTTCGGCTGTTTGCTGAGCGCGACGGCCTGGGCCCACGGCATCGTGGGCGAAGACCAGGTGTTCATCCTCAACAATGTCGGTGCCCAGATCGGGCCCTATATCTATCTCGGCGCCAAGCACATGGTCACCGGTTACGACCACCTGCTATTCTTGGCCGGCGTCATTTTCTTCCTTTACCGCCTCAAGGATGTCGCGCTCTACGTGACGCTATTCGCCGTCGGGCACAGCTCGACGCTGCTGTTGGGCGTTCTGGGCGGGTTGCACGTCAACGCCTACATCGTCGATGCGATCATCGGGCTCTCGGTTGTTTACAAGGCGTTCGAGAATCTCGGCGGCTTCCGCAAATTAGGCTACGAGCCCAATACGAAGCTGGCGGTGTTGATCTTCGGCTTCTTTCACGGCTTTGGGTTGGCGACAAAGTTGCAGGATCTAGCGATCTCCGAGGACGGTCTGGTCACGAATATGGTGTCGTTCAATATAGGAGTGGAGCTTGGACAGTTTCTCGCGCTCAGCGTCATACTGATCGCGCTGAATATCTGGCGTGCCTCCGGCCAGTTCTACCGCTATGCTTATGTGGCGAATCTGGCGATCATGACGGCGGGATTTATTCTTATGGGGTACCAGATTACGGGGTACCTGGTGACGTGACAAACGCAAGGAGAGGGTTTATGGCGATGCAACGATCATTTCTTAAGCCTGGTTTCCGTAGGGCTCCTGCTCGGCGCGATTGCTGGGTCCAACGCTCAGGACGACGACGCGCCGGCTGACGGTGAAGAATTGCAGGCCCGGCAGATGGAAATCGACACTCGATCGCAGGTCGCACTAGACGGGTTATTGGAGACCAACGAGGGCGCGAAGGGCTTGTTCGAGTAGGCGGCCGGCTATGCCGTGTTTGACGTCACCAAAGCGGGCCGTTTCCTGGTCACGGGACCGGCGGTTCGGGCGTTGTTATAAACAAGGGCACGGGCGACCGGGTCTACATGCGCATGGGCAGCGGTGGCGTCGGGTTCGGCATCGGCATCGGTGCGCAGCAATACGACCTCGTGATCATGTTCGAGGACCTCCCGCATCTAGAGCGATTTATGGATGGCGGTTGGGACTCCAGTGCGACGGCTCAGGCCGCGGCCGGACAGGAAGGCATCAACCTGACCTCGAGCTTCATCGATGGCGTGGCGTTCTTCCAGATCACCGATAAAGGGCTCATCGCAATCGCCGATGTCGCCGGGACGCGGTTCTGGGTAGCCGATACGCTGAATTAGGCTTGGCGGGCTGAACTGCGGGGTGGGAGCGGCCGCCTGGCCGCGATTTGCCGTATCTCCGCACAATGGCTCGATTCAGGCTGGCTGACGCGCCCATACTCTGTTAAATTGCCCCCGTCTGCGATAATAATAAAAGCGGCAGATAAGGGAGGTAGATTAAGGGCTCTGGAATCATTGCTCATAACGGACCTCAGCAGCATGTGCCAGGTCTGGAAGTGAGAGAAATCCCGTAAGGGCTAATTGGCTGGTCTTGAAAGCCGACGACGCAGGGTCCGGGAGTCTGACGATTTACAAATCAATGGACTGGCTCACCACACCTCTATTAATAGTTGCATTCTCCGGCGTCGTATTTTTCGCCGTGTCGTGCATCTTCTGCTTCGGTCTCGGGCGGCTCATGGGCAAGATGGATGGCCGAGACGCGCCCGGCCAAGGCCGGCGAACCGGCGCCGTGGATCGTCGCGGCCCTCATCGTGGCAGTACTCCGGAGCCGTCGCAGGAATCCCCAATACCAAGCCATCGATCGACCGGCTAGGGCACACGCCGCCGACCTGTGCTACATTCCCGCGCCTATGGCTAGGTGGCAGAGTGGTTATGCAGCGGCCTGCAAAGCCGCGGACACCGGTTCGATTCCGGTCCTAGCCTCCAATACCCCTTTTTATACCGTTTTTTATAGTCAAGTCCCGTCTGCAATACCACCAATAACTACCTGTAATTAAGCAAGTTACCCATACTTTATCGTCGCATAGTGTCTGGTTGCGTCGATATCAAAGTGTTCCGCTTGCCCACCAGACGCGCATCACTTTGGATGAGCTGGAACCTCTTACTGGGCGAGAACGCTATGTGTTTCCTGCCAACCGGGGTAGGGGACGTCCTATGAGTGAGAACACGGTGAATGCGGCACTTCGTCGTTTGGGTTACAGCAAGGACGAAGTTACTGCTCATGGCTTTCGAGCCACGGCACGCACACTATTAGATGAGGTACTAGGCGAGCGTCCAGATATTATTGATCATCAACTAGCCCACGCGGTACGCGACCCTAATGGCCGTGCTTATAACCGAACGGCACACCTACCTGAACGCCGACAAATGATGCAACGTTGGGCTAATTATCTAGATAGCCTTCGCACAAGAGCGACGGTATTGACAAGTTAACTCGTAGACGTGGGCCGACGCTACCCAATACAGCGCGTATCGCCCCACTTGTCGACAGCAGCACCCACTCCGATACTGTTTTGAGTTATACACCGCACTAAAATACCCACTTTTCGGCAAGAAAATAGTTAACTTGTCAATACCTAAATGCGTGTTTCTTAACGTCTACTTTTGAAAAAAAAACGGACATTGGCGCTGGTATGACGCCTAGTCGGACTGCTGGTGCCGGGTGTACACTGGGTCAGCAGAAAAACGACAAAACCGAACCCGTCTAGAGACGGGGACGGGTTTAACAAGTGCCTCTGCATCTGCAGGGCTGGCGAACTAGAATCAGAGTGATGCTGCCAAGAAGAGACGTGGGGGTGAGATGTGATCCAGTTTGAACTGAATGGAGCGGCCGTAACATCAGACAGCCCAGAGGACACACCGTTGCTTTGGGTGATTCGCGATGAACTGAAACTCAAGGGCACGAAATTTGGCTGTGGCATTGCACTGTGCGGCGCGTGCACCGTGCATCTCGATGGCGCGCCGTCGCGCTCATGCGTGACACCTGTCAGCGCCGTAGCTGGCAAAACCGTGACAACGATCGAAGGCCTCGATACCGTTGCAGGGCGGGCAT
>CAUZMW010000066.1:0-14374 GCA_963581225.1 Gammaproteobacteria bacterium
CACCGGCGTGCTGCCCGATCTGTTCGGCGAGGGGCAGGGGGTCGTCGCGCACGGTCGCCTGACTCCGGACGGCAACTTTATTGCCGAAGAGGTACTCGCCAAACACGACGAGAACTACATGCCGCCCGAAGTCGCCGACGCGATAGCGCAGGCACAGGCACAGGCACAGGAGAATACAGCGGAATGATCCCCGAACTCGGGCAGTTCGCGTTGGGTCTGGCGCTTTGTCTCGCGCTGGTGCAGGCGACGTTGCCGATCGCGGGCGCCGCGACCGGGCGGCGCGACTGGATGGCGCTGGCCCGCCCCGCGGCCGTGGGCCAGTTCGTCTTCGTCGCGCTCGCGTTCCTGGTGCTGGCGAACGCATTCCTGAACGACGACTTCAGCGTGCTTTACGTCGCGTATAACTCTAATTCGAATCTGCCGGCCTTCTACAAATTCGCGGCCGTTTGGGGCGGCCACGAAGGCTCCTTACTGCTGTGGGTGACGATACTCGCCACCTGGACGTTGATCGTCTCGGTCGGCAGCCGTTCGTTACCCGAAGAATTCTCCGCGCGGGTTCTGGGCGTGCTCGGCATCGTCAGCTTCGGCTTGCTGCTGTTTACGCTGCTGACGTCCAATCCGTTCGATCGCCTGCTGACGCCGATCGTCGACGGTAACGACTTGAACCCGTTGCTGCAGGATCCGGCTATGGTGATACACCCGCCGATTCTCTACGCCGGTTACGTGGGGCTTTCCGTGCCGTTCGCGTTTGCCGTCGCCGCGTTGCTGAGCGGTCAGTTGAGTCAGGATTGGGCGCGCTGGACGCGACCCTGGACGGTCTCCGCGTGGATGTTTCTGACCGTCGGCATCGCGCTCGGGAGCTGGTGGGCCTACTACGAACTCGGCTGGGGCGGCTGGTGGTTCTGGGATCCGGTCGAGAATGCCTCGTTCATGCCGTGGCTCGCGAGTACGGCGCTGATCCACTCTCTCGCCGTCACGGAGCGGCGGGGTCTGTTCAAGAGCTGGACGATTCTGTTGGCGATCATCGCGTTCTCACTTAGTCTGCTCGGTACGTTCCTCGTGCGCTCCGGCGTGATGATCTCGGTGCATTCGTTCGCATCCGATCCGGCGCGCGGCGTGTTTATTCTGCTGCTGTTGACGCTCGTGAGCGGCGGCGCGTTTACGCTCTATGCGGTACGCGCTAAACACATGGTCGCCGACGGTGGCTTCAAGCTCGTGTCGCGCGAGTCGTTCCTGTTACTCAACAACATGCTGCTCGTCGTCGCGCTCGTCGTCGTTCTCTATGGCACGTTGAGCCCGCTGTTCATCGACGCACTTGGGTTGGGCAAGATCTCGGTCGGCCCGCCGTACTTCAACTCGATGTTCCTCGTGCCGATGTTGCCGCTCGTGTTGTTGATGGGCGCAGGCATGCACGCGACCTGGCTCGGCATGTCAGGGGAGACGCTGGCGCGTAAGCTCGCCATACCCGCTGTCGGGGCGTTGGTGCTCGGATTGCTCCTGCCCTGGGTGATCTTCGGCAGCGCCGGCGTGCTGACGGTCGTCGGCGTCGTTGCCGGGCTGTGGATCATCGCCGCCTCTCTATTCGATCCCGTGCGTCGCCTGATCAGGCGTGACGCCGCGCGACCGCTCACGAGAGCGCAGTGGGGCATGACACTGGCCCATGTCGGTATCGGCATGTTCGTACTCGGCGTGACCGTCTCGTCGAGCTACAGTATCGAGACGGACCGCGCCGCCGTGCCGGGCGACCGTTGGGAACTGGCTGGCTACGAAATCGTGTTTCGTGGCCTGCGCGATGTGCAGGGTGTGAACTACGCCGCCATCGAAGGTGAATTCGAACTGCGCCGCGACGGCACGCTCGTCACGGTACTGACGCCGCAGAATCGTGTGTATCGCGTGCAGAGCAGCCCGATGACCGAGGCGGGCATCGACGCACGCTGGTATCGCGACATTTTCATCGCGCTCGGGCAGCCGCTCGGCGACGGCGTTTGGAGTCTCAGAGTCCAGTTCAAACCGTTGATCCGCTTTATCTGGTTCGGCGCTCTGGTCATGGCATTCGGCGGGTTGCTGGCCGCGACCGACCCGCGGTATCGATCGAAGCGCGCCGAGAGCCGGGTGTCCTCCGGTGGGGCCGTGTCGGCGGAGACAGGGTAATGTGGCGTTATCTGCTGCCGATCGGCGTTTTCGTCGTGATCGTCGGCTTTTTTTATCGCGGCCTGTACCTGAATCCCGGCTTTGTGCCGTCGCCGTTGCTCGGCAAGCCCGCGCCGGAGTACGACCTGCCGCGACTCAAGGATCTATCTCAGACCGTGGGTTCGAAAGACTACGAGGGCCAGATCGCGCTCGTGAATGTCTGGGCGACGTGGTGTATCGAGTGCCGCCACGAGCATCCCTACCTCGTGGAGCTGGCGGGGACCGGCGGCGTCCCGATCTACGGGCTGAACTGGAAAGACGACCGGGCGCTGGCGCTCGACTGGCTCGACACGCTCGGCGACCCCTACGAGGCCTCAGCGGTCGACGCCACAGGCGAGGTCGCGATCGACTGGGGCGTCTATGCGGCGCCCGAGACATTCCTAGTCGGTCGCGACGGCACGGTGCTCTACAAGCACATCTCACCGATGACGCCGGCCGTCTGGGAGCGCGAATTTCTGCCGAGGATCGCGGCGGAATGCGGCGGTCTGCCGTGCGCCGCGAGTGCGCCGTGAGACCGGTACTGGCCACCGTCGCGCTGCTGGTCGTCGGCTCGACGTGCTGGGCGATCGATCCCGAACCCGCGTTCGAAGATCCCGCGCTGCAAGCCGAATATCAGAGCCTGATTCGCGAAGTGCGCTGCCTCGTTTGTCAGAATCAGACGATTGCAGACTCGAATGCGGCGCTTGCCTCCGACCTGCGCCGTGAGATCGCGCGCATGCTCAACGAAGGCGCCAGCCGTGAGGACGTGACCGATTTTCTGGTCGCCCGCTACGGCGACTTCGTTCTGTACCGGCCACCGTTACAGCCCTCGACCTGGACGTTGTGGGGCGCGCCGTTCGTGCTGCTCGGGGTCGGTGCCATCGTCTTTCTACGTATCGTCCGATCTCGCGCTCGGCAGTCGCTCGCCGAGGACGATCCGACGTGACGCTGTTCTGGTTGGCCGCCGGCGCCCTGGCCGTAGGCGCGTTGAGTTTTCTGCTCGTGCCGTTGTGGCGCTGCCGACGAGAGTCCGGCCGCTGGTCCGTGGCCGGCGTGTCGGCCGCGGCGCTGGTCGTGCCGCTCTCGATCAGTCTCTACCTGAACGTCAGTACCTGGAATGGCGCCGCTACGGGCGGTATGACCACCGGCAACGAAGGCCAGCCGGCCGTGGCCGAGCTGGTCGCCGGACTCGCCGCACGTATGCGCGAGGAGCCCGACGACGTGGACGGCTGGCGACTGCTGGGTCAGAGCTATGTCTCCATCGAGATGTATGCGGAGGGGCTGCAGGCCTTCCGCGAGGCCTGGGCGCGTACACCGGACCCTGACACGGGACTCAAGATGGCCGTGGCGGAAGCTCTGGCGTACAACGATCCGACGACGCTGGTCGGCGAGGCCGGGCAGTTGATCTCCGAGGTGCTCGCCGTGGAGCCGCGCAACGAGAAGGCCCTATGGTGGGGCGGTGTGGCGGCATTGCATGCCGGCGCGCCGGAGCTGGTGCGACGACGCTGGTCGGCTTTACTCGAGATCGGCGTGCCTACGGCCGTTGAGGCCGTCATCCGCGAGCAACTCGCCGCGCTCGGCCCCGGGACCGGGATGCCACCGGAACTCGCAGAGCCCGTGTCTCCCGCTGCAGCGGACGGTGAATTCGCGTTGACGCTGCAGATCAGCCTGGGCGAGGGCTTGGCGACACCGGAGTTCGGACCCGACGCCGCGTTATTCATCTTCGCGCGAGCGCCCGAGGGCGGGCCACCGCTCGCAGTGATCCGGGAGTCGGTCGACGCCGTGCCCGGGGAGTTCATCCTCAGCGATGCGCAGGCGATGTTGCCCGGGCGGTCGCTCGCCGACTTCTTGATGCTGACGCTCGTTGCGCGCGTCTCCACCTCCGGACAACCGACGGCGCAGGCCGGCGATCTGTTCGGCGAACTCGAATATCGATCCGGCGGCGAGTCGGGCACGGCCGCGCTCGTCATCGATCAGATCGTGCCGTAACCACGATGCGTACACCACTCGTTGTCGCCGTCACGGGACACCGGGATATCGTGTCGACTGAAGTCGCCTCCATCACGATCTATCTTGACCCCGGCTGTGAGGTGCCAGCGGCGCGCGGTTTCAAGCGTCCCGAACTCGTGCGCGATGTATTACGCGAGCGTGGCCGATACGTCTCGGCGGCATTGACCATCGTGCGGGCGTGGATCGTTGCGGGTAGGCCAAAGACACCCTGCAAATCCCTGACTGGTTACGACCACTGGTCCGATCTGTGCCGCCAACCGCTCCTTTGGCTGGGCCTCGCTGACGCGATGCAATTTGTATTCGAGGCGATGGCCGATGACCCGAATCGTGAAACGCTGGACCACCTTCTGGCCGCCTGACAATCGGTGTTCGGCAAGACACCGGCGATGGTGCGCGACGCTGTAAAGCATGCATCGGCATTCAACGACGAGCATGTGGAACTTCGGGAAGTGTTGCACGACATTGCCGATGAGCGCGGCGAAATCAACCGCCAGCAAGCTGGGATGGTGGATCAGACGGCACGCTGGCCGCATCGTGAATGGCCGGCGGTTTGTCCGTGGTAGCGGCAACCGCGCTGCCGAAGCCTGGCAGGTGGAATCGGTTTCGCCGGTTTCGTGTGGTGATTTTGTTACGCGACTAATCCAGATCGATGCAAACTATGCTTTTAATGCCCGTTGGTCCTGGGTGAACCTTATTCAGTACGACAACGAGTCGGGGTCGGTTGGTGAAAATAGCCAGTTGCGGTGGAACCCGCGAGAGGGACAGGACCTTTACATCGTATTAAATCACGGCTTTGATGCGGTGGGTTTTTTTCAGGTCTCCACTCGACTGTTTCTCAGTTCTCAGTTAAGTACACCCATATGTTCCGTTTTTAACGGATGCCGCAAGGTCTCTGCGGCTACTGTTCAATGCGTAATTCCATACGCAGAAGCTGCCGAGCACAAACTTGAGTGTTGGATCTGCTAGGTTCATAGGTATACAGCGCACCGGATACTCATGATTGTCGCAATTTAGTTCTGGCAGTAGACTGACTGATCAGAAAGGACAAGCTGTATGTTTTTTTTGGTATTTCGATGGGATAGGAAGCAGTGCGAGGAGATGCTATGGGAAATTTTAATTTCATTGTCAGCGTAATTGTGATGCAGCTATTAACTTTCGTAGTGGCGGCACAAACGAGTTCAGATTGGCCAACATTTGGAGGTCAGCCAGGTGGTGGACAGTATTCCTCACTTGAACAGATAAATGTAGAAAATGTTGATCAGCTAGAAGTGGCCTGGATACATCATTCTGGGGATGCATCGTGGCTTGAGGTCACTCCTATCCACGCCAATAACATGCTGTATTACTGCTCACCAATGAACCGGGTCATCGCTTTGGATCCGGTGACGGGAGAGGAAAAGTGGCGTTTTGATCCTCATGCCGATGAAGGAGGGCTTGGTTTAGTTGATGAGCCTCGTCGGAGCGTGCGCTGTCGCAGTGTGGCGTATTGGGAGGCGGAGACGCCGCGCCCTAGTGTGGAGTGCGAGAAACGTATTTACAAAGGTGATATTGATGGACACCTTTTTGCAATAGACGCGGATACAGGGGGGTCTTGCTCAGATTTCGGAGCGGATAAAGGTCATAGTGGTTTCGCCAGCCACTGGGATTATGAAGGCAACGGGGTTGGGCCTCGGCACACCACATCAGGACCTATCGTAGTTGGAGACATCGTCATTTCAGCTGTCGGTGTTGAGGATAGCCCAGTCAATGCGAGCGATGGTTTTGTACGCGGCTTTGATGTACGAACTGGTGAACTCGTCTGGGAGTTCAATCCCATCCCTCCAGAGCGCATCAACGAGACTGGAGCTGCGAATGTCTGGTCGACACTCAGTGCGGATATTGAGCGTAGACTGGTGTTTCTACCTACCACCAGCCCATCTTCGGATTTTTATGGTGGGACTCGTCCGTTTCCGATTCCTTACGGGACAGCAACCATTGCATTATCTGCAGAGACTGGCGAGGTTGCGTGGTACTACCAGATTGTTCATCACGATATCTACGATTACGATCTGCCCGGGCACCCTTTGGCAGTTACCATTACAAAAGACGGTCAGCCGCGTGATGTTGCAATCCAACAGACGAAAGCAGGGTTTATCTTTGTGTTCGACTTGGATACTGGAGAGTCCGTTTTTCCTGTGGAGGAGCGTCCTATTCCGCAGTCTGATGTTCCGGGAGAAGTCACGTTTCCAGCACAACCTTTTCCAGTTTTACCGGAACCGTTCACTTTGACAACACTCACCCGGGACGATATGTATGGATTAACACCGCTTGATCGTCTTTGGTGTCAGAATCGATTTGATGAGCTTCGTTACGAGGGAATGTTCACGCCTCCTAGCATAGAAGGTACTTTGCACTTTCCGGGTTTTGCTGGGGGTGGTAATTGGGGGGGTGCATCCTTTGATCCCAACTCGAACCTTCTCATCATTAAATCACTGACGATGGCGACTGTGCACCACCTTATCCCAAACCCTAGCGGAGAAATTACGCTTCTGCCGGCTCCTGATGCTCAGGCAGTCCCTGGCGCTGGTGGCCAGGACGGTTTAGGTGATCCGATGCCCGGTACACCGTACCGTACCGTAAACGAGAATTTTTTATCTCCATTGGGCGTGCCTTGCACCCCACCTCCGTGGGGCACGCTTACCGCTGTTGATATGGACTCTGGTACCGTTCAGTGGCAGATACCTTTCGGTAAAGTACGGCGTTACGGTATTACGTTCCCTGGTTTTCTGGAGTGGGGTACTTCTATTATTGGCGGACCGATCAGCACGGCTGGTGGGCTAGTTTTTATGGCCGCGTCCATGGATAAGAAAATACGCGCTCTAGATGTGCGAACGGGCGAGGAGTTATGGCAGGCAGAGTTACCCTATGCAGGGATGGCCGTTCCCATGAGTTATATGGCTGGCGGCAAGCAGTACGTAGTTATCGCTGCCGGTGGTAATCGGCGAACGTTTACGGAAGAGGGAGATACCATCGTTGCGTTTGTTTTGCCTGATGAAAGTTAAGCTGGGATTCGGTCGAAGTGTCTCGTGGCTGAGTTGTATTATCATCGGCTTGGCTAGTTGTGGGGGCGACCAGAGAGAGGAAGCTCAACTACCTGTGTTGCCGTTGGCGCAGACAGCACAGCTGGATGCAGACGTGCTGATTATCGGTGCAGGACTCGCTGGACTATCGGCGGCTATCGATGCGGCTAGCGGTGGTGCGCGGGTTCTGGTTGTCGACATGAACTCCGTCTTCGGAGGGCACGGCATACAATCCGGCGGAGTCGCTATCGTGGGTTCACCCATGCAGGAAGAGATGGGGTTTACGGATACTCCGGATCAGGCCTACACGGATTGGATGGAATGGACTGTAGATGGTCATCCAGGGTGGACGCGGTTCTATGTAGAACATTCTCGTGAAATGATCTATGACTGGGTGACTAGTTTTGGAGTGCGTTTCGATAGGGTACGGCCAAGTCACGGTAACAGTATCCCTCGTTTTCACATGACATACCGCAGAGGTTTAAATCTCACTCGGCCACTGTATCTTGAGGCACTGAGGTATTCGAATATCACGTTTCGTTTCAATCTTGTAGCCGAGCACCTAATTAAGGATGGTGACCGCGTTGTCGGTGCGCAGGGTACGGATTGGAGAGCCGGGGAACTTTTCGAGTTACGAGCTGAGAAAGTCATTCTTGCAACGGGAGGTTTCCAAAGCAATATTGGTATGGTGAAGGACAACTGGCGCCAGGACCTACCGGTTCCCAGAGATGTCTATAGCATGTCAGGACATAATTCTCGTGGTAGCGGTCATCGCATGGCTATGGAGGTCGGCGCTGCTCTCGTTAATCTAGATCGACAGTACAATGGATACACGATTCTTCCGGATGTTCTTGGGCTTGACCCGAGCCGTGGTATTACGGGAGGTAATGCACGGGCTATATGGGTTAACTCTGAAGGCCGACGCTTTGTTACGGAGCGAGGCATCGATCGGTACGTGTTTGATGCCGTGATGAAGCAGCAGCCAGAGGGACATTGGGCGATCTTTGACGATGATGATAAAGACGGATTCCGAATGGGAGGGCCTCATTTCGTATCAGCCGATGAGGTTGATACAGAGAAAGTGCAGAGACTTGGCGTCGATAATAGGACGGTCACTCAGAAGGCTGAGACCATTGAGGCATTAGCTGAACTCATCGGTATCTCCCCAGGAGCATTGCTTGAAACGGTCCAGCAGTACAATCAGTTAGTACTGAACGGGGGGAGTACTGATGTGGATGGATTGCTTCCAGAGGACCCACCTCCGCGTTTCATCATCGATACACCTCCGTATTACGCAACTAAGCTTTATCCGATGGCTAACAAAAGTGCAGGGGGCATTTCCATTGATCTCGAGACGCACGCGTTAGGTATGGACGGTAATCCCGTACCAGGTCTTTATGCGGCTGGTGAGGTTACGGGTTCCGCTGGCATGAACGGGCTTAATGGCCTGGATGGTATGTTTACCGGGCCATCCATACTCACTGGTCGTGTTGCTGGGAAAACGGTTGCGGCTGAACTTGCTTCGACTGCCGGTTGGATGCCTGATGCGTTTACTCGTGAGGCAGGGTCACTGATACAGATCGGGGAGAACGCGCTGGTAAACGATTGGCTGCCAACTCTCGGGGAGGAAGAGCTTAGTGCCATGTTAGCGGTGTCTCGCGATGGGTACTGGCATTTCGAGAGGGCTCACCACCTTGTGCTTGAGCGTGGCTACGATTGTACTAACTGCCATTCGGCGCAGATTGCTCCGTTCTATGCTGCGACGTCCCGTGCCGATAAGGCTGCTCAGGCCCAAGTCTGCGACGTTTGTCATTTAGCCCCCCAGGGAACCCTTGAAGGCATGGAGGAGGCCAGGACACCTTGAAGTTGTATACATAACTGTAGCTTGGAGAGAGCTACCGCGCTATGCTCAAGCGTAAGAATCGAAGGAAACCGATCAAATGAGAAGTCGGCTCCGATACTTGATAGTAGTCCTGATGGCTACGGCATTCCTTTCGTCGTGCTCTGAATTGGCGCCTCCGGCCGACGGGTTGAGCCTCTCTATTCCTAGAACAGCAACAGGTGAGCCGCGTTTAGACGGAATCTGGCAGGCTCTTACCGAAGCGAATTGGGATATACGGCCGCATGCAGCGGGGCCTGCTCCCTTGCCTGAACTAGGTACGTTCAGTGCAATTCAGCCTGGGTTAGGGATCGTTGAGAATGGTGAGATTCCTTATCAGGCCTGGGCAGCTGAAAAACAACAAGAAAACTTTGCTGACCGGCTCGAGTTAGATCCAGAAGGGAAATGCTTTTTACCTGGGGTGCCACGTGCCACATATATGCCTTACCCATTTCAGATCTTACAGACATCACAATTCGTCATGATCGCTTATCAATTTGCAAACGCTATACGTACTATTTACTTGGATGATCCTGGTCCGAGCCCTGCTGAGAGTTGGATGGGTTGGTCGGTAGGGCGTTGGGAAGGCGATACTTTAGTCGTTGATGTTTCAAGCCAGAACGACCAGACCTGGTTTGACCGAGCCGGTAACTTTCATAGTGATGCTTTACACGTCGTTGAGCGTTATACCCTAATGGGACCTGATCATTTGTTGTACGAGGCTACAATTGATGATCCGAGTGTGTTCACTGAGTCCTGGAACATTAGTTTGCCACTCTATCGTCGTGTGGAAGAGAATATTGAGCTTATGGAGTTCAAATGTGTTGAGTTTGTGGAGGAGAAGCTTTACGGGCATCTACGTAAGGATCCCGCAGATAATATAGAAGCTAATGTAGTAGGTGTTGATCCTGATTGAGGAGAAGATTTGCAGGCATTTGCGTATGGATCCCGAGGAATAATTAAGGTGATCTGGAGATTTCCGATGCGTCATCAACTAGCCGCTTTATTTTTTGCTTTCTTTGTCAGTGCTGGTTCACTGGTTTCTTCTGTAGCTGTGGGGCAAGTATCGTCGACTACAGAGACTGGTTACATGCCACCGCGTACACCGGGGGGTCAACCGGACCTACAAGGCATCTGGTCAAATGCAGTTCTCACGCCTCTTGAGAGACCAGCGCAGTTTGCAGATCAAGCATTTCTTACTGAGGAGGAGGCTATTGCCTACGAGGCACAGAGAAATAACGAGACATTCAGAGGCTCCCGAGATGTGGATGCTGCCACAGATGTTGCTTATGCTTACAACGATTTCTGGTGGGATTGGGGGTCAACAATTGCGTCAACGCGTCGAACCTCACTAATTATCGATCCACCGGATGGGCGCATTCCGCCGCTAACAGCGGAAGGTGAGAAACGTCGTAATGCCCGTGAGGAATACAGAGGGCTACATCCGGCTGACGGTCCTGAGGATCGCTTGCTGCGGGAGCGTTGCATCGTGTGGTCAGGTGGCGGGGATCAGGGCGCTGGCCCACCAATGTTACCGTCCGCTTATAACAATAACTTCCAACTGGTGCAGACGGCTGATCATATTCTCATTCTAAAAGAGATGATTCACGAGACACGGGTCATTCCGTTGGATGGAAGACCACATTTACCCGGCAGCGTGCGCCAGTGGTTAGGTAACTCGCGTGGCCATTGGGAAGGTGACACTCTAGTGGTTGAGACGACGAATTTCACCCACAAAACGCACTTTCAAGGTACTAGTGAACACATGCGATTGACAGAACGTTTTACTCGCCTGGCAGATGATATGCTGATGTATGAGTTCACGGTCGAAGACCCTGCAATGTTGACTCGATCATGGACCGCGCAGATTCCCACTATGAAGCTTGACGGTTTGATCTATGAGTACGCCTGTCATGAAGCTAATCGCGGTATGGTAGGTCTGTTGGGTGGAACTCGCGCCGAGGAACGAGCTGCCCGAGAGGCAGAAAACGAATAAAAGGGAGGGACACTTGATGCGAATACTACTTATAGTTCTCAGTGCCCATATTATGTTTTTTACATCCATTTCGCTCAGGGCTCATCACTCATTTGTTGCAGAATTTGATCCCACTCAGCCCATACAGTTACGCGGGATACTCACAGAGGTAGAGCTCATCAATCCACATTCGTGGTTTCACATTGATGTAACAGGCCCTGATGGTTTAGTTGTCAGCTGGGCTGTTGAAGCGGGAACACCGAACACGCTTTTTAGGAAGGGGATCACAAGAGATACTCTACCTGTCGGTATAGAAATTCTAGTTGACGGTTATCGGGCCAAGGATGGCACCAATACGGCTAGTGGGCGGGATATTACTTTCCCTGATGGCCGGGAAATCTACTTAGAGGGATCTGCTCCACCTGCCCAGGGCGGGACGAGCGTCCCTTAATCGTATACAGGTCCTTAGTGCTTCCTGCCTCTACCGGTTAATGCTTATTTTGAATGGGCTTGAGCGGATGCGGCGCCATAGTGAAGCAACGATACAGATCACACTTACGGGAATGAGAATTTTTAGCGTAAACATCAGAGTCGCATAGACTGCCGTGCCAAATGAGAGACCTGCCGCCGTGGTGATAATGGTGGTGCCGGTCAGGATATAAAACCAGATGAAGATTAGATCAATCGTCGTCATGCGCAGCGGCTGCGGCCGTGAAGACTGCCGATAATGTGCCGGCCCCACCACCCGAGGCCGACGATTGCCGCGTGGATCATCTAGGTGTCGCGTCGCCGCCTTCGACGATCAGGAGTTCGTTGTCGCCGACGCCGTTCAGTCGAAACAGCCGTGCTTCCTGATACTCGGGAGACTGGTGGCAGGCGACGGCCTGTTCGAGCGACGGGAACTCGATGACGATGTGGCGCAGGAAATATGTGGGCCCCTCGAGCTGTTGTTGCTTGCCGCCGCGCGCCAATACTTTACCGTCGTATTTTTCGATGATAGCGGGCACGAGGTCGGTGTAGCGTTTGTATTCCACGGCGTCGTTGACTTTCGCCCTCGCAAGCCAGTAAGCGGGCATCGTCCGGTTCTCCTTTACTCAGCGATTCGTAATGACAACTTTTATGGCACCGTCGAGTTTCTCGCGCGCATAACGCAATCCCATCTCCAATTCTTCGAGCAGGAACGTGTGCGTGTGGATCGGGGACGCGTCGAGTTTCTTTTGCGCCATTAGCGATGCGGCGCGGCGCACGGCGCTCTTGCCCTCGCCGCGAATCCCGAACAGGTAGATATTATTCGTGACGATCTCACAGACGTCCACGAGTTGCGGCTCATGTGAGAATGCGGCCAGGCAGATTCGGCCGCCGCGGTTGACGAGTTTGATCGCCTCGTCCACGCCCCTCGGTGCACCGGAGCACTCGAGTACGAAATCGACGCCGCGGCCGCCGTTGATTTCGAAGACCGCATCGCGTGCCGATTGCTTCGCCGCATTGATCACGTAGTCGGCGCCCAGCGTTGTGCCGACCTTGAGACGTTCGTCGACGATGTCGGTCAGAATCACCGGGTAGGCGCCGAGCGCTTTCGCGGCCGCGACGCCGAGCAGGCCGATGGGCCCTGCGCCCGTGACCACGAGGCTTTGGCCGGCGACGAGCCCGCCGAGGACGTCGAGACCGTACACCGCGGTGCCGGCCGTGACGATGAGCGTCGCGATCTCGTCGCTCATGAAGTCGGGGACGCGCACGAGGGTGTTAACGTGATTGACGGCGTATTCGGTAAACGCGCCGTCGGTCGTGTAACCGTTCGCGCGGTGGCCTTTGCGGTGCGTACCGTAGTTCATGCCGTAGTTATGGCAGGACGTGTACATGCCTTCGCGGCATCGCGGGCAGCGGCCGCAGCCGGCGTGAATCTCAACCGCGACCCGGTCGCCAACGGCGTATTCGTCGACGGCGTCGCCGAGTTCGGCGATCGTGCCCATGAACTCGTGTCCGGGCGTGAAATTTTTATTGAACGGCAGCTCGCCGTCGATCAGCGCGGGCGCGCCGTGGCTGATGATCTCGAGGTCCGTCGCACAGATCGCGACGGCGTCGATGCGGATCAGGACTTCAGCCTGGCCCGGGCGGGGCACGGGTTTCGTGACAAGGGAAAGTTCGCCGGGGTCGCCGAGGACCCAGGCCTTCATTGTTTCAGGAATGGCGCTTGTGCCTACGATGCTGCCCTTAGTTCTTGTATCGCGCCGAGAACTCTCTCAGCGGTCGCCGGCAGCGAGGTCATGCGAACACCAACCGCATCGTGAATCGCATTCATAATCGCCGCGGCGGTCGGTACGGCCGTCGGTTCGCCGGCGCCCTTCGCACCGAACGGACCGGTCGGGTCGTAGTTGTCGACGAGTTCTACGTCTATCTCCGGCATATCCAGGCTGGTCGGCATGATGTAGTTGGTGAGATTCGGATTGATCTGCGCGCCGTCCTTAAAGAGGATCTCTTCCTGTAACGCGAAGCCGACACCCATCGAGATGCCGCCCTCGATCTGGCCTTCGACCAGCATCGGGTTGATCGGCGTACCGCAGTCGTGCACCGCGACGATTCGTTTGACCTCGACTTCACCGGTCTCGTCGTCGACCTCGACTTCGGCGATCTGCGTTGCGTAGACGTAGGTGTTAAACGGTTTGCCCTGGCCGGTTTCGGGGTCCAAGGGCACGGTCGGCGGATTGTAGGAGGCGCTGCCGATCGACGGCGCGCCGAGCACGGTCTCGCTGTGCTGTGCGACCGTGCCGATATCGACGGATCTCGACGGAAACCCGAGAACCTGAATCTTCCGGTCGCGTGCCTCGAGTTGGTCCGAGGGAACCTCCAACAGCGTGGCAGCCGCCTGGAACAGAATCTCGCGGGCTTTCTCGGCGGCCAGCATGACCGCGTTACCGGTCACATACGTCGTGCGGCTCGCGATCGCGCCGGTATCCATCGGCGTCGTATCGGTATCAGCGGACACGACGTGGACGTCGTCCGTCGCCACGCCCAATGCCTCGGCCGCGATCTGGCCGAGCACGGTCAGCGCGCCCTGGCCGGTTTCCACGGTCCCCGTTAAGACCGTTGCCGTGCCATCGGTATTGACCTTGACGGTCGCCGCGCTCGGGTTGGCCGCTACCGTGAACCCGATGGGGTACCACATGCAGGCCATGCCGCGTCCGCGTTTGATCATGCCTGCCACTCCTTCCAACCGAAGAGCTGGGCGGCCTGGTTCAGCGACTCCTTGATCGCGACGGCTTGCAGGGTCTGGCTGGTTGGGCT
>CAUZMW010000067.1:0-14255 GCA_963581225.1 Gammaproteobacteria bacterium
ACCGGACGGCAGCCTGTACGTTCCTGAGGAGCTACCGCGCTTCGATCCCGATGAGATTCGCGGAGAAACGGCTGCGCAGATTGGCACCGAACTCCTCGCGCCGTTTTTTGTTGCCTCACCGCTGGCCGACAGTCTCGAAGCCATCTGCCACGATGCGCTGAATTTTCCCGTGCCTCTGGAGAAATTGGCGGTGGAGCAGGGCGATCTCTCTGTCCTTGAGCTATTTCACGGCCCGACTGCCGCGTTCAAGGATGTCGGCGCCCGTTTCCTGGCTGCGGCGATGGAACGCGCTCTACCGGGCCTGAAGCCGGCAGATAGCCGGCCGCTGACGATTCTCGTCGCGACCTCGGGCGATACCGGCGGCGCAGTCGCGGCTGCCTTTCACCGGCGCCCGGGCATGCGTGTCGGCGTGTTATTCCCCAAGGACCAGGTTTCGCCGCGGCAGCAGCATCAGCTCACGTGCTGGGGCGACAACGTACGTTCCTTCGAGATCGACGGCAGCTTCGATCAGTGTCAGGCGATGGTGAAATCGGTCTTCACGGACCCGGAAGTGAATGCTCGCCACCGGCTCAGTGCCGCCAACAGTATCAATGTCGGCCGGTTACTGCCGCAGGTGGTTTACCACGCGGCGGCGAGCCTGTGGCACTACCGCGAGCGGGGCACGCCGGCTAGCTTTATCGTGCCGGCAGGAAATCTCGGTAACGCGTTGGCCTGTATCTGGGCGCGGGCGATAGGCATGCCCATCGGCGCGATCATTCTGGCGACGAACACCAATCGGACGATCCCGGATTATCTGGCGACGGGTGACTGGCAGCCGCGGCCGAGCATCCAGACGCTTGCTTCCGCGATGGATGTCGGGGATCCGAGCAACATGGAGCGTCTCCGTCATCTGATTCCGGACTTCGGCGAGCTTCGTCACGCGGTAGAGGCCTATCCCGTGGACGATCTCGCGATCCGTCAGCAGATCGCCAAGGATTTCGGGCGGCTTGGCCGAGTCTGGTGCCCGCACACGGCGACGGCGTTCTGGGTTTACGATCAGTTGCCGCAGGCTCGACGTAGCGGAGAGCCGTGGATTGTCGTTGCAACGGCTCACCCGGCTAAGTTCGATAATATCGTTGAGGAGATCATCGGTAGCGCTATCCCGGTTCCTCCTGAACTCGCCGCGTTACTCGAGTTACCCGCTCACTGCGAGGCCATGCCACCGCACGCATCAGCGTTGGCCCAGGGATTGGACGACTGGTAAAAATAATTAATACAATATCTTATAAACTATTTTTAAAGTGTTTTATTATATCTTAGCGCTCGCCGGCAGCCTGGCTGCAGTCAGTTTTCTCGCCATCTTGATCTATCTTCGCCGCCGCCGTCGCGGCAACCTCGACGAATTGCTGCGCGCGGTCAGTGTGCAATCGCTGCGCGATATCCTGCTGCCCGATCGCATGGGCGGCGTGATTCACCTGCAACACGTGCTGTTGACGGCCAAGGGGCTCGTAGTTCTCGACGTGAAAACGGTCCGCGGCTCGGTTTATGGAGGCGATCGCCTGGATGAGTGGACAGTTATCGATCATACGCGGCGGTTTACCTTTCCCAACCCGCAACCGGCGCTTCACGATCGCGTCGCTGCGCTTAAATCCGTGGCCAGAGACGTGCCGGTGACGGGGCACATCCTGTTTTTCGATAACGCCGATTTCACCAAGGGTCGCCCGGCAGATGTGATCTTCCCGGACGAGCTTCAGACTCGCTACCGTAAACCTGAGAAAGTCGAGTTGGAGCGGTTGATGGAGGCTTTCGAGCAGTACTGGGAAAGGGTCCAGGAGGTCAGCGAGCCGCTGCCGCGAGGCCGCTAGCCCAATCTAAACAGACGCTCTGTATTGCGGCGTGTGGCCTCTGCGACGCTTGCCACTGGCTTCTCAAGCGCTTCAGCGACGCGGCGCAGGATATGTGGCAAGTAACTCGGTTCGTTACGCCGCGTCCGGGGCTTCTCGGCAAGACCACGCGGCAGGAGATAAGGCGCATCGGTCTCGATCAGCAGCCGATCCAACGGAATCTCAGCGACCGCAGCGCGCAAATCGCTGCCGCGGCGCTCGTCACACAGCCAGCCCGTGATACCGATATACAGATCCATATCGAGTAGTGGCCGCAGCTCGTCGATCCCGCCGGTAAAACAATGCGCGACACCGCCGGCTAGGCGGTCCCGTACGGGTTTCAGCATGGCGACAAACCGCTCGTGGGCGGCGCGCTGGTGTAGAAACACGGGTAGCTGGGTCTCGATGGCAAGATCCAGTTGGGCCGCAAACGCTGTTTCTTGCTCTGCGCGGGGGGAGATATCGCGGAAAAAATCGAGGCCGCACTCGCCGACTGCCACAACCTCCGGGTTTTTCAGCAAGTTGCGAAGCGCATCGCCGCTGTGCTGGTCGAAGTCTCTGGCGTAATGCGGATGTATCCCCGCAGTGGCGAAGAACTTGCCCGGCTGCGCCTGGGCAAGTTCCAGCGCTCTGGCGCTATGGGTGACCGTCGAGCCCGTGATGATAAAGCGGACGACGCCCACCGCCTCCGCGCGCAGGATTACTTCGTCACGATCCGTGTCGAAGCTGTCGTGCGTGAGGTTCAAGCCGATGTCGGTAAGCGGATCCATAGTCGCCGGTTGCGGTAGTCGAGGGCAGGCGCGTCCAGAATAGTGCCATAATCGGCGCCAGGAACACTGAATTATGGGGAACCGCCGACATGACTCGTCGTTTGGTACTGTTCGGGGCATTAACGCTGTCGCTTAATGCGGGCGCGCATCACTCACCTAATGTCCATTTCGACCGCGGCGATATCGTGGAGATTACCGGAACCCTCACCGAGATCGAGTGGCGTAATCCCCATACGCTACTCGTCGTCGAGACAGCCGGGGACGACGGTAGCGAGGTTGTGTGGCTCGGCGAGACGAAGGCCTCCACGCAGTTGGCACGTGCCGGCCTCGATCCCGAGATTTTCCATGTTGGCGATACCCTGCGTATGGCAGGCTTCCGCGGTCGCCGCAACCAACACGCGATGTTTGTCACCAATGTCCTGCTTGCCGATGGGAGCGAGCTCATCGCCGAGAATCTGGCAGGCCCGCGTTGGACCGAGAATCTCGCCGGTACCTCGCTCGCGGACTATCAAGCGCAGCGGATCGACGGATCGGCTGCCGCCACGGCCAGTCTCTTTCGGGTCTGGAGCCGCGATGGCTCGGTCTCCGGTAGCGACGATACCGAACGCATGCTCTGGGAGGACAGCTACCCGCTGACGGCGCAGGCGCGAATGGATCAGGCGGCCTGGGACCCGGTAGCGGACAATCCCTACATCCATTGCCAGAACGGCATGCCCGCGATTATGGACCAGGGCTTCCCGCTTGAGTTCACGCAGGACGGCGGCGATATCCTGTTGTACCTGGAAGAACTGGACACGATTCGTCGTATTCACATGGGCACGACGGCCGGTGCGGCTGCAGCCGAGTCGAGCACGTTTGGTTATTCAATCGGGCGCTGGGACGGCGATACGCTCGAAGTCACGACGACAGATATCGATTGGCCCTGGTTCGACCAGGCCGGAATACGACAGACCGAGGCGCTACACCTGGTCGAACGGTTCACGCCCAGCGCCGATGGGCGAATCTTGAACTACGAACTGACCGCGACGGACCCTGAGATCTTCACCGAGCCGGTCATGTTGAGCAGGATCTGGATCTGGGTGCCGGGCGAAGTCATCAGGCCCTATAACTGCGCCTGGGATCGAGACGACCTCTAACTGCCTCTAATTCCCTGTAGAAACGGCCGCCTGGCCGCGATTACAGGTCGTCGCGGTTCCAGACACAGTTATAGGGCCGGATCTCCTCGCTCGGGTCCCAGACCCACGCTCGGCTCAGCCGGACAGGCTCGGTAAAGGTCCCCGGATCGGTTGCGACGACTTCGTAGCGCAGGATGCTGCCGTTCGCGCTGGGAGTAAACCGCTCCACGAGCCGCAGCGCTTCGGACTGCGGGATCCCGGCCTGGTCGAACCAGGGCCAATCGATATCTGTCGTCGTGACTTCGAGCGTATCGCCGTCCCAGCGGCCGGCTGAACGCCCGAACGGGCTTCGCGCCTCCTCGTCACTGGCGCCGCCGCCCATCTGAATCCGGCGGACCGAGTCCTGTTCTTCGAGGTAGAGAACGATCTCGTCGCCTTCTTGTACGAATTTCATCGGCGTGCCGAGATCCATGATCGACGGCATGCCGTTGCCGCAGCGAATATAGGGGTTGTCGGCGATGCGATCCCAGTTCACTAGAGTCGTCCGGGCGGATTCGGTCAACGGGTAGCTGTCGAGCCACAACGTTCTGCCGGTGCCGTCGATGCCATGATCCGAGCGATCCGGGCCCCAGATTCGAAAGATACTATCGGCAGTGCTCGGCAGGTCCTCTACTGCCGTAGAGGACTTCGACTGTGTCAGCAGCAGCGGTCTACCTTCAGGCCAGCGAGGTTCGACAAAGTTATCGGTGACGAGTTCGCGGCCGTCGGCAAGCAGGACATTGGTCGCGAAAATCGCGGTCGGGTTGCGGCGACCCGGAAATCCCGCGATGCGAATATCGTCGCCGACCCTGAAGGATTCTCGAGTGATGCCGGCACGTGCGTACTGGCTCGCGCTTCTGCCCTCGATCAGCCAGACGGCGCCGTTACCGTTTTCGCCCGTCGTCGTGACCGCCAGCTGCGTGTGCGGGTTTTGCCAGCTCGCTTGCGTCAGCACGCCTGTTATCTCGACGATTTCGCCGCGGATAAAATGCAGGTTCGGTGAGTGATGAGCCAGAAGAGCAGGCGGCAGTAGAAGCGAGAAGAAAGCTAAGACTATTTTTTTCACGCTGCTGAATTCCACGCCGTTGATCGCCCGCATCCATTATTGAGACGGTATGGAGGGAATGCAATACGCACCTGCTAAACTGCGGACAGTCGTACATGAGACTCGGTGCCGAGACCGTATGAGAGGTTCCAGATGAGACTAGGGTGTCTAGCTGCCACTGCACTGGTCCCTTTCATTCTCTCGCCCGCCCGGGGCCATCACAGCGAGGCCGGATTCGATGCCGATGCTGTCGTCGCTTTCACGGGGACGGTTACGGAATTCAGCTGGCGCAACCCACATGTCTACATTCGGATGGAGGCGATCGACGCCGCCGGTAATGCTGTGGATTGGGAAGTGGAGACAGGCGCAACGCCGATCATGCGACGAAGCGGTTGGACGCCGGAGTCTCTGTCGCGGGGCGACGTGATATCTGTCAGAGGGCATCCCGAGCGCTCGACAGGACGAAACTACGTCTTATTGCTGTCGCTGGAAAAAGCCGACGGTACGGGATTGGCGCAGATCTCGGGTGACCCGCAATCGACTGCCAGTGCGACGAGTCTCGCGGGCGTCTGGAAAGGCCGCGGAGCGACGGTCGGAGATTTTTACGACCGCCTGGACGAAGTTCCCCTGACAGACGCAGGCGCAGCGGCGAAAGCGTCCTACGACTTCTACGTCGACAGCCCAGCCGCAAGATGTGTCGGACCGACGTCACCCGCGATCGTCGCGGTTGGGTTGTATGTCAACGAGATCGAACTCGGCGATGAAACGATTCTGATACGCAGCGAGTTTTTCGACTCCGATCGAACCGTGTACATGGATGGGCGTGGCCATCCGGATGCTGGTGAGCGAACCGCTCAAGGGCACTCGATCGGACGGTGGGAGGGTGATGTCCTCGTGGTCGATACCGTACAGTTCGCGGATCGTCGGTCCAGTAGTATCAGTGGGGTCCCGACCGGCCCGCAGAAACACGTTATCGAGCGCTATGCGCTCAGTAACAACGGGACGCATATCGTGATCGACATAGTTCTCGAGGACCCCGGGTATCTCGCTGAGCCTTTTGCGGGTACGGTCGTGTGGAATTATGCGCCGGAGTTTGAGTTGTATCGATATGACTGCGACGCAGAAACGTCCAGGCGTTTTCGGCTCGACTAGTCTCGGCGTGTCGGCGGCGGTTAGCGATGCCTTGGCTTATACTTTCGACTGACTCGTCAAGCGAGGGAGTGACGAATGAATAACAAGATCATCTCGCCAGTTGCGCTGCTGCTTGTCATCGGAGTAATGCCTCGTATCGGTCTCGCCGACGCGGGCTTGTTGCGTACGAGTTATCCGCTGGACGACGCACGGGGCTACTGCATCGACATCGCGGGTTTCGGCGCGAATATCCGGCTCGACGATCCGCTGCTGGTTCACACCTGCAAGTACGGCGCTTCGCTGGAGGACCAGATCTTCGAGCCGGTGGGGGGCGGGTCGCGTTTACGCGGCTAGCTGCGATCGGCACGGCGGATACGGGCGTGTCGGCGGAGATCGTCGACTTTATCCAGAGAACGATTGAGCGATAGCGGAGCTGTCGCGAAGACGCCGATCTCGGGCAGAAGTACTGAGTTCTGACGTATATTGGGGAAGAAGAACCTGAAGGGGGAAGAATAATGCTAACCCGAATTCTCGCGAGCTTTACCGTAGCGACTCTGGTCTGGATGGCGGTTGTTCCGGTCACCGCTCTGGGCCAGCCCGGTAACACAGGGGTCCAGCTGCCTGATGGGGAGCCCAAAGCACTGATAGAAGCTACATGCGTTGCATGCCATCGCCTCGATTACATCCCAAACTCGAGGGGATATACGCACGAGGGTTGGAAGGAGCTCATTAGCTCCATGATCGCCCTTCCCAGCGAAATGGCCGATCCGGTCGTGGAATACCTGGCGGATCACTTTCCTAGGAAGCCGGGGACTGGCCCAGTACTGATTCCAGGCCCGGTCGATATTACCATCACCGAATGGCTTGCCCCGACATTGGGGTCGCGACCGCACGATCCTGCGCCCTCGGCCGACGGATCCATTTGGTGGGCCGGGCAATACGCTAACAGGCTGGGACGCGTCGATCCTGAGACGGGCGAGATGCAGGAGTATCCGCTCGAGACAGCGAACTCCGGGCCGCATGGGTTGATCGAGGACGGCGACGGGAACGTCTGGTTCACAGGTAACTACAAGGGTTACCTCGGCAAGCTCGATCCGCGAACGGGAGACGTGACCGAGTACGCGATGCCGGAGGGCGTTAGTTCTCCACATACACCGATCGTCGATCAGCAGGGAACGGTCTGGTTCACGACGATGTCGGGCCACGTGGGCAGCCTAAGCTCCGAGACCGAGGAGATGACAATCTCGACCGCGCCGACCTCCGGCGCCTTTCCCTATGGCATCAAGGTGAATTCCGAAGGAGTGCCCTGGTATGTCGATTTTTGGGGGAACAGAATCGGCAGCGTCGACCCAAAGACGACCGAGATTACGGAGTACGAGCTTCCGCATCCCGACTCGCGTCCTCGGCGACTTGCGCTAACGCCGGATGATGCGGTTTGGTATACGGATTTTCCCCGCGGCTATCTGAGTCGATTCGACCCCGAGACAGGCGAAGTACGGGAATGGCTGTCGCCCGGCGGGACAGGCTCCCAGCCTTATGGCATCGCGACGATAGGTAACGTCGTGTGGTATGTCGAGACGTACTCGCGGCCAAACGCGCTCGTTCGCTTCGATACCGAAACGGAGGCGTTCCAGACATGGGCGATTCCCTCGGGCGGCGGTGTCGTCCGCCACATGATGGCTACCGCGGACGGCAAACTCGTGCTCGCTTGCAGCGCTGTAAACCGTGTCGCCCTGGTCGAAGTCGAGACCTAAGCATGATGAAGTGACCGCGTTCATCAACCCCACCTCCTCCGGAGACGCCGGCGGGCTTTGTCAGAGAATCATTCTCGAGGACGGCTCGGTGATCTTCGTTCGCGGCGCGGCGGTTGATTAAGGAGTGTCGGTGATGCGCGATCGACTACTGTTGCCCATGTTCGTATTCCTGTCCCTCCTTTCGCTCGGGAGCTTCGCCCAGGAAGGCTCAGCGGAGAATTTCGATCCTCGCGATCTTTCCGGCGTCTGGTACGGCTCCGGTGGGGGTGGCGGCGACGTTTCGTTCGGGCCGGATATGCCTCAACTTAGAGCGGAAGGTGAAGCGGTGTACCTGACGAGGATCCCAACCCATAGTGTCGACCCGCGCGTGCCGGCAGTCGATAATCCCGCGCTGTCGAACGATCCGACCTTCACGTGTAACCCGCGCGGCTTTCCCCGCGTAATTTTCGATACAGCGCCGCGCACGTTCGAATTTGTCCACATCCATAACAGATTGCTGCAACTCCACCAACGTGGGCGAACCCTGCGTGAATTCTGGCTGGACGGGCGTGAAGTTCCAAGCCCGAGAACATGGATAACATCGGACCGTCGTGGTACGGACACTCGGTCGCCGATTGGCAGAACGACTCACGTTTTTCGGCTAGTATGGAATGTTCTCAGGCGTTACGGATCTTATGTGCGCGCCGCTGAATGCGGTTGAACGGCGGCGAGAAGGGGCCTTTTGAGTTGCGCTGCAATCTATTTCGAACGTTCGCATTGGCGCTGATTTTTCTCAGTTCGGGGCATTTGTACGCGCAGGCCTGGGACGAGTACATCGATGAGTCGGAACGGTTCATCGTCAACTTTCCCGGTGAGCCGGAGGTGCTCGATACGGTCTACCTAACGGAGCTCGGCGCGACAATGCCGGCCCGCTCTTATGCTGTTGATAATCCGCCGAGTCACTTTTCATTAATCGTCGTTGATTACACACAGTCTGACCGAGTACATCGCGAACGATGCGAGCACCTTATGTACGAATGTGACGGGTTCGAAGCCGGTACCGACGTCAGAGGCTCAATCGCTTTCGCAGCCTGGAATTATCGTAACAGCGTAGACGGCGAGATTACCTACGACGCGTACGCCCAGGTCGACGGAATACCCGGACATCAGCTCCAGATAACGAACCCTAACGGATCGCGTACCTTTGTGGCGATCCACCTGAACGCGCGCCGGCTCTATATCCTGGAGGGGACCGTTCCCGACGAGGCGCCACCGCCCGGCCTGTTTCAGCAGTCTCTTGGTATCCTGGACGAAGATGGGCGCAGGATTCGCTACAGATACGATGAAAACGACAACAAAGTTCGCGTCGATACATCCTACGAGTGGATCGGGGCTGAGGATGCTGTTGCGGGAGAACAGGATCCATCGAACCGATAATACCGACGTCATACGAAGCGGGTCGGAAGAAACGCAAGAGGGGACTATGAGAATTCTCGTTCTAATTATCGCGGCGTTGGCGCTTTCGGTATGCATTTCGGAGCGGGGCATTGCGCAGCAATCCACAGATGAGACGTTCAGGCTACTGACATTCGAGATAGCAAGCAGCGGCCCACGGCTGGGAACGACCCGGGGAAGCGGCAGTCAGGACGTTCTCGACGTTCACAACGCGATCAACTATCTCTATCGCGCCGGCGCGACTGAAGCCCAGGTGTTGCCAGCGATTCCTGTCGATATGAAATCGCTGATCGAGGCGGGCGATATTCCGATTCGGGCCGCACGATCTCTCCACGACACGATGACCGCGATGAGAGAATCCGGTGATTTCGAGGAGCCCGGTGGGGATCGGCGAGTGTTCCATCCGCCTGGCAGTGTGCGCTACCTACCGCCGATTACTGCGCCTTCCAAGATCATCTCGCTCGCGGGCGCTTATCAGCGCGTGCAGCCCGACGGCACCGCCGGCGCTTGGGATGATGTGGAGTATCCGAGCTTTTTCTTCAAGTCACCCGCTTCCCTGACCGGGCATCAAACCGACATCAACCTGTGGGGTCTGCTGACCACCGGCGTGCATGAGCCCGAATTCGCGATCGTAATCGGCCGGACCGCGAGAGCGGTCTCTGCGTCTAATGCGCTGGACTATGTTGTCGGTTACACGATCATGAACGATGTGAGCTCTCGCGACCTCCCACAAGGGAGCCATCCGGTTCAGGGCGGGTCGATGAGCAAGTCACTGGACTCGTTCACTCCGTTAGGACCGTATCTTACGCTGAAGGACGACGTCCCCAATCCTAATGACATCGAAGTAACGGGCGTTATCGACGGTGAACGCCACATCTGGCCCGTGCCGAACGGCAACACGTCGTTTCTTACTTTCACGGTAGAAGAAATTATTGCCTACTTAAGCGAGCGTATGACGCTGCTGCCGGGCGATGTTATCGCAACGGGCGTACCTCAACCGACCATGATTTTTGCGGAGGGACAACTCGTGGAGATTACCATCGGCAATCTCGGTACCCTGCGTAACAGAGTTGTTTCAGAGCCGATCCCCGGCCACATACCCATTCCGTCGAGGGTAGTGAGCGGGGAAAATAGATAAGAACGAGAATCGACAGCTTAATCATTTTGATTGAACCAATCGGGAACTGTGCATGCTGATAAGAGTCGTTGCGGTCGCCCTGGCATTCGGCGTCGTGATCCCCGCCGAGTTCGTGTTTGCACAGCGCGCAGCGGACGTCGAGACAATTCTGTACCAAGCGGCGGACACACTGGGAATGCTCCGCACGTCGCGAGAAGTCGATGGAGTGGTGACCATGATTTACTCGGGTACGGGGGTGACGGTGGTCGACGGGCAGACCTGTGAGATGGAGAATTATCGGGCCAGCGTGCGGTATCCCATCCCGAATGCGCACCACACCTTTCCCGTTCCTGGTATGCGTGTTGATTTCCATTGCGCGGCGGACAACGGCGAGTCGGAGCGGTACGTTCAGGTCGTAGCGGGAGAGCTCGCATGGAACGAGACTGAGCCGGGCGTCGGCGCGACACCGGCGCCGGAAACCGTTCGCATGCGTCTGCTGCAGGTGTGGATTCTTCCGCAAGGTCTGGTTAAGGCCGCCGTAGCGGCCGGTCCGCGGACTACTGCGTCGGTTGAAGCGGGTAACCCAGTGCTGACGTTTCCTTTGCCCGCACCGCTTGACGACACCCTCGTCAACATCACGCTGGATCCGGAGGTTTTCCTCTACCACACCATGCCAACCGGACTAAAACGCGAGTTCAGCCACCGGATTACGCGGCTGGAGACACAGTTCGACGGCGCCATGGTGGAGGTAAGCTATTCGGACTACCAGGACTGGAATGAAGCCGACTACAAGAGCGACGTGTTGCTGCCGGGTCGTATCGTGCAGACACGCGCCGGGGAGACGATTCTTGATCTGACGCTTACTCAGAGCAACACGTATAACCCCTACGTCGTTATGCCGGTGCCAGAGAATATTCCGTGGGAAGGAGCCGACGGTCCAGGCCAGTGAAACGAGAGCTAATGCTATTATCGGCCCATCCAGTGACTCATGTCCCGATTCCAAGGGGGGTACAACGATGCGTCGCAAGTCGCGCGCACTTGCTGCGGCAATAGCCGTTCTCGGTTGGCTCTGGGTTGCCGGCCAGGTATCGGCGCATCATGCCGTTCAAGCCCAGTTCGACCAGAATAACGTCACCACGATCACCGGAGTCATGACGAGGGTGATGTGGATCAATCCACACGTCCGCTGGTTCATGGACGTCAAGAACGAAAGCGGCAGCGTAACGACGTGGAACATATCCGGGGCAGGGCCCGCAGGGTTCCGTCGTAGTGGAATCAGTGGCCGCGACGTGTTCAAGTCGGGGGAGACCTACTCGGCGACCATTGCACTGGCGAGAGATGGCTCGAACTTCGGCTACATCATCGCGTTCGTGCTGCCCGACGGGCGCAAGATGGATCTATGGCATCAGTACGAGGCCGAACCATAAGGAGAAGCGGACGATGAACGTGCCTTTGTTGCGCTACAGCATCGCGATGGTGTGCGTCCTGGGAGTTGCGTTGTTCTTGCCGCTCCCGGCCACGAGCCAGGGTCGGGTAACGCAAGAAAACGCCGCCGATTTGCCGACGCCTCGAATGGCCGACGGGCATCCGGACTTGAACGGCCGCTGGGGCGGTGGCGGAGGCGGGGGCGGCGGCGTTAAGGCGATCGAGCCCGATGGAACGGAGATCGACTTCGACACATTCGGCGATTATCAAGCGGCTCTGACAGCCGGACAGATCAACCCGTCGGCGAGAATTATCGGCCGCCAGCCGAATTATCGTCACGGGAACAATGTGTACTCGGAGCGGGACGGCGGGATGGTGCAGCGATACGATGCGAACCCGCCGCTCTACAAACCCGAGTTCTGGGAGCGAGTGCGGTACTTGGATGTGAATGGGAACGCGGAGGACATGACCTTCATCTGCATGCCGGCCGGTGTCCCACGTATGGGCCCGCCCGTTCGAATCATTCAGTCGGAGACTGACGCGGTTCTTCTTTACCAGCAGAGAAATACCTGGCGTGTTGTCCCGATTGACGGACGACCCCATGACCCGGTTAACGCCAATGACCAGACCTTCCTGGGGGATTCAGTTGGTCGCTGGGACGGAGATACGTTGGTGATCGACGTGGTCGGTTTTAACGACCTCACCTGGCTCGACTGGCCGGGGTGGTTTCACTCGAACGAAATGCGAGTGGAAGAACGTTTTACGCGCGTGGGCAACACGCTGCGATACGAAGTCACCGTGTATGATCCGGCCGTGCTGACGCGGCCGTGGATCATGGATCCGCGCGTGCTGCAACTCAACCGAAGCTCGGCGACGTACCTTGAGGATCCGCCCTGCCTTGATTTCGACTCGACGCACATGGTGACCCGGGAGCGCGGCTAGGCCGCGGCCCGGACTACCAGGAGAAGCATAGTGAGAACGACAGCCCTATTTATTGTGATCCTTGTGGTCACCCGCTCGGTGTCCGCTCACCACAGCGACGCGGGTATCGACATGGAAGGGGTAGTGGCCTTCCAGGGTACGGTCACCGAGTTCCATTGGCGGAATCCGCATGTCTATGTCCTGGTCGAGACGACCGACGCGAACGGTGAGCCGGTCGAGTGGGACGTGCAGATGGGACCTGTGAACGTGATTGCGCGCAGGGGGTGGACGGCCGATGCGCTGGTGCCGGGCGACGAAGTGACGGTTCGAGGGCATCCTGCTCGAAATGGCCGGCCCTACGCGATACTGGAATCCATCGAAAAGGAAGGCGGGCTTCTGCTGGGAACGGCAATCGCGGCGCCGGCCGTACCGTCCAGCGCCTCCAGCCTGGCGGGCAGGTGGATGGCGGATCGTTCGGCGACCTTCAACTATCCTGGTGGCTTCGACGGGTTCTTCCACGCTCAACTCGTATTGACGGACACGGGGCGAGCCGCGCAAGCCGCCTACGATCCACTGTCAGGGAATAACCCCGAGTCGACCTGCGTCGGCCGTCCGACCCCGGCCTCACTGGTCTCCTCCAGCCTGTATCTGACGGAAATCGAGATCGATGACGCCCTGGAAACGATCATGCTTCGCAGCGAGTATTTCGATGAGGAACGCACGGTCTATATGGACGGTCGGACCCACCCGGAGAGCGGCGAGCGTTTTGTGACCGGTCATTCGATCGGCAGCTGGGAAGGGGGCACCTTGGTCGTGGACACGGGCAACTTCGCCGATCATCGCTCGCCCTATCAGATTGGCGTACCGTCAGGTGGGCAAAAGCACGTCGTAGAGACCTACCGTCTTGCCGATGACGGTCGGATTATCGAGCTCACGTTTATACTCGAAGACCCCGAGTATCTGGCGGAGCCAATGACTCACGCGAGGAACCTGAAATATTCGCCGCATCTCGAGATGTTTCTGGGCGGATGCGATGAGCAAGCAACGAGCCGGTTCGTCGAGCCATAGACAGTCACAATAAGAAAGTCTTCGTCCGTACTCGCATACGGCGCTCGACATAGACCGTTCATTCGATCTTTCAACATGCCGACTCGGCTCGGTACCAATCAGGGAGTTGCCATGAGAACCTTCATCACGACTTTCGTCCCGTCGGGCGTCTTGAGCTATTGCTCGGTAATCGTTCTCTTACTGTTGGCGGTTACGCCGCTACGCGCACAGCGGGCGAATGGTGACGTACCGCTGATTCCCTATGAGTCGGTGCCCAACTTTCTCAAGTACTCACCCGAGATGAATCTCGGCGAAGCGCTGGGTGTCGCAGTCAACTCCAAAGGTCATGTCATGGTGTTGAATCATCCGGGATCGGCGAATTCGGGCGGCCCGGTCTACGGCAACGCGACGTCGCAATTGCTGGAGTTCGATGAGAACGGTTACTTCGTGCGAGAGATCGGCCAGAACGTGTACGGCTTGGCGTACTCACATTCGATTCGATACGATCGCTACGACAATCTGTGGCTCGTCGATAAAGGCGCGCACTCCGCGATAAAGTTCGATCCGGCGGGGTACGTCACGCTGAATCTGGGGC
>CAUZMW010000068.1:0-14151 GCA_963581225.1 Gammaproteobacteria bacterium
GAGTCGTAGAGACGGAAAGGCCGCAGTTAGCTTTTTCAAGCGATTGCTCCGGGTGTGCGGTAGCGAACCCAGACGGATCATCACAGATAAGCTGCGGAGCTACGGAGTCGCTCATCGCGCCGTCGTCCCTGATGCGACTCACGACACCAGTCAGTACGCGAACAATCGAGCGGAGCTCACGCATCAGCCAACCCGGGTCAGAGAGCGTGGCATGAGGAGATTCAAATCCGCTCATCAGGCGCAACGGTTTCTAAACACCCATGCGGCTGAATACAACTTGTTCAACTTGGGTCGGCATCTGATATCGGCCAATCATTATCGATATTCCCGACAACAAGCTCTTGCGTCTTGGAGAAACGCAGCGGCTCTGTAAGGCGACGATCAGCGGAATTTCTGTCGGACGTAGAAGTTAACTTGTCAGTACCCGTCGTTCTGATGAGCTAAGCCCCGCAGCAAACCGCTTGACAGGCTTCTGACCAGAAGTCAGAGTGATCATCAGCCTTCTGTTGCTTAACAATAATTCCTATAACGGGGAGTACCCAGTATGCGAACTACATTAGCCTTCGTCGCACTTGTAGCGATATCCGTTCCTGCGATCGTCTCAGCCCAATTTGGGCCGGACGCCGCGAGCGCGGAGCCATTCAAACTCGGTACCTTTGAGGTCGATGGCGTTCAAGGGATCGGCATCGTTCTTCGAGACCAGTTGATCGTCGAACTCGACGCGGCGAACGAAGAGCTGCAGCGAGATCCCAGGTATCCGAACGTTACGATGCCGGACGATATGATGGCGCTCATCGGGCAATACGAATATGGCCTGAAATTTCGTCTCTACGAGATTGTCACCGATCTCGTCAACAACGCGAGTCTCGAAGGTAGCGCACGACCCGGGTTCGTACACGATCTGGACGACGTCCGCACGTTGGCACCGCTGATGCCCGGCAAGATGCTGAATGCAGCGGTTAACTTCTACAGCCATGTCGCAGAAGCGAATACACCGGAAGAGCAGCGGGCGGCGGCGGAACGTCGACGCGCCAGTCGAGGGATTCCCTACCTGTTCATCAAGCCCACCGAGGGCGCGGTGATCGGTCAGGGTGATGCGGTAGTCATTCCGTACGGTCGGGATCGTATCGACTGGGAAGTGGAGCTCGCTATCGTGATCGGTCGCACCGCCAAATACATTTCAGCCGCCGATGCCGAGAATTATATCTTCGGCTATATGGTCAGCATCGATATCTCCGATCGCGGCGGCCGACCACCAGACTCGCGACCGGGCTCCGATTGGCTGGTAGGCAAGGGCCATGACACCTTCGCGCCGCTCGGCCCGTGGATCGTGCCGAAGGAGTTCTATGGCGACCCGATGGTACGGCTGAGTCAGCGCCTTGAGGTCGATGGCGACGTCATGCAGGAAGCAGGACCGGGTGACATGATCCACTCGATCTATGAGCTTCTCGAGTATGGCTCTTCAATCGTGACGTTGTTCCCGGGCGATGTGGTCAACAACGGCACGTCGGGTGGCACGGGTGCCGGAACCGCGGTCCGTGGCGTGCAGCAGTTCCTGCAACCGGGACAGACGATTGTTGCCAGCATTGAAGGGATAGGCACCCTGACGTTGCCCGTCGTGGACGAGCAGGCGCCGCCGGAACGCACCGGATCCTATCTACCGGCAGTCAGTAGCTACCAACGGTAGTCTGTCTACTATTTTGTACCAGCCGGTGAGCCTAAGCGGCCGCCGGCCGGTACGCTTTTCAGTAGCCGACGTCGGGTAGAATTCAGCAACCATCTCGAATTGCGACATGGGGGCGGAAGATGATGAGACACCTCACGAGTCACGCGGCGGCACTCGGTCTTTTGCTGTTGCCGACGCTGGTGTTCTCCCATCATTCGGTCGCGTATTTCTCGGACGAGATTCGAGAGCTGGAAGGTGTGCTTACCGAGATTGAGTGGCGAAATCCGCATATCGGGTTGGTGGTGGAGGTCGCCACCTCGGCGGGCGACACCGAGGCGTGGCGTCTGGAGGCGAATTCGATCTACAACCTGCTACGTAGCGGCATCACGGAGGATCTCTTTCAAATCGGCGACCGCCTACAGGTCACCGGTCGAATGTCGGTGCGTCAGGAGCGGGTCTTATTGACCAATGATGTGTTACTCCCGAGCGGTGAATTCGTCGTCCTGTGGAACAACGGTCAGTATCGTGATTCCCGCGGGGCCGGCTCGCCGGACACGGTGGCTGAGAACAAAGGGATATTTCGTGTGTGGAGCGTGCCTCGGCCGAATGGTCGCTCGCTGCACTTTCCGTTTACCGATTCCGCGATTGCCGCGAGAGAGTCCTGGAATATGCTGGACAATTTCGCGCTCCGCTGTGAGCAGGAAGGCATGCCTCGAATCATGATCAATCCGCATCCGTTCGAATTTACAGACCATGGCGATGAGATCGCGCTACGCACGGAACTGTACGATATCGTCCGGACGATTCACATGGACGGCGCAGCGCCTGGCCCGGACCAAGCATCGTCTCATCTGGGATTCTCTGTGGGAGCGTGGGAAGGTGACGACCTGGTCGTTACAACGACGCATATCGACTGGCCCTATTTCGACAATATTGGCACTCCTCAAAGTGAGGAGGTGCAGATTGTCGAGCGGTACTCGTTGAGTGAGGACCAGAGCCGGTTGAACTACTTCATTACTGTCACGGATCCGAGTGCCTTCCGCGAGCCGGCGACGATTGACGGTCAGTGGTTGGCGCTCGGCGAGGCACTGCCCGTCTACGACTGTCAGCCCTACGGTATTTAGCCGATCAAGAATCGCGACGAGCCCGTCGCTCCCACAACAGTTTCGGTGCTGTTTTTGTAGGCCGCCTGGCCGCGATACGCCGGTCATGGCTGGCAATAGTTGACAGTGGCTCTCTTCCGCACTAGCTTCGGAAGAGGACTCCGGCAAGAGACTGGCCATTCGTCGGCGCGCCGGAGCGATAATAACGATAGCGGGGGTGACCTATGAAACGCGCCTATTTTCTACTCGCCTTTACATTGGCGGTACCGTCCTATCTGGTTGCCCAGGGCGATCCGCCCTTCAAGCTCGGTAGGTTCGCAGACGGCGATCACAGATACGTCGGGCTCGTACTCGATGACAGCGTTGTCGTAGATATCGCGCGGGCGAATAATGCGTTGGCCGGTGAGAAGCCTGCCATACCGGCGACCATGCGCGGACTCATCGGGCGCTATGATGAACTCAGGCCTCGACTCGGTGAGATTGCCGCTGCAGCCGCCGAGACCGGGACTCAGGCCGCTTATGCCAAGGATGTGAGCGACGTGACGATTCTGCCGCCGATTGTGCCCAACATCATCTACAACGCCGCGTCTAATTACTCCCTGCACGCTGCCGAGATGGCGCGGCGGGCTGCACGAGCGGTTGGAGGCGAGGTAGCGCCGTTACCTCCCGCACCGGACCCGATTCCGGGAATCTGGGAGCGCAGCGAGGACGATATTCGCCAGAATCCGTATATTTTTCTGAAGTCGGCAAGCACAGTGATCGCGACCGGCGAAGCGATTCGTATTCCCCCGCAACGTACCAGTCTCGATTGGGAGTGTGAGCTCTCAGCGGTTATAGGCCGAGCGGCTAGCCGGGTCTCCCCGGAAGATGCGTCTGATTATATATTTGGCTACACGCTCGAGAACGATGTTTCGGACCGCGGTGGCCGAGGGGATGGCCGCATGGGCTCCGACTGGTTCCTGCAGAAAAACCACGACACATTCGCTCCCTTTGGGCCGTTTATCGTACCGAAGGAGTTTGTTCCGGATCCACACGCACTCAAGCAGACGCTGACGTTGAGCGGCACGGTGATGCAGGACTCAAACACCGGCAACATGACGCACAACACCTTCGACATGTTGAGTTATATCTCGCACATTCTGACACTCAGGCCCGGTGATGCGCTGGCGATGGGCAGCCCCTCGGGTGTCGGCACGGCGCGAGAGATTCCGATCTACATGCAGGCCGGCGACACCGCCGTGTGCATGATTGAAAGCATCGGGACGCTGACGAATCCCGTTGTTGGACCGGAAGGCTGAAGTGACTTGAGCGGGCTACCCGCTCGCTTGCTGTTATGGAGTTCCTTTTGCGTCTGCTCGTTCGCGCAGGCGCAGGACCGAATGCCGCCGCTGGCAGCCGAGGATCTGACCGCGGCGCAGGCGGCTTCGGTCGCTGAACTCAAGCGGGTTCGCGGTTACGGCCCACGCGGGCCGTGGGTTCCACTCCTGCGCAGCCCGGAACTGATGACTCGGGCGAGGGCGATGGGTGATTACCTGCGCTTCAATAGCTCTCTGCCGCCGCGTCTGAGCGAATTCGTGATTCTCATGGCGGCGCGGGAGTGGACACAACAGTACGAGTGGCATGCGCATCGTGCCATCGCGATCGACGCCGGGTTGCGACCGGAAATCGTCCAGGCAATTGCGGAAGGCCGACATCCGGCCGGCATGGCGGAAGATGAAGCCGTGCTGTACGAGTTCTGCCGGGAGCTGAACGGCAACAAATCAGTCAGCGACGAGATTTATGCTGGCATGATTACTCAGTTCGGCGAGAGGGGCCTCATCGATGCGGTTGGTATCATGGGCTATTACACATTGCTGGCGATGGTCATGAATACGGCGCGCACGCCTGTGCCGGACGGCGCTGAGCTTGAACTCTCATCGATACCGTAATCGTGGCGAGGGGTTACCGCCGGTTGCTCTCCCGCTCCGCGACTTTTCAGTAGTTGCTTTCTTGAATGGTGCACTCGTAAGGCTGTAGAGTTTCGCCCGGCAGCCAGATCCAGTCTCGCGTCAGTACCACCGGTTCCGTAAAAGTATCCGGGTCAGTCGCCCTGATCGAGTAATTCAGACGCAGGCCGTTGCTGCTGAGCGTAAAACGCTCGATAAATGCGACGGCGTCAGTCTGCGGAACCCCGGTCTGATCGAACCATGGCCACGTAACATGCGTTGTCGCTACGACGAGCGTTTCACCGTCCCAGCGGCCGACAGAATGACCCAAAGGGCTCGGCGACGGCTCAGGGAAAGCGTCGGTCATGTGCACCGTACGAATCATGTCCAGTTCTTCGAGGCGAATAAGAATCCGATCGCCTTCGTCTACGATTTCCATCGGAAAAAACTGATCCATGATGGCCAGCATGCCGTTCTCGCAACGAATGTACGGGTTATCCGCGACGCGGTCCCAATTGGCGTGCGCCGCCTCTGCCTGCGGCGTCAGTGGGTAGGCGTCTTTCCACATCGTGCGATCCGGGCCGATTAACGAAACGTCGGTCGACCACACGCGAAAAATGCTCTCCGCGGACTCGGGCAGGCCTACTTTCTTGGTCTCCTGATATTCGGCAAAGGTGAGGCCGACGGTATCATCCGTAAATCGCGCTTCGGCGATCTGAAAGTCGAACACCTCCTGACCGTTCGCCGCCAGGATGTTTGTCGTGAATACCGCGCGTGGATTGACTCTCGCCGGAAAACCGGCAACGCGGATGATGTCGCCGACGCTAAACAGGTCGCGTGTAATTCCCTGGCGTGATAGAAAGCTTGGAGCTAGATACTCCAGGTCCCAGACGACGTCCGCGCCTGACTCATCGGTCGAGCGTACGGTCATCAACACATGCGGGTTTCGCCAGATCAACTCGGTCAGCTCTCCCGTGAACTCGACTGTCTGCGTCCGATCGAAGTGAACGTTCGGTGAGTGGTGCGCAGCTGCGATCGACGTAAGAGCAAGGTAACCGACAATGCCGGTGATACTGATTACTGTCTTGACACTATCCATGTTGTAACTCGCTTAGGCCAAGGCCGTTAGTTTAATGTAATCGTGGAGGTCTTTCACGACGACGCGTGATAACGCGACTGGATGATCTGCGCGAGTATCGAGACGGCTATTTCGGCGGGCGATCGTCCACCCAGCGGCAGGCCGATCGGTCCCGCGATGCGGGTCAGTGTCGACTCGTCGAACCCGAGCGTAGCGAGACGCTCGAGCCTCTTGGCATGATTTTTCCTGCTGCCGAGTGCGCCGATATAGAACGCATCCGAATGCAGTGCGGCTGTCAGAGCCGGCTCATCGATCTTCGCGTCGTGGCTCAGCGTCACCACGGCCGTGCGCGGTGTCAGTGGCAGATCGCCCATGACTTCCTGCGGCCACCGGTTGATAATTTCAATGCCGGGAAAACGACCGGGCGTCGCGAACGCCGGTCGCGGGTCGATCAGTTGCACGTCGTAACCTGCGACCCGGGTCATCGGAATGAGTGCCTGTGCGATGTGGACGGCACCGACAACGAGCAGGCGAGGAGGGGGTGATAACGTCTGTACGAGATATCGTTTTCCCGCCGCCTCAACCGTTCGCGCGCCGTCGCGCCTGAACGCTGCCTGCGCTTCCTGCCGGACTTCCGCGGGGACTTCGTCCGCTCCGCCGGCGTCACCATCGCTCTCGATCAGAAACTGGTCGGGCCCCGACAAGCTGCGCACGAGCACCGCCGGCCGGCTCGATTCCTGGGCTGCGACGAGTCGTGCGAGTAGATCTCGCTTCATTCGACGAGTTCCACGAAGATCTCGATCTGCCCGCCGCAGGCGAGCCCGACTTCCCAGGCCTCATCGTCGGTGACCCCGAACTCGAGTAGGCGTGACTGCCCGTTCTCGATTACTTTTTTCGCCGCATGGATGACGGCGCCCTCTACACAGCCGCCGGAGACGGAGCCTTCGAATGCACCATCCGCAGCGATTACGAGATTGCTTCCGGCTGGGCGCGGCGAAGAGCCCCAGGTCTGTACGACCGTCGCCAGCGCGACCGACCTGCCTGCGTCATGCCAGGTCAACGCGGTAGTCAGGACGTCCTGAGGATCGAGTGGCTTTTGATCTGACGGGATCATCGTCGTATCCTGAAATGATTATCAGTCGTTAACGTAGCAGATCCCATGCCTCAACGGCACGCCGGACTGGTATCTTTGATGCTTGAAGGAGCCGGGTTCGGCAGCCAGAGGAGAATGTAATGATCACAATGAAATATACGGCGTTAGTCACGATCGCTGCGGTTATCTACACATTCTTGTTGAGCGCCCGCGTAGGTGGCGCTCGCGCTAAGTTGGGAGTCGACGCGCCGGCCATGTCCGGGCAACCGGATTTCGATAAAACCTTTCGTATTCATATGAATACGGTCGAGCAGCTCGTGTTGTTCGTCCCGGTGCTGTGGCTGGCGGCGGCTGTTGTCGGGGATCTGTGGGCTGCCGAGATCGGTGCAGTCTGGATCGTCGGTCGGGTGATCTACACAGTGGGTTACAGCAAAGAGGCGGCGAAACGCGGCCCTGGATTTCTGGTCACCATACTGCCGACAGCGGTTCTGACGGTTATCGCGCTGTGGGGCGTCATACAGGCCTTCATGGCCTAGAACCAATAGCCCTCGAGCGGCTACCGCGACAGTTTCTAGAAGCAGTTGATCAGTTACAAGGAGTGAGGAGAGTACGATGGAATTTGATCCGAAATTAACGCGAAGAGAGATCGTGAAATGGGGTTTGCTGTCCACGGGCGCGACCTTGAGTGCGCCGGTGCTCGCTCAGAATCTCGGGCCTGGTAATCGCTTTGTCGGTGACGTGGGTGGCCACGATGCCGAGAAGCTATATACCGGACATCCCGTCGTCGGAGGCGGGCAGATGGAGATCCGTCTGAATCAGTCGATTTATACGGATGACCCGCACGAACTCGAAGTCGCTCAGCGTCTGGAGCCCTTCAATCCTCTGTCCTGGTACAACGAGTGGCGCCGTGTCGCGGATATAAACGAAGAGATAGCCCAAGGTTATTCGGAGCAGGGTTTGATGGCTTCGGCCAATCAATTCTATCTGCGAGCATTTCGGTTTCATCGCGCCTCCATTGTTTATCAGGAAGATACGGATGACACCATGATGCCCGGCTACATGAAGATGCGGGAGATGTTTGACAAGGCATGGGACGCGGATCCGCCGCCGATCGAGCGAATCACGGTCAACGTCGACGGCAACCAGCTTAACGGATACTTCCGGAAGCCCGGCGGCCCCGAGGGGACGCGTTATCCGACCGTTATCGCGTATCTGGGTGCTGATTCCATGGCAGAAAGTACCGTTCTGGGGAGCGGCTCATACACCTCACGAGGCATGGCGGTACTAGTTGTCGATCTCCCCGGGCAAGGTGCGGCGAAGAGGCTCCAGCATTTGTACATGCCGCCGGATACGGAACGGCTCGTGTCGGATCTGATCGATTATCTCGAGACGCGACCTGACGTCGACGCTGACCGCATCGGTCTTCGTGGAATCAGCATGGGCGGCTATTCGGCGCCGCGAGCAGCCAGCGGAGACAGCCGGATCAAGGCCGTCTGGACATCCGCCGGATCCCACGACGTGCTCCGCGATCTGTTCGAATACTATCCCCCGATACAGGACCGGGTACGATGGATCATCGGCGCGGAAGATCTTGCCGATGCCAGGCGAAAACTCGTCGACTACACAATGGACGGCGTCGCACAGAAGATCGAGTGCCCAATGTTAATCGGGTACGGGCCGACCGATCGCATTATGAATCCGCAGGGCGCGTTGCGCCTCTATGAGGCGGCAGTCAACTCTGATCGGCAGATGTGGTCTGATGCGGGTCATCCTCACCACGACGAGAAGTCAGGCGGGCCTCAAGACCTGCGGTTGCCGACCGCTCAGGATTGGGCGGCCAAGACGCTCGGCGCTATTGCCTGACGCGAGCAACGGCTTGCTCGGGTCAGGACCCGATGGTGATGTCAGACGTGCCTTACGAGCCTTACGACTGTGTCGAGCTCAGCGGCGAGAACAATATCCGCCCGGAGTAGCGCTAAAAGGCACCTTTTACTTTCTGTAGGCATGCTGACATTTTTCAATAGTCTTGCGCAGCGGCTCTATCGTCTCCGCGTTGTTCTATGGATCGTCGGCGCGACATCTACCGCGCTGTTCGGCGCCGCATTGTTCTCGTCGGGCGGTACGATCGATGCCGCCTATGCACTTGTGTCGCTGACGTTGCTGCTCTGGGCACTATGGTTACTCGCCGTCGCATACAGCTTCGTTGAGCCCGCGCCGGTGGTCGATTCCGGCGCTCGATTCTGGGCGAGAGCGAAGGTAAAGCTCCGGCGAGCGATGTTCTGGATCCTGGCCGTCGCCATGACCCTATTGTTCGTCCTGGCGCTCGTCATGACGACTCGCGCGATTGGCATCGTGCTGGAGCGCTAAGGATAGAGGCTCGGTAAGCGCTTGGCGCGATAGATATGCAGCCCGTATTCGGGTTCCTCCTCGAGAATCGCTTCGAAGACGATCTCCGCGGGATCCGTATGGGTCAGTTCGAAGATTCGTGCCCAGCGTTTACGGTCGGGCGCATCCGAAGGAAGTCCGTCCGGCCCGGTCTCCCTGGCGCCGTCCGTCACGAGGATGTTGCCGGTGATGGGCAGCCAGTCGACATCACTGAGATAGCTAGAGTAAAAAGCGTCCTCGCCGGGGCCGCCGTAACTCCACGGCTGCGAGACCTCCATCGCCTCATCGTCCACCGCGTACTCGACCGCACGGCTGTAGCGATCCTCAACGGCCGGCTGTTCCTGAAACGCGCTGGCACGCGGCAGGCCATTGTCGAACAACATGATGCTGCCGGTACCCGAAAACGACGAGCCGTGTTGATGGTATTGCCACTCGATCTCACCGGTGGGTTGCAGCCGTTTCGAACTCCACGGTTCGTTCCAGTTGTCGGCGGTGCCTAGGAGCCAAATGAGATCGCTGGTTGCGAGATCGATTTTTACCAGAGCGTCCTGATGCCGTAACGACATGATGACGCTGTCGTCGGCAGGGTTGTACTCGAGTGCGTTGCTATGAGACCAATCGCGCAGCGGTGCGTCAGTCAGATCGCCATAGAGCGAGTTGTAGAAGCCACCGAACATCGAGTTATAGCCAATACGATGGGGATCGAGAATATCGAGAAGCTTGAATTGTCTGATGACGGTCCCATCGCGGGCGAACTCGACGACGACGTCGCCGACGACCGCAGCCCGCTCAGGCGCTGCGTCCGGGTCGGTGTCGCTGGAAGGGAAATCGTCCATCACGCGAAGTTCCGAACTCAGACCCAGAAAATTGCCGGACGGCAGTTCGATCACTTCGTGATGGAAGCTGTCGATAGCCACCGGTGTACTACCCGTCATGACTTCTTTCGGTGTACCCGTCGCGTGCCACCGCTGTACGACATTGCCGAGCAGATCGATTTCGGTCAGTCGCCACATCTCTCCGGCTGGACTGTTTGTATAGAGGATATTGCCGTTGCTTAGTTGTCGAATGTCGTCGATCGCATCGTCGTCGTTTCGGTAAGACCAGACGATGTCGCCGCGATCGTCCATGATGACGATCAGTCCAAGCTTCTTTTCTCTACCGTCATCGCCCCACCATTTGACGTTGAACAGGTTGACGCCCGGCTCCATTCGCTCCGGGTCGCGAGTCGTGACGCGAATCGTCGGGAGCTCAAGCGGTACGGGAGGGGTCTCGTAGGTGATCGGATCGGCGTTGCTTTGATTGCCAGCGGCGTCCTCGGTGATCGCTGTTACCGCATGAGAGAGGCCGAAACGCATACCGAGAACCATCGCCGAATGCTCGGTCTTCAACTCGTCGTCTGGTGCGACATCCCAGACTCTCTCGCCATCGTCGATTCGTACCGTCAGGCGAGTCGGTTCATCGGTACTTAATGTCAGCATGGCCGCCAAGGGAGACCGAGGATTGGCGTTGGCGAGTGTCGCGTTCGAGATCACCGGTGGTGTGTTGTCTCCGCCATCATTCCTGTCATCGGTAGTGGTGGGTGGCGGCGACTCGCAGCCCGTAAGCAGGCCCGTTGTGGCAACGATTAAGCCAACAGTCGATATGATCGAGCGGCGAATGTTCGTGAATCTCCTGATGAGAAAACCGGAGTGGCGGCCGTTGATTCGAGTTTCTATCTTTAACGACCGCGGCCGGCAGAGCCAGTATAGCCCCTGAGATCGGGCTTCGGGCGATCCAGAGACTCAGGCGTATCGATTAGAGCGATCCGGGCTGCATGACTCAGCCGACGCACCACAGTATGCTGGCGCAGCGTCTTGGCTCGGAGAAACTATGCGATTCCTTACCTTCTTGTTGACGCTGCTGTTGTTGAATGCCGTCGTGGCCCAGGAGCCCATCCGTGGTTTCTCCGAGGAAGCCGCGACTGTCCAACGTGCGCTCGAGGCCGGCTACGATTCAGCGCTGAGCGCGGAGGAAATGGACGGGTGGATGCAGCGCCTGTCGGCGAGACCGCATCACGCGGGCTCCGTTGCGACCGAAGAGCACGCTGAGTTTCTGTCCGAACTGATGGAATCGTGGGGCTACGACGTCACGGTTGAGGAGTACGACATTCTCTTGCCGACGCCGAAAATCAGGGAGCTCGAGCTCACGGCGCCCACGACTTTCACAGCGACGTTGACCGAGATGCCGGTCGATGGAGATCCCAGCACGTTGCAATACGACGATCTGCTAGCACCGTATAACGCTTTCTCGATCGATGGCGAAGTAGAAGGCGAACTCGTATTCGTCAATTACGGTGTACCGGCGGACTACGACATGCTTGAGCGTTACGGCATCGATGTCGCTGGCAAGATCGTTATCGTCAAATACGGCCAGTCCTGGCGTGGTATCAAGCCGAAGCTGGCGGCTGAGAACGGCGCAATCGGCACGATCATCTATTCGGATCCCGCCGATGACGGCTATGCCGCCGGCGACGTGTATCCGGACGGCGCGTTCAAGAACGAGACCGCTGTGCAGCGTGGTTCCGTTATGGACATGCCGCTGTATCCCGGTGACATTCTGACGCCGGGTGTTGGCGCCACAGGTAATGTCGATCGTCTCGAGATCCAGGATGCTCCGACACTTACGAAGATTCCGGTGCTGCCGATCTCCTATCGCGATGCACTGCCGTTGCTGTCCGCGATCGGTGGCACTGTCGTACCCGAGGAATGGCGCGGCGCATTACCGATTACCTACCACCTCGGGCCGGGCCCGGCACGCGCTCGGCTGAAACTGGAATTCAACTGGGACCGAATTACGATCTATGACGTGATCGCGCGCCTGGAAGGCAGCGACTATCCGGACGAGTGGGTCATTCGCGGCAATCACTACGATGCGTGGAATCATGGCGCCGCGGACCCGATCTCGGGATTGGTCGCGATGCTGGCGGAAGCGAAGTCGGTGGCCGCGCTGGCGAATGCGGGGCAGAGACCGGCGCGAACGATCGTGTACGCCGCGTGGGATTCGGAAGAGCAGGGCCTGATTGGTTCCACCGAGTGGGTCGAGCACCACGCGGCCGAGCTGGATCGGCACGCGGTGGCCTACATCAACACGGACGGCAACGCGCGCGGGTTTATCAACATCGCTGGAAGCCACACGTTGGAGCGGTTCTTCAATCAAATCGCGCGGGACGTTGTCGACCCGCAGACGGGCGTGTCCCTGGCGGATCGGCGCCGGGCACGAATGCTGGTTTCCGGTGACGAGACGCAGCGGCAGGAAGTTGCCGAGCGAGACGATCTCCGAATCGCAGCGCTCGGCTCCGGCTCCGACTACTCGCCGTTTCTACAACACCTGGGTATCGCATCGGTCCATCTGAGCTTTTCCGGCGAGGGGCCGGGCGGCAGTTATCACACGCTGTACGACACCTATGAACACTACACGAGCTTTCGGGATCCGGGGCTCGTCTACAGCGACGCGCTCGCCCGGGTTGCGGGGCGCGCGACGTTGAGACTCGCCAACGCGCGCATCCTGCCGTTCGAGTTCACCGGGTTCACGGACACGATTGAACTGTATCTATCCGAGCTCGAAGAGCTTGCCGATGAGATGCGAACAGAAACGGCGCGTGTGAATGCACTGATCGATGATGGCATCTATGACATCGCACTGGATCCGACGAAACCGCTCGGACCTCCCAAAGCTGAGTCACCGGTACCGTATTTCAACTTTGCGCCGCTAAGTAATTCTCTGCAGCTGTTGCAGAACGCGGCTGCGTCTTTCGAACACGCGCTGGCGAATGGTGACGTTCGTGAGAATGAACTCGCGGAACTTAATGCGTTTCTATATTCCAGTGAGCGCCTGTTGACCAGGGAGGCAGGGCTAGAAGGTCGTCCGTGGTACAGGCATCATATCTACGCGCCTGGGTTCTATACGGGCTACGGCGTTAAGACGATTCCCGGCGTTCGTGAGTCGATCGAACAGCGGAGCTTCGACGCCGTGGACTCGCAGATCGAGCTGGCGGCGAGCGTGCTGGGTGATATGGCTGAGCGTATCGAGATGGCGGCAGGTTACCTTGACCCGTGAGGCCGGACCTATTGGGCCCTGAATTTACTCTTGGTGTGAGGCGGCGACAGCAGGAGAGATCTTCATGAGAACAATGCGTTGGGGATTAGCGACTCGGCTACTCGTCCGAGACTGGCGCGCGGGTGAGACGACGATCCTGGTCGTTGCGCTCGTGATTGCGGTCGCCGCGATGAGCGCTGTAGGCCTGTTTACGAATCGTGTCAGGCAGGCGGTCACTCAGCAGGCCGGTGAGATATTGGCATCGGACCTGCGTCTGGAGTCCGACTATCCGATCACCCCCGAGTACGAGCGACTGGCAACCGAGCAGGACATCCAGACGGCTCACGTAGTCAATTTTCGCAGCGTTGTTCTGGCGGGGGAAGCGAGTTCACTGGCTGATGTACGTGGCGTAACAGAAGGTTATCCGTTGCGTGGAGAAGTCCGAATCGCGGATGAGCTCGCAGGCGCGCCACGCGTCGCTGACGGCGTTCCTCAGCCCGGAGAAGTGTGGGCGGAACCGAGTCTGCTTGCTCGATTGGGGGCTCGGGTCGGAGACGACCTCGAGATCGGCAACCTGAGCCTGCGCGTGACCCAGACACTCGAGTTCCGGCCGGACGAGGGCTGGCGCTTCATGGAGATCGCGCCGACGGTCCTGCTCAATCTCAGCGATCTTGAGAACTCGGGTCTGATCCTGCCCGGAAGCATTGTCGAGTACGAAATCCTGTTCGCCGGCAGCCAGAGCCGCGTGGCGGCGTTCCGCGGCGAAATCGAACCGATGATCGGCCTCGATCAGGAACTGGATGATATTCGCGACGGCCGGCCCGAAG
>CAUZMW010000069.1:0-13748 GCA_963581225.1 Gammaproteobacteria bacterium
CCTTTGGTTCGAAGAGTGTGCCGGTTCTTGAGACCAACGACCCGGTCTACGACTGTTTCCGCCCGGGGACGCCGAGGATCTACATGCATCCGTTCCCGATGGAAATTATCCAAACGCCGGGCCGGGTCTTGATGTTGTTTGAGTACGATCACGCGGTCAGGCAGATCTTTACTGATGGCCGTGAGCATCGAACGGATCTGGCGCCCATGTGGATGGGGGATGCGACCGGGCACTGGGAAGGTGAGACGCTCGTCGTTGAGACGGTAAATTTCAATGACAAAACCTGGATCAATCGCGAAGGCGTTCCTCATAGCGAGCAGCTGCGTGTACTCGAGCGTATCCGACTCGACGCTGACGGTAATCTTCTGATCGATATCACGATCGAGGATTCCATCGCCTTCACCGAATCGTGGGCAGGACAAAGACGCTATCGATCGGTCGATTGGAGTATCGAAGAGTTCGCTTGCATGGACAACGTAACGTTCGAATCCTTCGAAAACGAAATTTTGAATTACGATCCCAACGCTGCGGATTAGACCCTGCGGACAGAGTGGCCGGAAAAAGAAGCTTTCGGGCCGAAAACGAGCAGAACATTAGAGTGAGGGTAGACCATGAGCCTGAAGCCATTCGATAACCTATTCTGGGCGCTGATAGCCGCAAGCCTGGCGTTAACGGGTTGCGCTGGAGAGAGCGAACCGGCATCGCTGGAGGATTCTATCGCCTACCCATCGGCCGCCATCCCGACCTTCTCGACAGAGAACCTCGCGCGCAAAGGCTTCTACTTCGCCGGCGGTGACTATGTCGGCGATCCGCCCGTTATGGGTGGGCAGATGTATGTCGAGGTCTGGGAGCCACAGGAGATCACCCAGCCGTATCCGCTCGTGATCTTCCACGGCAACGGTCAGACGGGAGTGGACTGGTTGCAGACGCCCGATGACCGAGCCGGCTGGGCCTACTATCTAATTGAGCAAGGCTATGTGCTCTACATGGTCGATTATCCCGCGCGCGGTCGTTCAGCTTATATCCCCGGCGGTGTCCATGGTGACCTGGGGATACGCTCGGCAGAACAGCTTGAGACGATCTGGACGAACGTCGGCGAGAAGGGCAACTTCCCGTTGAAAGATAACCACGATCAGTGGCCCGGTGCAGGCCATGCCGGCGATCCGATTTTCGACAACTTTATCAAAACGCAGGTTCAGTTCGCAGGACAAAGTACAACAATGGCTCGTGCCGCGGCGATGGAGTTGCTCGATACGATCGGTACCCCGGTCATTCTGCTCACGCACTCGCAAGGTGGGGGCGTCGGTTGGGGTGTTGCCGACGGTAGACCGGACCTCGTTCGGGGAATCGTCACGATCGAACCCGGCGGACCGCAGATCGGTAACGTCAGTACGGCCGACGTCGCCTACTCCGGGCGCCCGGCGAACGCGTGGGGACCGGTGAACTATCCACTGACGTACGACCCGCCGGTCAGCGATCCGTCCGAGCTGGTCACGTATCTCGAAGACGAGGGCGATCAGCCCGGCGAAGTACCTTGTTGGCTGCAACAGGAGCCGGCGCGTCAGTTGGTCAACATGGCCGATATGGATGTGCTGGCGATCTCGGCGGATGGTACTTATCACCGGGTTTTCGATGCCTGCATACCGAAGTGGCTCAATCAGGCTGGTGTGCGGACGGAATTCGTCCGGCTGGAAGACGTCGGAATCACCGGCAATGGTCACATGATGATGCTGGAGTTGAATAGCGACGAGATCATCGCGTTTATCGACGAATGGATACAAGAAAACCTTCAATAACCTTAACGGGAACTGAGGCATGCATAATCGTGTAGTAATGGTTAGTTGGACGGCTGTTGGCCTGGCGTTAGCCTTGATCTTCGGCAACCAAGTGGTTTCTGCTCAAGGACAGGCGGTTGGCTTTGCCGCGGTGCCCGGGCAGAAGGGTGGCCAGGACATCTTCGGCCCGTACGACGTCGCTGTCGGTTGGCCCCAGGATGTTGCCGATTTACCTGGCAATGAAGCCTGGACTTATGGTTCGGGGCAGGGTGTCTTCGCCGAAAGCCCGGACCGGATTTATATTCTGCACCGCGGCGAGCTACCGAATATCGATGCGCCGAGTGCTACCGTTTATCCGGAAGCTGGGCCGGCATTGTCCTACCCGGTAGCTCAGTTACCGTGGCGCAACGCATCCGTTGGTCCGAGGGCCAGCCTGCCTGGGGCGTTGGACGGCAACGATATGGACCGCGGTGAGCATGGTGTCGATCATAACTGGGCACATTGCCTGCTCGTTGTGGACGGTGACGGCAACATCATCGAAGAGTGGACGCAATGGGACTCGCTATTCCGTCGCCCGCATTCCGTCACGGTCAACCCTTACGATCCCGAGAAGCACGTCTGGGTTGTTGACGACTTCCGGCACGCGATCTTCAAATTCACCAACGACGGGTCGGAACTAGTACAGACGATCGGTATTCCGAATGAATCGGGTGACGATGAGTCGCACTTCTTCCGGCCGACGTTTATGGCGTTTCTTCCCGATGCGATGTTCGTTGCCGACGGTTATGCGAATACACGGGTCGTCAAGTTCGATCACGACGGAAATTATCTGATGTCCTGGGGCGAGGCCGGTAATCCGCCAAACGAAACCCGTCCGGGTTACATGAACAACGTTCACGGTGTCGCTGTCGATGTGCAGACATCGCGTGTCTTCGTTAATGATCGCGCCAATAATCGAGTACAGGTCTTCACAGACGATGGCGAGTATCTAGACGAATGGAGCTTCGGGCCCGAGCCGACCGACATCCATTTGTTCTACATCGGTGCGGACAACGTGCTATGGGCTGCCGATCGAGCGACGAACAAAATACTCGGCTACGACCTCGAAGGAAATTTCCTGTACTCCTGGGGTACGTTCGGTAACTTCCCGGGCGCTCAGTGGGGTGTGCATGGGATGAGCGTCGATCAGAACGGTAATTTCTATATCGCCGAAGTCGGCAACGGCCGTGTTCAGAAATACACGCCACGGGCTGGTGCTCGAGCGGAGACCATGGTCGGCAAGCCGGTCTATTCGGCTTGGGAGTGATCTGACGACTTAGCTTGACCGCATCACACTGCATCGTAACGTCTAATTGCGATGCGCCGTATATGGAGAGTGAGAAGATGAAACTGAATCACACATTGCTAGCAGCGGTATTGATGGCATCAGGGATTGGCGTCTACGCTCAGTCGCCACCCGATACCATACCGACAGTCTCTCTCGAAAACGTCGCGCGGCACGGATTCTTTTATGCCGGCGGCGAATATGTCGGTGAGCCAGGGAAAGAGACGATGGGCGGCGCCATGTATGTCGAAGTACTGGTGCCGAAGGAGATTCTTCACCCGTATCCTATTGTGCTGCTTCACGGCGCAGGACAGACGGGCGTCGACTGGCTGCAGACCCCAGACGGGCGACCGGGCTGGGCTTACAACTTCATCGACATGGGCTACGTGGTTTATATGCAGGATTTTCCGGCGCGGGGCCGTTCGCAGTACGTGCCGGGCGTTGATGGAGACATGAATATTCGCAACGGCCCGGGTCTGGAGCAGATCTTCACGGCCTCGGCGGCCACAGCGGATTTCCCGCAAGCATCGAAACATACCCAATGGCCCGGTACCGGTCTGATGGGCGATCCGATCATGGACAACTTCACCAAGACGCAGGTGCAGTTCATCGGCGGGCGTCAGGCGCGGCTGACCATCGACGCCAATGTCGCGCTGCTGGACATGATCGGGACTCCGGTGATTCTCTTCACCCATTCGCAGGGAGGCTGGTTCGGATGGAATATCGCCGACGAACGGCCTGATCTCGTGCGCGTCATCGTTACAGCGGAACCGGCAGCACCGCCGATCCGTGGCGTGGATACGTCCAACGTTGTCTACCGGGAGGGAGGCGGCCTTTCGTGGGGTGTGGGCAATACGCCGATCACTTACGATCCGCCAATAACCGACGCCTCGGAGCTACAGGTTGAGCTGCAGGAGGAAGCGGAAGGTCCGGGCCTCGTGCCATGCTATCAACAAGTAGAGCCGGCGCGCCAACTGACCAACCTAACCGACATCCCGGTGCTGTTTTTGAACGGCGAGGGTGGTTATCACCGCATCTTCGATCATTGCCTTTCGAACTGGTTGAACCAGGCCGGCGTCGAGACGGAATATGTGCGAATGGAAGATGTCGGGCTTGCAGGCAATGGCCATATGATGATGCTCGAGCTGAACAGCAAGGAGATCGCTGAGTATGTTCATAGCTGGCTCGAAAAAAATATTCTGTAACCAATCGAATTTACCGTTACAGACCGAGTCATGCACACTAATTAAAGGAGGTGTTGCCAATGCGACATAGAGTACTTGGCGTCTCGCTTGCTGCCATTGCGGCGATCTTGTTGGCCACTGGGCCGACTTGGGCGCATCATGGCGATGCAGGCCGTTATAACGACGAGGTAACCACTGTGGTCGGCGTCGTCGCGCAGTGGCGTTTGATCAATCCGCATTCTGTGCTGATTCTGGACGCCGAAGACGCTGACGGAAAACTCGTGCGTTGGCGCGGTGAACTAGGTAACCCGACCAACTTACGTACCCGGTACGGGTGGAACGAAGAGACCTTTAAGCCTGGTGATCGCATCTCGATGACGGGCCGTGCGTTGAAAAATGGGTCGCGGGCCATGACGCTGTCTGAAGGCTCGAGCCTGGTAGACGTCGATAGCGGCGAAGAGTTGTATCGCGGCCGCTAGCTCCATTCATAGGGAGATAAACAGTATGACGGTAAGTGATCGCTGGTCGCGATGGATAGTGTTGGGTGTTCTGGCGGCCGCTCTGACGGCTTGCTCCTCGCCGCCGTCTGTGCCGACGCTGACGATGAGCTTCGGCTTGAAGCAATTTGAACTGAATTGGCTCGCCGTCGCGGACGCTGACTATTACCGGCTGCTGGAGAACCTCGACGGCTCGACCGGTTTTTCGCAAATTGGCAGCAACCTGTCTGCTGAAACTACCAGTACGACGGTCTTCGTAGCGGTACATCTGTATCCGTGGGAAGTAGCGCGCTACGCGCTGGAAGCCTGTAACGCTGACGGCTGCACACGTTCCGCGGAAGTGAGTCCTATCGATGGGCTGCTCGACACGATCGGTTACGTCAAAGCGTCCAACTCGGACGTTGACGACCAGTTCGGCGGCGGCAGCGTAATCTACGGATTGTCGGCTGCGATTAGCCGCGATGGCAGAACGCTGGCTGTCACGTCCATTTTTGAGGACAGCGCGGCCGTCGGAATCGACGGTGACGGCGCGGATAACTCCGCGTTAGACGCGGGCGCCGTCTACGTGTTCGCTCAGGGGGGCGCGGGTTGGACGCAACAGGCATACGTCAAGGCATCCAATACGGAATCGAGCGATCAGTTCGGTTATTCGGTGGCGCTAAGTGGCGACGGCAATACGCTGGCGGTCGGCGCCAATCTCGAAGCAAGTAGCGCCACGGGAGTTAACGGAGACCAGGACGATAACTCTGTTCTCGGGGCGGGCGCGGTCTACGTATTTATTCGCGATGGCGCGACGTGGAGCCAACAAGCCTATGTGAAAGCGTCGAACGCCGAGGCCGGAGACGTGTTTGGGTATCAGGTTGGTCTTAGCTTCGATGGCAATACTTTAGCTGTCGCGGCGCAAGGAGAGGACAGCGCGGCGTCAGGCGTGAACTTCGACGAAACCAACAACGACGCGGGTGGAGCGGGTGCGGCCTACGTCTTCGCTCGGAACGGAGCCAACTGGACGCAGCAGGCGTATCTCAAGGCTTCGAATCCGGAGGAAAACGATCTCTTCGGCAGCTCGATCGCTATCAGCGATGACGGTGACACGATTGTCGTGGGTGCGCTGGATGAGGACGGAGGTCAGCCTGGTGTTAACGGTGATCCGACCGACAATTCCGGGCGCGGTTCGGGCGTTACCTACGTCTTCTCGAGAAATGGCGAGAGCTGGCCACAGGAGGCCTATATCAAGGGACTGAACACGGAGGGTGCAGATGCGTTCGGCGCGGCCGTCTCGCTTAGTGCGGATGGTAATACCCTGGCCGTTGGCGCACCTGACGAGAATAATACCGCGACAGGCGTAAATGCAGATGCCGGTTATCGAGTCGGCTCCGAGGAGCGCACCGATCACTCAAACGGCGCGACGTACGTCTTCGCGCGGGAGAACGGCTCCTGGGCACAGCAGGCTTACATCAAACCTTCTCACAGTGGACAGTTCGATCAGTTCGGTACGCGCGTTACCTTGAGCGGAGACGGCGATCTCCTGGCGGTAGGCGTTCCCCTTGAAGACAGTCCGGCGGCTGGGCTCAACGGCAGCCGCGAAGACGATAAAGCCGGCGGATCGGAATTCGGTGCGGTCTATCTCTATACGCGCAGTGCGGGCGTCTGGGTCGAGCATTCGTATGTCAAAGCCCCAAACGTGGGTGTATACGATGAATTCGGCTCCGTGATCGCGCTCAACGAGGACGGAACGACGATGATCGTCGGCGCGCGGTTCGAAGACAGCGCCGCGAGCGGAATCAACGGCGATCGCATGAACGAAGACGCGCGAGATGCGGGCGCTATCTATATCTATTAGGCTGCTTGTGGGCGGCCGCCTGGCCGCATTAAGCCACTGAAAAATCGCGACGGGGCCGTCGCTTCTACACCGTATCGGTCGATCTCTCGGACAGCAGTCCGGCTATTTTCTTCTCGAGCGGCTGTTGTCGGTCATCGGTGAATTCGAACTTTTCACCGTCTTCAGGAATTACTCGATAGGTATTCGGCTTATTCCCGGCTAGCAAGCTGATCCATTCCTCTCGGCCATTGGCTGAAATGTGCATCCGCCTTATCCTGGTCATCGAATCGTCCTTATTGATGAGCCCATGATCCAGAGCGATTATCCGTCCGTGCGCTACACGCTGCTGTGACGTAGACCGCAAGATGACAACAGGACTGGCAGCGAGGGCTCTTCTCGATGCTAGAATGCGCAGCTGCTTACTTCGATTACGCGGTTTAACTACGCATGAAGAAACAGGAACCATTTCGACCGGCAGTGATCAGGTACGCCATTGCGTTCGTTGGGGCTACTTCCATAACGATAGCACTGCTGTTATTTATGAACGATCTCGTCAATCGCTTCGTCTTGCGGGAGCCTGTGCAATATTTCGCTATTACGAATTTCTTTCCTGCTCCTGATCGTGGGCGGCAGTTACCCGATGCGCCAACCAGCCCGTTAGCTGCGCCAGACGCCCCTGAGCTTGAAGATGAGATTCTCGATGCTGTGGTCGTCGACGCGCCGCTCGTGGAGACCGACTCGTCACTGCCATCTGAAGAGCAGCTGTTTAATTTGGAAGAGTAGCGATGCCAGCCTAGGGAACGAGGTCCCCATCCGCGCCCAGTTCGAGCCCGGTCTCCTTGGCTCGTGAGAGAACCGATTTCGCCCAGTCGACCCGGCCGGCGTCGTTGCCGCCGAGAATTGCCATCAAGAAAGCGTGCTCGTCACCGACATTACGAAAGCCACGCATGACGCCGACGGGTACGGAGATCATGTCCAGCGTATTCAGCTCAGTCTCGCCGTCGCCATCCTCCCCCCAATACACGACCCAGCGCCCCGTAAGCACAACGAAGACTTCGACAGTCGGATGACTGTGCAGAGCGGCGCCCTTGCCGGGAGCCGCGCCGATATACGTCACGTTGAAGCCTTCCACGGCCGTGATTGCGGGCTCTAAACCGGGATCCTCGGTAACACCTGGACCGATGACGTTGTAGATATCTCGTTCGTGCTCGGGAATGCGTGTATCCACGAACGCTTCCGCACTTGGACGGAGCTTTTCGAAGCGGGCGGTGCGCGCGCGCATCTGATCTATTAAGGCCGCGTTGTTCGACATGCCGATTGTCCTCCGGGCTCATCCTACGGCGGAGCGGATACGCCCTGCCAGGAGAATCTCTCTACCTTTCGAGAAAACACTTCTAACCCATTGAATATAAAAGATCCTGGTGGCAGGGAGAAACCGACTGTAGCAGGTTTTCCCGGTTTCCTGCCTTCCAGGCACTCCCAGCCGCCGGTTCCGACGCCAGGGTCGTAGAAGACGACCTGACTCGGCGCCTTTTCGCAGATCGCGTAGGTCTCTACAACGTTAGTATTGTTCTCGCCGTATTCGTTGCCGGTTCCGTCGGAGCAGATAACGATATTCTTCATCTCACGCTCTCCCGATCGTCATGCCCACGTCGATCGTACACACAGCGGCGGCACGGCGCTATTTTAGGGGGGCGACGGATTCATCGATTTTCCCTCTACGTTACTGCTGCGCCCGGAGGCCGATGAACACACCTATACCGGGTGTGTTGAAGCCGAATACATCTTCGTAGTCCTCGTTCAAGGCATTCACGATGCGGCCGAAAAGTTCGAGCCGCGGTGTCATCTGATAACTGGCCGCAATTGTGACTAGCGTGTAACTCGCCAACTTCTGTCGTTCAGGCGATGGAGGAAACGGAGGGAAGAAGGTGTCGTATTGGCTGCCGTTGTACGCGACGTTGACGTTGACATTGACGCGCTCATTCGCGACGTAATTGACGTTGAACGCGCCCACATTCTGCGGTCGGCGTATCTCATCGACCTGGTTGCCGGAATCGTCGGCTTGCGTGCTGTCCGTATAGCTATAGGACGCGCTGAAATCTACGGATCGCGAAAGTTCTGCCGACGCCGCCAACTCCACGCCTTGGCGTTCGCTGCGACCGGAGACGTTGGCTGCCGTGAACTGGAAAGTCGTTGGGTCGAAAACGAAGCCATTGATCTCATCCTCAAGCGTTTCATTGAAGTACGTTGCGCTCAACGTAGCGCGATCGCCCAGTGCGCGTTCGAATCCGACTTCCCAGCCGCGGGATCGCTCCGGCTTGAGGTCTGGGTTGCCGATGAACGTGTCGGGGAAGAACCCGAACCGGTCACCGAAAGTCGGAGATTTTTGTCCCGTGCCGATGCTGGTGCGCAGCCGTGTTTTTCGGAGCGCGTACGAAGCTGTCAACCGGTAGGTTGAGGCAGCGTCGTAGGCACTGCTGTCGTCGTGGCGGATGGCTGCGGATAAGTTGAGCGCATCGGTGGGTGCTGCACGATACTCGAGCACATAGCCGGTCGTGTCCAGCTTCTGGGTCTGGTTAGGGTCGCCGAAAGGGTTCGCGGTGCCTCGTTGCACAAAGTCTTCGCGCTCGTGATCCAGGGCGGCAGTCAGGCTGTACGCTTCGGAGTCGCCGAGAGGAAGGGTGGTTTGGTAGTAGAAGCCAAGCTTATCCGCACCGAATCCGCTCATCTCCACGCCGTCGCTTAGACTGTCCTGGGCCGTATCAAGATAGGTCAGCCTGAACTGATGATTCAACAAACTCCCGGCAGGAGAAATTAATGCCGTCGCCGCGAGATAGCTCTGTGTCGCCTCGGCAGAACGATCGGCATCGATCGGGAGTCCTGTCTCGAAGAAGTCGATCGCGTCGAACTGCTTCTCCGAGTCTGTATGACGAGCGAAGAACTCCAACTGCGTAACTTCGGACGGACGAACGGACGCCGAGAAGTTGAGCGTGCGGTTGCTATAGCCGTCTGTTTCGTCGCCTTGTCTTGAGATGTTGTCGCCGTCAGAGTTCAGGTACGCGGCACCGAAATCGATCGTATAAGTATTACGCGCGACCGACAGGCGCCCGCCCGCCCGCCGAGTCGCGAAACTTCCTGCCTCGAGGTAGCCAGTCGTCTCCCGAGCAGTTCGTCCGCGACGGGTGGTTACGTTAATAACACCGCTGACAGCGTCGCTTCCCCACAGCGCGCTTTGTGGTCCACGGACGATTTCGATTCGCTCAATGTTGTCCGTCGTCAGGTTCTCGAATTGGAATTCGTCGCCGAAGGCCGGGTCATTTGCTTCAACGCCATCGATCAGAACCAGGAAGTGGTTCGCCTCGGATCCACGCAGGCGAACTTGAGTTTGGCTGCCTAACGGCCCGGACTGGCTGACCGCAATACCGGGTACGTTACGAAGAATCTCCGTTACCTGAATCATCTGCCGACGTTCCAGGTCTTGCCGAGTGATTACGGAGATTGAGCTTCCTGAGTCGGTAATCGCAATCGGCGTTCGCGATGCGGTCACTACAACAGTCTCGATTGCGTCGCGTTCCTGAGCGCTAACGTTAGCGAGACCCGACAGGGTAATAATGACGACTAGATACTTGGGCATGAACCACTCCTAAACCGCGCGCGTCCCCGCACGCAATGGAAGGTCGACTCCCAGTGAGTGAGCCCGGCCATTGCCGGACGTCTGCCTAATGATCTTTCTAGCGGATCTCAAACAGCACGGTCACTCCCACCGAGTGTTGACGTTTAACACCGCTACAGGCCGGTATACGGACTCGCGAGCGAGCTGTGAGGCCCAAAGCGATCGCCTTCCCATGCTCTTGAGCACAGTGGCGGGGTGATCGCCCTTTTTCTCGCCTACCGTTGCGGGGGCAGTGACGGCTTTGTTCAAGAATTTACCGTCTTCCCGTTTAACCCCATCAGCCGATTAGCTTCAGGGCACCAATAGCACGAACGCAAGTAGTATCGTCCAAGCGACTTGGTTCACGCAAGTGGCTGGCCGCGGCGATCTTCATCAGTCATTTTTATCGAACCAGCAGTCGCTCTCGTATCGGCGGTAGAATAGATCGATCGTGAGGGTTGGACGACTAGAGTTCGCCGTGCGGGGTTTGCAGATGCGACGGAGAATCACTGCGCTGTATTGCCTACTGCTAATCATGAGTCTCGGGCGGGCTCAGATGGCGGAGTCGCAATCGCGTTCGGAGCCTGCAGGCGATTGTGGCGCTGATATATGCCTGGAGACCGGTATGTCGAATTGGCAATACACGCCTTCGCAGTACTGCAGTTCTGGTGTCTGTTTGCAGGATAGTTTGGCGAGTCTACTCTCCCTGGATTGGGAAGAAATGACGGCTGGGCAAGACGCGTTGAGTCTTGCCGATGCGAACCCGTTTATCGGTCTTACCGATGCAGAGTATCAACGGCTACGAGAACTGGGCGATGATGACGTTGAAGAGCTAGTGCAACTGGTCAGTAAGGTTCGAGTATCCTGTCAGATCGGAGATTTTTCGCTAGGCCTCGATGTTCCTGGGCGCGATATCGTAGAGGTAACCTTTGGAACGCCGTTGGCGAGTAACGGCGGTAGCCAGCAGTTTCAGGTGATCCGGATCGATCGCCTCTATCGATCCTTCGCAGGGGGCAGTATGGGTTGGTGGGTCCGTTGGCTCAGTTACCGATATCCTGGGATCGTCCTGATGGAAGGCGCTCCGACCGCATTCGCGAATTATGAGATGGGGTTATTCGTAGGCAAGGTTGTCTTGTACGACCAGGACTTCCCATCCGGACAACCCGCAGAGTATGGCAGACATCCGGATTGCGCTATCGGCTAGTGGCTTGGTTGTGGAGGAGATAGGCATATCGATACGACAAGAATTAGTTTGGGAGCTGCCGTTGCAACGCTCGTACTGATGTCCGAGAGCTTCGCGCAGATGCCGGAACTGCGGCGTTCGTCGCCCACCGAAGAGCTGCGTTGGAGTATCGACCATATTACCGGCGGCGTATATCGAGCGACCGCTAATAATTCCGGCACCGCGTTCCTGGTTACGCCGGAGGGTATCGTCTTGGCGGATCCGCTGAATCCTGAGTTCTCAGCGTGGTTAAAGGAAGAGTTCGAGTCGCGCTTCGGCGTCCCGGTCAGATACGTCGTCTACAGCCACCATCACTGGGACCACGCCTCCGGCGGAGAGGTGTTCGCCGCGACGGCCCGGTTCGTCGGTCATGCCAATATGCACGGCTATCTGGAGATGCCGCCTGCGTCTACCGCGCTGTCGCAGGTTATCGGACAGTATGAACCGGTGGCCGCGCTGGATAGCAATGGCGACGGCGTGGTGGACGGTAACGAGATTCCGGTCGACTTCCAACGTTTTCCCGGTTCCCGGCAGAGCCAGTTCGGGGCATTCGATGCCGATGAGGACGGCGTGCTCAGTGGCGCGGAGGTAGTACGCGGACCGTTGACCTATGTTCGCCCGCCGGATATCACCTATTCCGACGAGATTGAGATCAGCCTGGGCGGCAAAAGGGTGAACCTGGCCTGGGTCGGGGAGATCAATCACTCAAGTGATACCAGCCTGATCACGTTTCCGGACGACGACGTAATGTTAATCGTCGACTATGTCTCGGGTAGGCTGCCGAATCGAGAGATGGATTACGAACTCGGGCAGTTCGAGGAGTGGATGACTGCGATCCGCGTAACCGAGGAACTGGCGCAGGACTTCGAGTTCGTTGCGACCGGCCACGGGCCGGTCGGGACCTGGGAGGTCGTCAGGGCGTGGCGAGAGTACCTAGAGAAACTCCAAGACGAGGTCAGCGCCGGGATTGCTGCCGGGCAGACGCTGGCGGAAATGCAGCGAGACATCAAGATGGAAGAATACAGCCACTGGGAGGGCTTCGACTGGATCGACGAGAATGTCCTCGGCATGTACCACTTCCTGACCGATTGACGGTTCGGAGGCCGATAGCATGCCGAGTGCCGCGCTGAGTCGTTAGCGTCCGCGTAGCCGGCGAAATTCCGCCAGTCGCTCCTCCAGGAATCGCGCGCGCTCCTCGAATCGGCCGTTGCCGCCCCCGACTGCCGCGCCGTCGCTCAGCGTGATGGTTTCCCACTCGAGCATGTTTGAGCCGTCGTGTGACGGGCGCCCGACGATGTGAACCTCGTCTCCCGCCTTAAACTGACCCGCGGTCCATCCGGATCGCCTGAGTGCAACGGAGGCGTCGCCCTCGGCCATCCATCTCTCGACGACCCCATTGTTGTTCATGACCTCAAGATAGAGTCGTGAGTGAGGATTTACCAGACGAAATTCCGTGACGACGCCCGAGACTTCGATTATTCCATCGAGCTGATAATGAGCCGCGGCGTTGTGGTGCGCCGAGGCAGGTGCGGCAGTTAAAAGCCCAGCGCAGATCGAGAGTAGAGCCTTGCTTGTCATGTCTGTTCCGCTCCTCAAAATTGCCCGGATATTGCCTCACAGGGTGCGCGTTCCAGCGCCCTGTCGGGTGTAAGGACTCGTGGGCGCATGATCGTTAGCGGCGCTCGAAGCATCACTGGGTCATACATCGTCAGACTGACGTCCAGGTAGTCTCCATCTTCGCTGATCGTGTAGCGCTCGATGCTTGTCGCTTGGTCGCTGTTGTGAATGGCCAGCTGGTCGTCGATGAGATTGGCTGTAACGTTCACCGTTTCCACGACCAGAGTTTGTCCCTCGTACCAACCGATCGAATGTCCCGCGTTACTGTTCCGTTCATCAAGCGGATGTCCGCGGCCATCCATGTACACGGTACGATCGATGGTCAGATCCTCCCCTAAGATGAGGATTCGATCGTCGTATACCTCGAACTCGATCGGATCGGAGTGCAATACGGTTCTGAAAATGCCGAAGCGTTCGCATTGGATAGCGGGATCGTCGCCGAGATCGAACGCCTGGCTGACTGCGCTACCGGTATCGGTGAGTAGATTCTCGATGATCTCGGAAGTGTGCGCGCCGAGGGCAGCGATGATCTCCTGAACGGACAGCGAGTCATTGCTCGGATCGTAAAGGAGAGACCGTAACAAGTCGTACGTCTCGGCAGTGCATCGGCAGGAAAACAGCCCCTCGATGTCCCAGGCGGGATGGGCCAATGTGTCGA
>CAUZMW010000070.1:0-12945 GCA_963581225.1 Gammaproteobacteria bacterium
CGCCTGCGGCGATCTGGTCGATGAGCTGAGGCGGGAGCATCCGGATGGTCACGCCCGCTATTGTACAAATCTTTGCTGGCTAGATTGGGATCGTCAGGACCTGGCCGATGCGGATCACATCGTTAGTAATCTGATTTAATCGCTTCAGGGTCACCAGCCGCACGTCATAGCGCTCCGCGATCCCGGACAACGTCTCGCCGCGCGTGATCACGTGTCGCCGCGGGCTCTGACGTACCGGTGGCGGATGCAGGGCCAGATAACTGCCCGGTCGCGGATTGGCGCGAAAGTAATCGACGATTCCGTCGTGGATAGCGCGAGCGAGATCGGTCTGAAAACGAGCGTCGTTTAGCGCTCGCTCTTCCGATGGATTGGAGATATAGGCCGTTTCGATCAGAATCGAGGGAATGTCGGGAGACTTCAGGACCAGGAACGGCGCTTGTTGAACCTCCGACTTGCGCACCTTCGTGACGCGCCCCAGCCGTTCGATGATGTGCGCGCCCGCAACAGAGCTCGCGCTGATGGCAGCGCTCTGCGATAAGTCCAGCAACACGCCGGCCAGCACGTCGTCCTTGTCGCTTAAGGAAACACCACCGAGCAGGTCCGACGCATTCTCGCGTTCCGCCAGCGTTCGCGAGGCCTCATCCGTCGCGCCTTTCTGCGAGAGTATATAGACGGTGGCGCCGCTGGCGCGACTATCGCGGAATGCGTCCGCATGGATGGAGACGAATAAGTCCGCCTCCGCTCGATGCGCGAGACCCATGCGCTCCCGGTGAGAGATGAAGTAATCGCCGTCGCGAACGAGCAGCGGACGCATGCCGGGCTGATTTTCGACTTCCTCTGACAGTCGACGTGCAACGGTCAACACCACGTTTTTCTCCCGAATACCGTGGGGCCCGCTGGCACCGGGATCATCGCCCCCGTGACCGGCATCGATGGCGATAACGAGATCGCGACCGCCGTCTACCGAGGCTTGCGGCGCGCGCCGAATAACGGCTGCGGCCTTCAATTGCGTCAGGTCGACGACAAGACGATGACCGTAGCTGTCGTTCGGATCCAGCAAGAATGAATCGGGTTTTACGGCTTGGGTGAGATCCAATACGAGTCTGAGGTCACCACCGGGACGAGCACCCGTTCGTACGCCGGCGACAAAACCGCGCGGCGCCGGGATATCGATCGGCAAGGATATCTGCGCGCCGGTCAGGTCGATAACAACACGGTGTGGGGCATCGAGGACAAACACGCGGTAGGCGGTGGCCGCGGAGAGATCGAGCACGAGGCGCGTGGAATCAGGCCCGGACCAGACGCGCAATCCTTCTACGTCCGCGCCGTATAAGGCTGACGACGTGGTGCCAAGCACGAGACTAAGCAGACAGCTCGGTCGCAATCCAGCCTTCAACTCTCGTCCCTCCTTACTCGAGCGACGTTATGTTCACAATTTCTCAGAGAAATTTCAATATTTTCGTTAAAAAATATGATATTAGGATGGCTAACTCGAATGACCTTCATAACCTTAAGCTAACTACTTCAACGCGAGCTCGCCGGCTGAGGACTGAGATTGCAGCTGAACGGTCCGTTTCTCGGCGCTGACCAGCTCGAAGCCGATCGTCAGATCGCAGCGGATCGCAAGCGTTGGCGCTCGCTCCGGCCATTCCACTAGTACCCACGTCTGGCTCTCTGCCAACCAATCGCGCAGCCCCAGGGACTCGAATTCCCGCTCATAACCCGGTTGCCCGGACGCAGTCAGCCGGTAGAGATCCACGTGCACGATCGTGACGGCGTCCAAAACGTACTGCTCCACGAGTGTGTAGGTCGGAGACGGCACTCGGCCTGGGTACCCCAGGCCCTTCAGCATCCCTCTGACCCAGGTGGTTTTACCGCTACCGAGATCGCCTCGGAGCCCCACCAGCAGCGTCTCTAGACCGAGATCGAGCCAACTGCGCGCGACCTCCCCTGCCCGTGCCGTCAACGCGGTTTCCGAATCGAACTCGAAGATGGGTCCCGCCGTCACTAAGTTGGATTCGCCCAGCGCCGAATATGGGGCATCAGATCCCCCGCGAGCAGGCCACGCTGGCCATCGGTCACCGCCGCGTCCCCGGCCAGCGCGTGCAGCAGGACGCCGGCCCCAGCTGCGAGGCACTGGTCTTCCGTTTGCACGAGCAGCGCGCCGATGATACCGGCCAGCACGTCGCCCATACCGGCGACCGCCATGCCCGGATTACCCCGGTCGCATACGGCAACGGCCGCCTCGCCCGGACCCGCCACCAGGGTTCCGGCACCCTTCAGAACGACGACGCCCCGATAGCGATCGACGAGATCCTGGGTCGCCTGCAACCGGTCTGCCTGCACCGCTTCGATGCTGGAGTCGAGAAGGCGGGCCGCCTCACCGGGATGCGGCGTCAGAACCCAGTTATCCCGTTGCCGAGGCCGGGCGGCAAGCAGATTTAAGCCGTCGGCATCGAGCACAATCGGCAACGCGCTATCGATAAGCCGCTCCATCAGGCCTCGCCCCCAGTCCGACTGGCCGAGTCCCGGGCCCAGAACAACGCCATCGGCTACGTCGATGAACGGGTCCAGATCGCGAGGCTCGGTAATTGCCTGGCACATAATCTCTGCCCGACCCGACAGAACCGCGCTCGCGGAGTCGGGGTGCGTTACTACGCGCACCAATCCCGCACCCGCACGCAACGCGGCCTCCGCCGCGAGACGAATCGCGCCCGGCATCCCGGGCGACCCACCGACCAGCAGCAGGCTGCCGTGGGTCCGTTTGTGCGAGGAAGGTCGGCGTGGCGGCAAGGCCTCACGCAGTGTATCGATGCTTAATCGATCCAGCACGGGGCGATACGGCTGGTAGATCTCCCCGGGAATGCCTAGCGCGGAAAATTCCACGATGCCCCGATAATCGGGCGCGAGGCCCAGGAACAGGCCTGACTTTAAGCCGACGAATGTCGTCGTCACATCAGCGTGGACAGCCGCACCCATCGGTGACCCTTTCTCAGCGTGTAGCCCGGTTGGGATGTCCAGCGCCAGTACCGGGTTCGATACCGCATTGAGTGCGGCAACCGCCGCCAGGAACGTGCCGTCGAGATCTCGATCGAGACCGGTACCGAGTACGGCATCGACGAGCACATCGTCCGCCAGCGACAGCGAGGCGGTGAATGACTCAATGCTACCGCCGTCGGCACGAAAGTCTTCCCAAGCGGATGCGGCCGCGGCGGTCAATCGTTCCGGCGGCGCGACCGCGATAATGCGCACGTCGATCCCGCGGGCTGCCGCAAGTCGCCCCAGAACGTAGCCGTCACCTGCATTGTTGCCGGCACCGGCAAAAATTGTCAGGCGCCGAGCATGCGGCCAGTGGCGCTCCACGGAGTCCAGAGCGGCCTCCCCGGCTCGACACATCAGCTCATACGTGGTGATCTCGAGCTGATCGATCGCCGCGCGATCGATTTCGCGCACCTGTTGAGCCGAATAGATCTGCTGAGGAAGTTCGACCATCTGGGCGATTATACTAGCGGTCCAACAAACCGAGTTCGGTCGGCCAGCAGCCCGTCATGAGTATTGCCTCGACGCCAAAATCTCAGCTATCGCCCGCCCGCCTCAGGCGTCTCGCCGACGAGATCAAGTCGCGTGGCGAAGCGTTGGGCTTTCAACAGATCGGTATCACCGGAATAGAACTAGGCGAAGACGAGCGCCGCCTGCAAGACTGGCTTGCCAAGCGACGGCATGGTGAGATGAGTTATATGGCTCGTCATGGACCGAAACGTTCACGTCCAGATCTACTTGTGCCGGGCACCGCTCGCGTGATTTCCGGGCGACTGGATTATTGGCCCGGGAGTAGCCACGATGCGGAGGCCGTACTTCAGGACCCGAACCGCGCATATATCTCACGTTACGCGATGGGCCGCGATTATCACAAAGTGCTACGGCAACGCTTGCGACGACTGGCGCAGTCGGTAGAGAGCGCGATTGGGCCGTTCGGTTATCGCGTCTTCGTCGACAGCGCCCCTGTGTTGGAGAAGTCTCTGGCGCGAAACGCCGGCCTCGGCTGGATCGGCAAACATACGAATCTACTGCACCATAAGGCCGGCTCGTACTTTTTCCTTGGTGAGGTTTTTACCGACCTGCCATTGCCCGTAGACGAACCGGCGACCGATCATTGCGGAACCTGCCGAGCGTGTATCGATATTTGCCCGACGAAAGCCATCGTCGCACCCTACCAACTGGACGCACGGCGTTGCATCTCCTACCTGACGATAGAACTCAAGGGCAGTATTCCTATTGAGTTTCGTCAAGCAATTGGCAACCGGATCTTCGGTTGCGACGACTGCCAGCTGGTCTGCCCGTGGAACAAATTTGCGCAGCCGACTTCGGAACGGGATTTCGCTCCGCGGCACGGCTTGGACGATAAGTCGCTTGTGGCGCTATTTCGCTGGACCGAATCCGAGTGGGCCGCCGCAACCGAAGGGAGTGCGCTGCGCCGCGCGGGCTTCGAGAGCTGGCGCAGAAACCTGGCCGTCGCTCTCGGTAACGCCCCGACCGACGCCGCCGTCGTCGATGCCCTTCGCGAGCGCTCGAGCGATCCGTCCGAGGTCGTCAGGGAACATGTCCAGTGGGCCCTGTCCCGGCACGCGGACTGCTAACTACGTCACACACACGGGCTGCGGCCCGATTTACCATAGCGGGGTGTTGCAACTTCGAGGCCACCAATGACCTCTGGGTCCGCCTATTCCATCGACTCGGGCTTCAAGCGTTCGTTACTGCGAAGTATCGAGCTCTTCAAGGATGTCGAGCCGGAATCGATATCCGAGCTGTTCACGGAGCGCGGCCGAATGGATATCGAAAAGGGCCAACTACTACTGTCCCCGGAACGCCCGAACAATTCTGTCTACATCGTGCTCTCCGGACAGCTACAGGTACATCTGGGCTCGCTGGACTCGCCGAAGATCGCCGACCTGGTACCGGGTACCTGCGCGGGAGAAATGTCACTGGTCGAAGACAAAGACCCCAATGCCTACGTCATCGCGACCGAAGACTCCCATCTCATGATCGTGAGTCACGATCTGCTGTGGAAAAGGGTAGATCGCTCCCACCGCTTGGCGAAGAATTTGCTTGTCGTGATCTCTGAGCGCGTTCGCTCCGACAACGAATTCATCGCTGAGCGCCTCAGCGTACTACGCCGTGCAGAGCGTAATGCGGTTACAGATGCGCTGACCGGGCTAGGCAACCGCCATTGGATGCAGGAAATGTTCGAGCGAGAACTCAAGCGCGCGCGGACCGGCGAATCCGACCTGTGTCTGATGATGGCGGACGTTGACCGGTTCAAAGAAATTAACGACACCTCCGGTCACATCATTGGAGATCGAATTCTCGCGACGATCGCAAGCGCTCTTCGCGAGCGGTTGCGCCCCACGGATCTCATCGTGCGCTTCGGCGGCGACGAGTTCGCTATCCTGTTACCCGGCGTGACGTTGGCTGAAGCGACCGCGACGGCCGAGCGGGTCCGCGAGAATCTCATGGACTGCTCTGATCCGAGTTTGCCGAAGGGCGTCACGGTCTCGATCGGGTTAACCGCAGCGACTTCGTCAGACGATCTCGATCGACAGTTGGAACGCGCAGATGGCGCAATGTATGGCGCGAAGGAGCAGGGCCGCAACCGGGTCACCGTTCGGGACCCCGAGCACCGAGGCGGTCCGCTCCCCGCGAAACCCGATTAAGCCATCGCAACGAGGCCGTCGCTCCTACACGCGAACGTTGTCGATCAGGCGCGCTCTTCCCAACCAGGCGGCAGCCAATACGACACGCTCGTCGCCCGGCTCGAATACCTCAGGCGGCGCGAGATCGTGCGTACGGCGCACGGCAACGTAGTCCGGGTTAAATCCACTCTCCGTTAAATGCCGGCTGGTCGCGGCTTCCAGCTCGGCATAGTTATTCTGCCCTTGTCGTAATGCGACCGCGAGTTCTTCGAGCGCGGCATTGAATCGCGGCGCGATCCGCCGCTCTTCCGTCGTCAAATAACCGTTCCTCGAGCTCATCGCCAGGCCGTCGGGCTCGCGGTAGATTGTCCCGGCGGCCACTTCGATCGGCAAATGCAGGTCCGCGATCATGCGTTCCAACAGCACCCGCTGCTGATGATCCTTGTCGCCGAGCACGAGAATGTTCGGCGAGATGAGATTGAGGAGACGCAGGACAACCGATGCGACACCGTGAAAGTGGCCGGGCCTGCTTGCGCCGCACAGATCTTCACTAAGCGGCGGCAGCCGAACCGACACGGCCGAGTCAGTGCCGTATGGGTAGATGGAGTCGACATCGGGCAGAAAGAGAAGATCCACTTGCCCCTGACCCGCAAGTATCGCTTCATCCTGACTTATCGATCTTGGATAACGCTCAACGTCTTCATTCGGTCCGAACTGGGTGGGATTAACGAAGATACTGCACACAACCCGATCGGCCAGCGTGTCGGCGAAACGCATGAGGCTCAGATGACCGGCGTGAAGATTTCCCATCGTCGGCACGAGGGCGATGCTCTCCTCCGCACCACGCCAGTTACTCACGTGCTCGCGCATGGCGCTCGTCGAACGAGCCGTTAACAATCGAGACAACAGTAGCCCCTGACAGGTTGCCAAAAATTACGCGTCGACATTCTATCAGGAGAAGCAGTGCTCCTTTGCCGGATAGGTTCTTTCTTTCACCTGCCTGACGTAGGCCTCGATTGCGGCCAACGGTGAGTCCAGCCCTTCCATGAAATTCTTCACGAAACGTGGAGTGCGGCCCCGCGTGATATCCAGCATGTCGTACAGCACGAGTATCTGACCGTCGACGTGTGGGCCGGCGCCAATACCGATAACCGGAACATCCAAAACTTGCGTGATAGCCTTGCCGACCTCGTTCGGCACGCATTCCAACAAGACCAGATCCGCCCCTGCGCTTTGCAGGGCGGCAGCGTCCTTCACCATCTGCTCCGCGGCACCGCTATCTCGCCCCTGCACACGAAAGCCACCGATCTTGTGGACGGATTGAGGCTTGAGACCCACATGTGCACACACGGGAATATCGTGCTTAGTGAGACACTCCACGACGGATGTCTGACCGCTGCCGCCCTCGAGTTTCACCATCATCGCACCACCTTCCTGCATGAGCCGAACGCCGTTGTCCAGCGCCTGCTCAGGCGTTGCATAGCTCATGAACGGGAGATCCGCAACGAGAAATGCGCGCCGAAGTCCCCGTGCGACCATGCGCGTGTGGTACACCATGTCATCAACAGTGACTGGTACGGTCGTATCGTGCCCCTGGACCACCATCCCCAACGAGTCGCCGACCAGAACGAGGTCCGTCCCAGCCATATCGACGAGTTGAGCAAAGCTAGCATCGTAGGCCGTCAGACAGGCGATGGGCTCACCATCGCTCTTCATAGTTGCCAGTGTGGACACGTTCACGGGTGGAGAGTCCATGCCGCGTTGCTGTAGTTGCTTGTACATCCTCGGTCCTCAGGACAAATTCAGGCGATCGTCTCGATCGCAGGATTGAAAAAATGCCTGCCGCGCTTGATCCGGCCAATGACGCGCAGCAACTCCTGATAATCGGCATCGCGATGAACCGGGTCGATAGCGGCCGCGTTGACGATCAACAGCGGTGCTGCGTTGTAATCGTAGAAAAATTTTGCATAAGCTTCGCCGAGACGCTCAAGGTAATGCTCATCAATAAACTTTTCATAGGCAACACCGCGATTGGCGACACGGCTTAGTAACACACTCGGCGGCGCCTGCAAGTAGACGACGAGATCGGGTGTCGGCGGATCGAGTTCCAGAGACTCGTAAATCTGATCGTAAAGATTGAGCTCGTTGCTATCCAGGTTCAACTTCGCGAACAACCGATCTTTTTCTAATAAAAAATCCGAGATACGAACGGGCGAGAATAGATCACTCTGACGGATTTTTTCGATCTGTCGAGCGCGTTGAAACAGAAAAAACAGTTGCGTGGGCAACGCGGCATTACGACGGTTACGGTAAAAACGTTCGAGAAAAGGATTCTCGTCCGCGTGCTCCAGTATCAGATCGCTGTTGAAGCTCTCGGCCAGCCGTGTGGCGAGACTGGTCTTGCCCACACCGATTGGGCCCTCTACAACGATGTAGCGTGGCCCATCGAGTCGATTAACGTTCCGTCCTGGTCTCATCGGTCTCTGGCGTCGCGGCCATCCATCGGCTCGGTGCTATGGGCTCAGGGATCTTCTTTACGCTGTCGACGGCGCTAGCGAGCGGCACGGGCACTGGATCTCGCCGAGGATGAGCGCTGATGGCGGTGTCTAATCCCAAAGGCCTTGCGCTGCTCTTCTGCCGACAATGTTTGTACGTCGGCCCACCAATCCGCCAGGTTCTGCTCAACCTCACCGCAGCGGGCGCGCAGCAACAGGAAATCGTACGCCGCCCGAAATCGCTTGTGCTCCAGCAACCGGAGCGCGCGGATACCACGATGATTCTCGAAGCGCCTCTGCATGACCAGCATATCTTTCATCGGCACACTGAATCGCCGTGGATATGAGATATGGGTCTGTTGTTCGGAGACGACCTCGTCACAGGCGTCGAGTAGCGCCTCCATTTCGCTGACATCGAATTCCTTGTATATCCTCGCTGCGCGTTGACGGATGGGGTGCCAAAGCAAGACCGCGTAAAGAAACATCGGCGTCACCGGCAGATCCTGTTCTATACGCCGGTCGGTATTCCGCATGCCGGCTTGCAGAAATTCCAACACATCGCTACCGTTCTCGCTCGCCAGCAACTCGCCCATATGCGGAAAAAGATACTTAAATAAGTCATACGCTAGTAACATCTCAAGGCTGCGCAATGCATGCCCAGATTGGAAAAGCTTAAGTGTCTCATCGAACAGCCGTGCCGGCGGGACATCGCGCAACAATTTACCGAGACGCCTGATCGGCTCTGCCGTTTCGGTCGCAAGATCGAAGTTCAGTTTTGCAGAGAAGCGCGCTGCGCGAAGCATTCGCACCGGGTCCTCTCGATAACGGGTCTCGGGATTGCCAATCAGCCGAAGTGTGCGCTTCGAGACGTCGTCCATGCCGCCGGTATAGTCCCAGACCGTAAAATCGGCGATGTTGTAGTAGAGCGCGTTGATAGTGAAATCTCGTCGCCAGACGTCTTCCTCGATCGTACCGTAGACATTGTCTCGAAGAATTCGGCCGCTCTCGGCGTGTTCTCGATGCTTGTGGTCCTCATTCGCGGCCGCGCGGAAAGTGACAACCTCGATAATCTCTCTACCGAAGCGCACATGCGCGAGCCGGAAGCGGCGGCCGATCAAACGGCAATTCCGGAATAGCGCACGTATCTGCTCGGGCCGCGCGTCGGTGGCCACATCGAAATCTTTCGGATGAATATCCAGCAAAAGATCGCGCACACCGCCACCCACCAGAAATGCCTGGTAACCCGCTTTATTTAGCCGGTAGAGCACCTTGATGGCATTTTCGGAGATGTTCGCCCGACTAATATTATGTTTCGAGCGGGCGACGATGTTGGGGCCAGGATGCGAATGCGAGTCCGTATCGTTCAATCAGGCTCCGTTGGCGAGTTTAACCACTGCGTAAAGCTCGGTATCATAGCAGCCCCGCCCAGCCACGACACCCGCGCTCCCTTCGTCTAGCGGTCCAGGACGCCGCCCTCTCAAGGCGGAAACAGGGGTTCGATTCCCCTAGGGAGCGCCAATTAAAACAAATATATATAGTTTTTATTGTGCTTCGTAAAATTTCCGGACATTTTCCGGACAATTTCTGGCTTGGTTGGCCTCGGGCCCAATCACTGTCCGATAGGTTCGAATCGGGGGCGCGTTAACTGAAAATCTCGATTTATATACTAATGTAGTGAATATTTGAAAAGGACAGGATTTGTTGGGTGCGCTGGCACGGCAGCTGATTGATCAGAGAATCATTTGTATTCGGCGCTTCTAGACCTGTCACTGAAATTGCCCGGCGCCCACCACAAATTAATCGTCCCCGGGTGGAGTCTCTATGCTAGCCTACACGCTTCGCGGGCAACCCATTCAATACGATTAGCACATCAGGGACTTCCTGGTGCTATACCTTTTATGTTCAGATACAGCGCGGATCGGGTTCCTGTTTTTCTTGTGCTCGTGTTTAGCACGATTGACTTCATTGTCTACTTTCTGGTCGATAATATTTGGTGGTTGATGGGCTATACGCTACTCCTGATCATTCCAAGAGGTGTGATCTGTGCCTGGAATCATCACCATCAGCATACGCTGACGTTCCAGGTCAAATCACTCAACCGCATACTTGAGTTTTTCTACGCACTGCACACCGGTGTGACTACAAACCTGTGGGTATTGCATCATGTGCTTGGTCATCACAGAAACTTTCTGGTCCAGGTGCGTGACGAGAGTGGCTGGAAGCGTGCGGATGGTAAGGTAATGAGCGCACTGGAATACACTTTGACCATCGCGGGCACGGCTTACTATCGGGGCTATCTGGTTGGCAAGAAATTTCCGCGCGTACAGCGCAACTTTGTGCTTTATTCAACACTTGTTGTGTTTGGCATTGCATTGCTGTGCTGGTTCCGCTTCATGCCGGCACTGTTCGTGTTTCTGTTGCCGATGACAATAAGCCTTTTGTTTACGGCCTGGGTGACATACGACCATCACGCCGGTCTGGATACTGATGATGCGTTCGAGGCCTCATACAACAACACCAACCGATTCTTCAACCTCTTGACGGGAAATCTTGGCTATCACACTGCACATCATTACCGTCCGGGCGTGCACTGGTCGAAACTGCCCGAGCTACATGAAAAGATCAAGCACCGGATTCCGCCGGCGTTGATGCGGAATGCTAGATTTGTTTTCACCTAAGCCTGAATCGTGGTCGGTCTGGGCTGCCTTTGATTAGCGGCTACGGACGCCCACTTTGGAGCGGAAAGTTACCGTTAAACTACGTTAAAGATCGCTGCTCGGGCATTCGATTGAGTAACGGTTTCGGCTGATACGGTTCGCGGAGTCTCTATAGTGTCTCCGATACGTAAGTACAACGTCGCCGTTGTCCGAGCGATAATAACCCCCGATATCAGTTCGATGGCTAAACATGCCGTCTTGGCCTTTCCCTTCGCGGTAGCCACGACAAATTGAATGTCACCTGCTGCGCGCCGGATGCCCCACAGAGTAGCTGGAGAACGCTCAAAACCGCGAAACGGTACATCACAGCTCTCTAGCGGCCTTCTGCCGCAACCGGGTTACGCAACGTGCCAATAGACTCGATCGACGCGGTCATCACATCGCCTGGTTTTAGATAGACACCCCGAGCCATCCCAACCCCGGTCGGCGTCCCGGTTGCAAGCACATCCCCCGGCTTCAGAGTCAGTATCGACGAGAGATACGCGATCTGTTCTGGTATATCGAAGATCATGGCGCCGGTACTGGAGTCCTGCATGACTTCACCGTTGACGGCGAGCTCCATTCGCAGATCGTGCGGGTCCTCAATACAACTCGACGGCACGAACCACGGGCCGAGCGGTGCGAACGTATCGAAGCACTTGCCCTGAAACCAATCCATCTTAAAGGGAAAATCGTCACGGACATTGAGGTCGCGTGCGGACACATCATTGACGACCGAATAGCCCGCAACGTAATCCAGAGCCTCCGCTACGGGAACGTGGCGCGCCTCACGCCCGATGACCGCGGCCAACTCGATCTCCCAATCCACCTGCGCAGAGGCCGCGGGCATGATGACCGTGTCGTTGTGACCGATCAGCGCGGTGTCTGGCTTGATAAACATGTACGGATTGCTATCGGACTTGGCCGCGAGAACCGTACCCATCTCATTGGCGTGCTCGATGTAATTCGCCGCAGCGCAAAAGAACCGTCCCGGCCTCAGTGGCGGAGCTACGTCGTTGGGACCAACCGTCAACTCCTCAAGCCTGGCTACCGCGTTTACTGCATCTTCGGCGAATCTGTCGATCTGTGGGCTGACATCCGTCCAGCGTGCGAGTAGCTCGTCGACACTCGACCGTGCCCAGTCAATCGAGGCCAAAAGCGACTCGGCTGTCCGCTCGAGGTCAAATAGCTTCTCATCGAGGACCAGGGCGGTACGAACCGCGTCCCCCGTCTTCAAACTCGCCAGTGCGTACCAGGTCATAGGTCGTATCCCTTGCCGAATGGTCTGTTCTTATAGCTAAGACATCGATTATATAGCTAGGGCGACGCCTAACATCAAGCAGACTCTCTCGGTCGGCCGTTTGCACATAATAGTGACCTCCATCACATAACTCAGCCGATAAATATCAGAACCTTCACCGCACTGGAACTGCATGAGGTGGAGTCATGAACCATACAGCCAAGATCGATCCAGCACCGAGTTCTGCGATAGACGATGACGTAATGGATGAGATGGAAAATAATGAAGCGACGGAGATATTCGAATATAAACCGGAGTCCGAACAGCTGACTGACGCTGAAATTCTCGATGACGGATTTCTAGATGGATACGAAGATGTCGACACGACCGATGTGCTAGACACCCAGTTTTCCTTCGTGCCCGGCGAAGATTAACCCCCTCGTCCGATCATCGCTCTCTCCGATCGCCGAATCGAAATAGCGCGATCTACTCACCGGACTAATCAGTCGCGGTTTCTCAACGCACTGCTCAGTATGCGTCTTCTTCACTTCACTTAATTTCAGATCGATACCAGATGTGACTCACGTCACCGCTGCTGTTCACCGTCTTCGCAACACTGCGCTCGATGAGGAATGCTGAACTAGAAATTATAAACACCAATATCTCGCAGCTCGCGACTAGTGTTGACGCGAAACGCTTGGAAAGCCTACCCGGATACCCCTTAGCGCAGCTCTGCGCGTGGGATCCAGAGCCACGCACGCAGCCGGAACTGGACTTAACCGACAACTGCGGTGACGACAGCTCGGATTGAGTCGGTCACGCTA
>CAUZMW010000071.1:0-12908 GCA_963581225.1 Gammaproteobacteria bacterium
TCGGGCTGGCAGGTTGACCGTGAGTGCGAGCAAGCATTGGCAGGTCGGCGAACTCATGCGCGAGCGCGCGAAGGTCCTTCGTCAACGCCTTCATGCTGGGGAGTAACACTCTTTGTCGTGCGTCTCTTAGCATCAGCGCATAGGAGAGATTATTAATGTCTTCCGATGCGCACGCGAAATGGATAAACGGACCGAGATTGGTTGTGGCGTTGGAAACACCGTCGAGTTTCTCCCTGAGAAAATACTCGACAGCTTTTACGTCATGATTTGTTTTTGCCTCGAGCGCCTTAACGCTGCGGGCATCCTCCAGTCCGAAACCGTCCACAAGCTGATTCAGGACATCCTTTACAGGTCCGTCGAGCGTACCGAGTTCGGGGAGATCGGTTTCGTTCGCGAGATGTTGCAGCCAGCGAACCTCGACGAGCGTGCGATAGCGGATCAGCGCGTACTCAGACAGGTACTCGCGTAGCGGCGCCGCCTTGGCGGCATAACGACCATCCAACGGTGAGAGAGCAGTGAGGACGGTGGGGTCCACAGGGTTGCTCGGCATCCCTATACAAGCAGTTGCGGAGTGCGCATCATACACTGTTCCCTGAGTTTCTCCGACTCTGGGTAGCCGGGGTTGGGTCGGCCAGGATTGAATTTTCTTGAGGAGGGAGAATGACAGCGGATAAGCGAGTCGAGCGCGACAGTATGGGAGAGTTGGAGGTTCCGGCCGAAGCGCTCTGGGGAGCTCAGACGCAGCGCGCCGTCGATAACTTTCCGATCAGCGGAATCGCGATGCCGCGGCAGTTCATCCGTGCGCTGGGACATATAAAGGGCGCTGCCGCAGCCACGAACTTGACGCTGGGACTGTTGGCGGAGGACATCGCTGCCGCCATTCAGGCGGCAGCGGGAGAAGTCGCCGACGGGCAATACGACACGGCATTTCCGATTGACGTGTTTCAAACAGGCTCGGGGACTAGCTCCAACATGAATGCCAACGAGGTGATTGCGCGTCTTGCCAGTCAGGCTTCAGGGTTGCCGGTCCACCCGAACGACCATGTCAATATGGGGCAGAGCAGCAACGACGTCATACCCACGGCGATCCACGTCAGCGCCGCGATGGCGGTAACTGAAGATCTGCTGCCGGCCCTGCAGCATTTGTCCGACACGATCGATCGAAAGGGCCGATTGCTGTCCGAGGTCGTCAAGACAGGCCGCACGCACCTCATGGATGCGATGCCGGTTCGCTTCGACCAGGAATTATCCGGCTGGGCGACGCAGATCCGCACCGACTATCAGCGCATTGCGGGGGTTCTGCCGCGGCTGAGCGGGCTTGCGCAGGGCGGTACGGCCGTCGGCACCGGGATCAACGCCCATCCGGAGTTCGGCGTCCGCATGGCGGCGGAGCTTGCGACGACTACCGGAATCGCCTTTCGCCCTGCAGATAGCTACTTCGAGGCGCTGAGTTGTCAGGACACGGCTGTCGAATTGTCGGGCCAGCTCAAGACGACCGCCGTGAGTCTAATGAAGATCGCGAACGACCTGCGCTGGATGAACAGCGGGCCGCTCGCCGGACTCGCAGAGATCGCTTTACCATCGCTCCAGCCCGGTAGCAGCATCATGCCTGGGAAAGTGAATCCTGTGATCCCGGAGGCCGTGGCGATGGTCGCGGCACAGGTCATCGGCAACGACACGACAATTACCGTTGCGGGCCAGTCCGGTAACTTTCAGCTCAATGTCATGCTGCCGGTTATTTCGTACAACCTATTGCAGAGCATCGAACTTCTCGGTAGCGCCGCCGGCGTCCTGGCCGATGCGGCGATCGAAGGATTCACCGTCAACGAAGCGAACCTACAGGGCGCGTTAGAGCGCAACCCAATACTCGTGACCGCGCTGAATCCCGTCATCGGTTACGAGAAGGGTGCCGCGATAGCGAAGAAGGCCTACAAGGAGGGTCGGCCGATTCAGGAGGTAGCAGCGCAGGAAACCGAGCTCAGTAACGAAGAGCTCAAGACCCTGCTCGATCCTAAGGAGTTGACGCGAGGCGGGATCAAAGGCTGACGACCTGTTGCGTGCTCTGATCGAGAAACGACTCGCGCGTGGCGCGGAGCAGGCCGATCCGCTGTCGAGGCTGTTGGCCGAGGCACTCGGACCGGTGTCTCAGGAACTCCAGGATTTCCTTAACGATTCGCCTATTGCAGCCGCTGTGTTGTTGGGGCTCGTCGAGCGGTCTGCCGGGCTACACGTGATCTTGACGGAGCGCGCCGAGCATCTGAACGATCACCCCGGGCAAGTCAGTTTTCCAGGTGGGCGAATCGAGTCGTCCGACGCCGGTCCGGTAGCGGCAGCCCTCAGAGAGGCAGAGGAAGAGGTCGGACTGCCCGCGGATCTGGTTTCCGTCGCCGGTTGTATGCCGGAGATCCTGACCGGCACCGGTTTCCTGATCACACCTGTCATCGGCTTCGTGGCGCCGGAATTTCGTGCCTCCCCCGATCGCGCCGAGGTCGCAGACGTCTTCGAAGTACCTCTGGCATTTCTGCTCGAAGACGGGAATCTACGTTCGAGTACGCGTGAACGCTTCGGGACGTCCTTGCGGATGGTCGAGTTTGACTATGACGGGCACACCATCTGGGGTGCGACCGCGACGATGTTGAGGAACTTTTGTTCACTAATAAAATAATATAATTCAATCTATTATGAATGATATAGAGAAATTACTTGAGATAATGGTTCGGCTCAGAGATCCGCATCAGGGTTGCCCGTGGGACGTTGAGCAGACTTTCGCGAGCATCGCCCCATACACGATCGAAGAGGCCTATGAAGTCGCTGACGCCATCGCGAGAAACGATCTGGAGAATCTGAAGGACGAGCTTGGGGATCTTCTGTTGCAGGTCGTCTACCACGCCCGGATCGCGGAGGAGTCAGGCGCTTTCGACTTCGCCGCGGTCGTCGCCACGATCAGCGATAAGATGACGCGGCGTCATCCCCACGTTTTCGGCGCCGAGCGGATTGACAGCGCCGAGGCGCAAAGGCTCGCCTGGGACGTCTTGAAGGATGCTGAGACGGCCGATCAGGAGCGGGCGAGCGTTCTGGACGGACTGCCCGTGGCGTTGCCGGCATTGAGCCGTGCCATGAAGCTCGGTCGCCGTGCCGAGCGTGTGGGTTTCGACTGGCCTGACTTGAGTGGGCCGCGCGCGAAGGTCGACGAGGAGTTGCAGGAGCTCGATGAGGCCGTTGCACAGGGCAGTGAAGACGCGATCAGCGCGGAGATGGGCGATGTGTTGTTCGCGTTGGCGAATGTCTGCCGGCATTTGAAGCTGGACCCTGAATCCTGCCTGCGCGGCGCCAATCTTCGCTTCGACGAGCGCTTCCGGCGAGTGGAGAAGAAGGTAGGTGCCGCGGGCGGTGATTGGCGGGCGTTCGGTACTGATGGTCTGGAAGTGCTTTGGCAGGACGCGAAGAGCGAGTTATTGGAGGGCGATCCGGTATGAGGCATGAAGATTTTCCGTCGACCTGCGATCTCTACGATCAGTTTCTAACCGAGGCGCGTGTGCCGTCGAACGTTTTTACTCACTTCGGCGGCAGGACGCGTTTCTCAGGTCGAGCGACGACCGTGAAATGTTTCGAAGACAATTCCCGTGTCCGGGAGCTGGCGCAGACGCCGGGTGAAGGCAGAGTCATGGTGGTCGATGGCGGCGGGTCGTATCGTTGCGCTCTCGTTGGCGATGTCATTACGGGAATGGCCGAGGAGTACGGTTGGGAAGGGATTGTGGTGTTCGGCTGCGTGCGAGATCGTGCGGCACTTGGCAAGCTCGATATGGGCGTATTGGCACTCGCGGCCACGCCAAGAAAGTCGGTCCGTAACGGCGCAGGCAAGACCGACCTGCCGGTAGACCTCGGCGACATCGTCTGCAATCCGGACGATCGCGTGTTCGTCGATGAAGACGGCGTGCTGCTGCTCGATGCCGACGCCAGTCTAGCGTTGTAGCAGCACGGGTCTTGCTTTGTGGGAGCGACCGCTCCTACAAGACCGCACGACATCCGTTGTGGGAGCGACGGCCTCGTCGCGATTCTCCGGCGCGTTTTGCGGCCAGGCGGCCGCCCCTACAGGAGATTCAGAAAATTCGAGGAGCGCAGCGCCGGGATCAGGTCGCCGAGCAGGGCCGTAGGCCACGGCACTCTCAGCACCTGATGGAACAGCAGGTACCACGCCGCCCAGGTGACTACGGCGACGGTCGAGGCTAATAGCCACCGCTCCCGTCCTTCGACCCGCATGTAACCGATCAAAAATAGCAGCATCGCCGGTAACAGGCCGATCAACAACGCCATCCCGAGTAGGCCAGCGCACCAACCGAAATACCGCGCGGCGCGCATGCCGATCTCTCTCCTGGATAAGTGCGCGAATTCGTCGGAGAGATCGAAGCTGGAGGCTGACGTAGTAGCCGCTGCCGAACTCGGGCCTGCTGCGGGGCTCGTATTCCCGGCGCTAAAGAACAGCGTCGACACCAGGTGCCAGCCGCTGAATAGGATGCCCGTCCAACCGACGACCTGCGGCACGAGCGACGCACCTAACTCCCAACTCCTGGAACCGAACAGGCAAGCCGTGAAGAATAGGAAGACCGCTCCACTAAACAGGCTGTCCGGACCCAGCTGCTCCGGGCGAAAGCCGATCGCGAGTTTCTGCTGAGTTTCTCTGCGGTGTCTAAAGTAGTCGCTCAGCGTGGGTTTCAGAACTCCGTATAAGGTCACAGCGAAAACTCCGAGTACGATCGGTCGCGTTAACCAGTTGAATTCATAGCGTTGGTACGAGATAAACATATAGCGTTCTATCAGACCGCCGAGGACCAGCCCGAGCAGTAGCGGTGGTCGCGGCCAATGCACACGTTTCATGACCCACCCGAGGATCCCGAATCCGAGGAGCGCGACAATGTCACCCCACTGGCGCGTGCCCTGAAAGGCGCCGATGAATGTGATCGAGAGTACGACCGGAGCAAGAATGCCGATTCTGACTCGCGCGATCGCGGCGAGTTGATTCGCGAACAGGAAGCAGATACCCGAGCCGAGAATATTCGCGATCGCTAACGTCCACACGAGTGTATAGGTGACGTCCAGATGTTCGGTCAGCATCTCCGGACCGGGCGTGATGCCGTGGATAAGGAATGCGCCGAGCATTAACGCCATTGCGGCCGTCGCCGGTACGCCGAAGGCAATCGTAGAAATCAGCGCGCCGCCTTCTTTTGCATTATTGGAACTCTCCGACGCGATGACGCCTCGGACATCACCCTTGCCGAAGGTTTCGGCCGCGCCTTTCTCCGATCGCAACGCGTGGCCATAGGCGATCCAGTCGATCACAGCCGCACCGATACCGGGGACTGCGCCGAGCACGGAGCCGATACCGGAGCAGCGGAAGACGAGGAACATATTGGCGAACGTGTCCTTGATGCCCGCGACTTGATCCCAACGGTTGGTGATCCGATGACTATCGGGCAACGGTCTTCGGCCGATCGCCATGTCCGCAAGTTCGGGAATCGCAAACAGCCCTAAGGCGAGCGGCACCAATGGGATGCCGTCGAGCAGATAGAGGAGGTCGAATGTCCAGCGTTCGGTCGCGGTATTGGGTTCCTCGCCAACGGTCGCGATCATGACGCCGATTGCTGCTGCCGCAAGGCCTTTCAGCTTCGTCCCGCCACTCAGGACGCCGACAAGTGAGAGGCCGAAGATACAGAAAGCGAGTAGCTCCGGAGAGCCGAAGCTCAGAATAAACGGTCGCAGTATCGGTACGCTGAAGGCGAGAAAGACCGCACCGAACAGCCCACCGATGACCGATGCCGAGAATGCCGCGCCGAAAGCACGGGCCGCTAGGCCCTGTTTCGCCATCGGGTGCCCGTCGAGGATCGTCGCTGCGGATCCCACGGTACCCGGGACGCCGAACAGCACCGCGGGGATCGTGTCCGACGTAACGACCACTGCCTGTAAACCGACCAGGAACGCCAGAGCGGTCAACGGATCCATGTCGAACGTGAACGGCAGGAGCAGGGATAGCCCGACAACGCCTCCCAACCCAGGAATGACGCCAAGGGATAGACCAATCAGTACTCCCAGAGCGACGAAACTCAGCCGAGTGGGATTGAGAAAGATCTCGGCTGCGCTGAGGGCCAGTTCAAGCACAGCGGTATCCATCTAAGATCCAGCTCAACAAGATTAGTCGTCCAGGCCAAGGATCCGCTTCGTTTCAACAACGATCGCTGCGGGAGTATCCAGCGCCTGGCTGACGAACTCCTCTAGGACAGCGCCCGTAGAGGGGCTTAGTCGCCCTTTGACCGTCGTTTCGAACGCCGCGGCGAATTCGGCGTCCTCCGTCAACTGTTGAAACGCAAACCGTAGTGCCTCGACGCGCTCAACGGGCACATTCGGCGGGGCGAACAACGGCCACCCCAGCCGCGAGCCGATCTCGATGAAGTCCACCAACGCCTTCTCCCTGTCCGTGGAGACCATGTCGCGAAGATAGGGTACACCCGGTGTGCCGAGCGGGTCGCGTGGTCCGACGTAGAGCAGGTGGACGATGCGCCCGTTGCTTAGCCAGTCCGGGCGCGAGATCGCCCAGTATTGCAGGCTGCTCGACTGCCCGTGGACTTCACCCCGTTCCATCGCCAGGGCGACCTCGTTGCTGCTTGCGTAGCCGGTGATCATCCTGAAGCGTAGATTCAATAGCGCCTGCGCCATGGCAGGAAACTGATAGGCTGGCGAGCCTCTTCCGGTCGCGCCGATGAAAAGTTCCGTTTGCCGAGCCTCGGCAATACTGGTCGCCGGGGCCGAGTCGATGACCGAGATGATGCCGGTGTATTTCAGAGCCGAACCAATCCAGTTGAGATTTCTCCCGTCGTATCCGGTCCGATTCGGCTCCAGCAGTTGGGCGGTGATGACACCAGGAAGGGAGTAACCCAGAGTTGTGCCGTCTTTGGGTGCGGATCGATAGATATGATTCGTCATCGTGACACCGCCGCCGCCTGGCATATTCTGGGCGATGACCGTGGGTGTTCCCGGGATGTGTTGACCGAGGAAACGAGCGATGACGCGCGCAGAGATATCGGTGGTGCCGCCCGCGCCCGAGCCGATCAGGATTGTCACGGTACGATCTGCGTAGAAATCAGTAACGCTTTGTGCATGGGCCGTCCCATAAAGCAGAATCGCGGCGACAATTAAGCGAGTGAGTTTCATACGTGCGGTGGGCTCTGAGTCAGAGTGTTATTGTTCGCTTAAGAGTTTGAAAGGATAATCGCGACCGGATCAGAGTCAACTCGACCGCAGGGGCTCAAGTTTCAGGCCTTGTACTCCATCGTCGTCGCTCAGGTAGCTCGTTATGGATATCTCCGGGGAATATCACCTCGCATTAGGCCGACAGGATGCCTGGCGCGCGCTGATGGACCCGGAAGTCTTGCGTCGCTGTATTCCCGGTTGCGAGGAATTGGAACAGATTGAGGCCGACCGATATCGCGCCCGGGTGAGACTTGTCATCGGTCCCGTCAAGGCGACGTTTCATGTCGATCTCAGGATCGTGGAAGCGAACCCGCCGGAGAGCTACCGGTTGGAGGGCGATGGTCGCGCCGGCGCTATTGGCTTCGGCCAGGGTTATGCCGATGTCAAGTTGTCAGAGAGCGGCGATTCCACCGTGCTCAGTTACTCTTCTGATTTTCAGGTCGGCGGCCGATTAGCTCAGATCGGGTCGCGCCTGGTTCTCGTTGCGACCCGCAAGATCGCGGCTGACTTTTTCTCTCGGCTTGCAGCGGATCTGGACGGCGAGGCCGAGCGCGTCGTCCCTGCACAAGCGAGTGCGGAGTCGAGCCGCCATACCCGGGTTGTCATCGCGGTCGTTGTGATGTTGGTCGCTCTTCTACTTTGGTGGTTGTTCGGCGCGCAGGTTGCGGGCCAGTGACTGTCTCGGTTTCTCTAACTGTGAATGGTCGACCGGTGTCGGTGGAGGTCGATCCGCGGACGCTACTCGTCGATCTGCTCCGACAGGATCTTCGCCTGACAGGCACGCACGTGGGTTGCGATACCAGTCAGTGCGGTTGCTGCGTCGTACATGTCGACGGCCACTCGGTCAAAGCCTGCTCAATGTTGGCGGTGTCAGCAGAGGGCGCTGAGGTTGTTACGATCGAAGGGCTCGCTTCTGCCGACGAGCTTCACCCGGTACAGGCGGCTTTTCGCGAGCATCATGGCTTGCAGTGCGGTTTCTGCACGCCCGGCATGATTATGGCGGTTGTCGATTTACTGCGGACCAATCCCGACCCGAGCGAGACGGAAATTCGGCAGTGGCTCGAGGGCAATCTCTGTCGCTGCACGGGCTACCACAATATCGTCAAGGCGGTGGCGGCCGCGGCCCGGACGGTGCGCGAGGCCTAACGCGTGTATCCGTTCGACTACTACCGGCCAACGAGCGTAACTGAGGCACAAGCCGCGTTCGCAGAGGCGAGCGAGGCTCAGTGGCTGGCCGGCGGCATGACGCTCTTGCCGGCGATGAAGCTACGTTTGGCGGCACCGCTTGTCCTGATCGATCTGGCCGGACTCGATGATCTCAATGGTATCGGTCCCGTCGATAACGAAGTCGCGGTTGGCGCGATGACCGTGCATCGTGAAGTAGCGGGATCGGAGCGGATCAGAACGGCGATTCCGGCGCTCGCGGCACTGGCGGGTGGCATCGGCGACGTTCAGGTCCGTAATCGAGGCACGCTGGGCGGATCGGTTTCGAATAACGACCCGGCGGCGGATTATCCGGCGGCGATTCTGGGTTTGAACGCGACGATTTCGACGACACGACGGCAGATCGTGGCGGACGAGTTCTTCACCGGACTGTTCGACACGATCTTGAAAGACAATGAGATTATTTGTCACGTCAGCTTTCCGGTTCCCGAGCTTGCCGCTTACGTGAAGTTCTCGAACCCAGCCTCGCGATATGCGATCGTTGGCGTCATGGTCGCGAAGCGGGGCGAAGACATCAGAGTGGCGGTGACGGGAGCGGGGGCATGCGTATTTCGGGTGCCGGAACTGGAGCAGGCGCTCGCGGCCGATTTCACACCCGCTGCGTTGACAGGGCTCGAGTTCGTTTCAGTGGGTCTCAACGAAGACCTTCATGCGAGTGCCGAGTATCGCGCGCATCTGATCACCGTTCTAACACGGTGCGCGGTCGAGGCGGCGTTAGGCTGGTGAGCGATTGCGTTTTCCGGACAGCCCGAGCTGCTGAGGTAACCCGATGAGTCAGAGCGACACTCCGGACTTCCAGGCCCATCTCGCGACACTCGAAGCGAGGGGGCTGCTGCGACGTATCGAGCGACCGATCAATAAGGACACCGAACTTCACCCGTTGGTCCGCTGGCAGTATCAGGGCGGAATACCGGAATCGGATCGTGTCGCGTTCTTGTTTACCAACGTGATCGACAGCCGCGGTCAGCACTACGACATGCCGGTCGCTGTGGGCGCCCTGGCGGCGACGCCGGAGATTTACGCGGTCGGGATGGGTGTCGATGTCGTGGATATTGGATCGGCCTGGTTGCACGCGATGGCCAACCCCATCGCGCCTGAGTCAACTGGGTCGCCGAGATGCCAGGAGATCGTCATCTCCGGAGAAGAGCTCAGCACGTCTGGCGGAGGCCTCGATCGCTTGCCGGTGCCGATATCGACGCCCGGATACGACGCTGCGCCTTACCTGTCGGCGACGCTGGTCATCACGAAGGACCCGGAGACGGGTATTGCCAACATGGGAACTTATCGCGGCGCGTTGAAGGCGCCCGATCGGTTGGGTGTCCGGATGGCCACTCGCGTTGGCGGCGCCGGCGGCTATTTGCACTGGCAGAAATATCAGGCCCGTGGTGAGCCGATGCCCGTTGCGGTCGTCGTTGGTGCACCGCCGGCCGTCGCGTTCACCGGTCCGCAGAAACTCGCGGTCGGGCAGGACGAGATGGCGGTGGCCGGAGGGCTGGCCGGTAGGCCGATACGCGTCGCCAAGGGCGTCACCGTGGACTTGCAGGTGCCGGCGGATGCCGAAATCGTCATCGAGGGGCTGATCGACACTGAGCTGCTCGAGCCGGAAGGGCCATTCGGCGAAAGCCATGGCCACGTTGCGTTGGAAGAATTCAATATGTCGATGCAGGTCACGGCGATTACGCACAAGCGCGATGCCGTGTTCGCATCGATCATCAGCCAGGTAACACCCAGCGAATCGAGCGTTTTGAAGAAGGTCGCTTACGAACCGCTGTTTCTAGCGCACCTGCGTGACGAGCTGAAGGTGAAAGGCATTCGCCGTGTGTCGATGCACGAGCCGCTGACGAATCTCCGCCGTGTGATTTTTCTGCAGTTCGACGACAACACGCCACGCGAGGAAGTATGGCGCGGTCTAAACGGTGCGGCGACTCTGCAGGCGCAATGCGGCAAGATCGTGATCGCGGTCAGTAGCGATATCGATCCGACGAATACGGACGCAATCTTCTGGTCGCTGGCGTATCGCATGAATCCTGTCGAAGATCTGCAGATCATGGCGGATAGGAGTGTTGGCCATGGACCGAAGTCCGCGATGGGCACAACGGATTCCGGGATATTGATAGACGCGACGCGCAAAGTGACGATGCCGCCGCTCGCGTTACCGACGCAGCCGTATATGGAAGCCGCCCGCGAGATCTGGGAGGAACTGGAGTTGCCGCGTCTGTCGCCGCAGCCGCCCTGGCATGGCTATTCTTTGGGCGACTGGGACGACACCTGGGAGCAATTCGCCCGCAATGCCGTCGACGGGCGTTGGGCCGACAACGGTCGGGCGACGTTCGAGCGCCGTCGATCCGGCGTCAAGCCGGAGACGCCTGTTCGCGATGTTGAGGACGATCGCTAGTGGCGATATTCGAAGCCGACGGCAGCGTAGACGAGCGGTTATTCGTAGCGATTGGGCAACCGGTAGAACGAAAGGAGGATGAGCGACTTATTACCGGCCAGGGACACTTCACCGACGACTACTGCGTTCCCGGACAAGCTTACGCGGCGTTCGTTCGGTCACTTTATCCCCACGCGAAGATTCTGAATGTTGCGACCGCGGCAGCGGCAGCGATGCCGGGAGTCAGCGGCGTCTTCACCGGTGCAGATTGCCGCGCCGACGGATTGATGCCCATTCCACACAACCCCGTGCCGTCGGCTCGAAGTAATTTGAAACTGACGAGCCCTGACGGCGGCGAGATCTTTACCGGGCCCCAGGTCTTATTGCCTGAAGATAAGGTGCGCCACGTCGGCGAAGCCGTCGCGATGGTTGTCGCGGACTCGCCGAACGAAGCGCTCGATGCGGCGGAGGCAGTCGATGTGAGCTACGTGCCGTTGCCCTGGGTAACCGACAGCATGACGGCGGCAGCGGCGGATGCGCCGTGTATCTGGGATGAGGTGCCGGCCAACGTCTGTTGCGACACGACGTTTGGGGACGCCGCAGCGGTGGCCGCGGAATTCTCGCAAGCCGAGCACGTCGTCGGCATGGAATTTCGTATCAGCCGCGTGACGGGCATGCCGCTTGAGCCGCGTGCCGCGCTCGCCGTCTTCGACGCCGACAGCGGCCGCTACACGCTGTACGCGGGCAACAACGGTGCCGTTCGCCACAAGCAGCAGATTGCCGCAGCCTTGAACGAGGACCCGGAGGTATTACGCGTCGTTTGCCGGGATGTCGGCGGCAACTTCGGGACCAAGAACCGCGTCTACGTCGAATTCGGCCTGCTGCTCTGGGCTGCCCGTAAACTCGACTGCCCAATCAAGTTCACGGCTAGCCGCTCCGATTCCTTCCTGAGCGATCTACAGGGGCGTGACCTGGTGACGAACGTTGAACTCGCCTTAGCGGAGGACGGTCGCTTTCTCGCTTTCCGCGCGTCGAATCTAAGTAACGTCGGTGCCCGTGTCGTATCGCTGTCGCCGCTCGGCAAGGGCATCGCGCTGGTGACTGGCGTGTACGATATTCCGCTCGCTACTGCGCGGGCGCGGGCTGTCTTTACCAATACCGTCCCGACTCAAGCGTATCGTAGTTCCGGCCGACCTGAGGTGACGCATGCACTGGAGCGGCTGATCGATACGGCCGCGCATGATCTCGGCTTCGACCCCATCGCGTTACGCCGCAAGAACATGGTGTCGGCCGACGCGATGCCCTACACGAACGCACTCGGGATGACCTACGACAGCGGGGACTACACGGCGAACATGGATTCCGCGCTGCGGCTTGCCGACTGGGACGGTTTCCCGAAGCGTAAAGCAGTGGCGGAAGCGCGCGGCCGCAAGCTCGGTATCGGTTTTGCGAACTACGTCGAGTCGTCGATCGGCAATCCGCATGAGCGGGTCGAACTGCGCGTGCAGCCGCACGGGATCGTCGAGGCGATCGTCGGCACGCAGCCGACAGGGCAGGGCCACGAGACGAGTTTCGCGCAAGTGACCGCCGATCTATTGGAGATCGCTGTCGATCAGGTGCAGATCGTCTTCGGTGACACGGACATTGTTCAGTCCGGTGGCGGCTCGCACTCGGGCAGATCCATGCGCCACGCGGGAACCGTGATTTGCCTGGCGGCGGAACAACTGCTCGATAGGGGCCGACGGGCTGCGGCACTCGCCTTCGACGTGGCGGAGTCAGAAATCGCCTTTTCGGCCGGCCGATTCAGCTACGCGGACCTGTCTCTCGACTGGTTCCAGCTCGCCGAGCGGCTCACAGACATCTCGTTACCGGACGTACTGGCCGGCGGCTTGCATGTTGCGCTGGATAACGAGATGCACACACCGGTGTTTCCGAACGGCTGCGCGATCTGCGAAGTCGAGGTGGATCCCGAGACGGGCTTCACGTCCATCACGCGTTACGTCTCCGTCGACGACGTCGGTCGTGTCATCAATCCGATGATTGTTGATGGCCAGACGCATGGCTCCAT
>CAUZMW010000072.1:0-12649 GCA_963581225.1 Gammaproteobacteria bacterium
GATAAATACTGCCTCTCCCGGTCGTATGTCACGCTCGATGTCGAACCCTAACGCATCCAGTGCGACACTCTCCGAGGCAATCATCCGCTCCGTACCCTGCTCAGTTTGTCGTACGCCAAGCACCACTGGCCGAATCCCATGCGGATCCCGGAACGCGACGATGCCGTAGCCGATAATCATTGCCACCACCGCATAAGCTCCTGAACACCGTTGATGAACCGCTTCGGCGGCGCTGAGAATCGCGTCCGGCGTCAATCCGTTACTCGATTGTTGACTCAATTCGTGGGCGAACACATTGAGTAGCACTTCAGTGTCGGATGTCGTGTTGAGATGTCGGCGGTCTTGCTGAGTCACTAATCGTTTGAGTTCCTCGGTGTTCACGAGGTTGCCGTTGTGAGCCAGACAAATTCCGTAGGGTGAGTTCACATAGAACGGCTGTGCTTCCGAAAGGCTGGCGCTACCGGCCGTCGGATAACGGACATGGCCGATACCGATCTTGCCGCGCAATCGCAACATATGCCGCCGGTGAAAGACATCGCGGACGAGACCATTGCTCTTGCGCAGAAACAGATGGCCATCCTCCGCCGTCATGATACCGGCGGCATCCTGACCTCGGTGCTGCAAGTTAGTCAGTGCGTCATACAGCGACTGATTCACCGCATGCTGACCAACGATACCGACGATTCCACACATGACGTAGACCTCTGAACCGCGTCTTATCGCAGTATTGTGCCGTTCAAGAAATTTTCAACCGCCCGCTAGAGATAGCGGCTGCCCAGCGTCGCATAGTAACGAATACCATCAGCCACCTGCTCACCGTACGAGCCGAGACTCGCTCCCTGCCACCAAGGATCCTGATCGAGACCGGTAAACTCCAGACCGATTACGACCAGGCCAAAAATGAGAACTCCCCGAGTTAATCCGAATAATGAGCCCAACAATCGATCCGTACCGCCGAGCCCGGAGTGCCTGATCAGTGCCCGTACAAACCACGCAATCAATCCACCGAGGATCAAGATGAGCAGGAAGATCACGGCGCGTGCTGCCCAAACTTTAAGCTCCGGCGCTACGACCCATTCACCCAGTAATGGCTCGACTACCCAGGTAAATCGCCATGCCAGCCAAATCGCCGCAAGCCAGGTAACGACCGATAGAGCTTCCTGAGCGAAACCGCGCCAGAATCCGAACCCGGCGGATCCCAGGCACGCCACAATGATCAACCAATCTACCCAGGTCACGATCGTGCTGAATACAAAAGCGCGTTATTCCTGGAAGACGACCTGCGCCACGAAGCCATGCGCAGACAGCGCTGATGCGACTGCTTCCGCTCTCTCCCGGGACGCTTGCGGGCCGATTCGAACGCGTTGCATCGAACGACCACCGGAAATATAACTCGACACATCGGCATCGAAACCATAACTCGAGACTCGCTCGACCTGGCGTTGCGCGTTCTCTTCCTCAGCGTAACTACCAACCTGGACGGCCCAGCCGCCGTCAACGCCGTCCGCGGAAGCGGAAGACGTTGTAGCTACGGAAGACGTGTCGCGCACCGACTCTTGCGTCACCGTCGCGACCGTAGGCTCCGGGTTGGGCTCGGAACGGCGCACGGTAGGCGTAGGCGGCTCCCGGTCGCTACGCAGCGTGATCGTTTGAAATCTCAGTGGAGTCGTGTCCGCGGGCAACGGGAGCTGAAGTGTTTCAGACTCGTCGCGACTAATCTGGCCTGGGCCATCGAGCAGCCAGGGTATGAGCCACACGCCCAGGGTCACGAGCACTGCCGCGCCAACAAGTCGTTCCTTTAAGCCCCGGTCCATATGGAGGATCTATCGTCCGGTGTAGACGGGGCGCAGTATAGCCCAACCGCCTCCATTGCGGGACCAACCGTGTAACACGACCCGAATACCAGCACTCGATCCCCCGCTACTGCCAGGTCTCGGGCAACACGGCATGCTTCGGACACGAGAGATCGTGCACTCGCGTTTCTGGCATGCCGCTCCAGCAGTAAGTCGAGGAGCAGTTTTTCCGGCGCGCCTCGCTCCGGATCGGCGCGGGTCACGATCCATTCATCTACGACAGCGATGAACGGGTCAATCACACCGGCTACGTCCTTGTCCGCCATCGCCGCAAAGACAGCGATTGTTCGAGCCGGTTTGAAACGACTCGTCAGATCTTCAGCGAGAGCGCGTGCGGCCGCCGGATTGTGCGCGACATCGAAGATCCACTCGACGCCGTCCAGCTGCCGCGACTCCATCCGTGCCGGCAGCCTCGCCTGCTCGATGCCCCTCGCGAGCGCCGCGTCCGTGACCCGCAGGTCGGCCCGCAGCGACTGAACAACTGCCGCACAGGCTGCCACGTTACCGAGCTGAACTTGGCCGCCGAACGGCGGCACGGGCAGGTCTGGGGACTCCCAGGCCGCCGCACGATAGCGCCAACGACGGTTGGGCAGCAGTTCGTAATCAAAGTCCCTTCCTAAAATTCCGAGCGTGGTGCCGAGATCCTGCGCATACTCCAGCAACGTGGCCGGAGGGTTACGATCTGCAACGATGGCTGGACGCGCCTGGCGTAGAATCCCCGCCTTCTCGAGGGCGATCTCATCGCGCGTTTCGCCGAGCCAGTCCTGATGATCGAGATCGATACTCACGATCAAACTCGCGTCCGGCTCTAGCGCGTTCACAGCGTCCAGGCGGCCACCCAGGCCGACTTCCAATAACGCGATCTGAACCTCCTCGACGGCGAACCACGCTATCGCCGCCACAGCGGAGTATTCGAAATACGACAGCGTCACATCGCCGCGAGCCGCATCGATCAGTCGAAAGATCTCGACGAGTTCAGCGTCGGATGCCTCGCGCCCGTCCAGGCGCAAGCGCTCATTAAATTTCCACAGATGAGGAGAGGTAAATGCCCCGACCCGGTGGCCAGCTTGCCGATAGATGCTCTCAAGCATCGCGACGCAGGAACCCTTGCCGTTGGTACCGCCTACCGTAATGATGCGATAAGGAGGTCGCTCCAGCCCCATGGCCGACAGCACCTCCTTGACGCGGCCCAGGCTGAGATCGATCTTCTTCGGGTGGAGTGTTTCGAGCCACTCCAACCAGCCCGCCAGCGTTGCGAACCGCTCTGAGGGGTATGGATTCGTGTTCAAGATGGTGGCGGGCGATCCATAACTTTGGCTAGTAACCCCGCAACCGCGTCTCGTGAGTGGCGCCGATCCACGATCATGTCGAGCGCGCCTTTCTCGAGCAGGAACTCAGATCGCTGGAAGCCCTCAGGGAGCTTCTCGCCGACCGTCTGCTCGATGACTCGTGGGCCGGCGAAGCCGATCAGGGCCCTGGGCTCCGCTAGATTAAAATCACCGAGCATGGCCAGACTCGCCGATACACCGCCGGTCGTCGGATCGGTTAGAAACGAAATATACGGCAAACCCGCCTCCGCCAGTTGAGCCAGCGCGGAACTCGTCTTCGCCATCTGCAGCAATGAGAACAGCGCCTCCTGCATGCGTGCGCCGCCGCTCGCGGTAAAACAGATGAACGGGCGATCGTGCTCGATGCAGTAGCGCACTCCCCGGACGAAACGCTCGCCCACCACAGAACCCATCGAGCCCGCCATGAAACTGAACTCGAATGCGGCGGCGACGACGGGGATCGCTTTTACTGTGCCCGAAACCACGACCATTGCGTCCGACTCACCGGTCGCTTTCTGCGCCTGGCTCAAGCGATACCGATAACGCTTGCTGTCACGAAACTTCAAAGGATCCTGCGGTTCGAGTTTCGCCGCGATCTCGTGGCTCGAGTCCGGATCCAGGAACATCTCCAACCGGTCTCGTGCCCCCACTCGCATGTGATGCTCGCACTTCGGGCAAACGAAGAGATTTCGTTTGAGTTCGGCTCGATAGAGCTGTGCCGCGCAATTGCTGCACTTCACCCATAACCCCTCGGGCACCGAGCGCTTTCGCTGCTCGGTCTTGATCCGAGAGGGCATTAGTTTGTCAAACCAGCTCATGGGCACAACACTGACGGCGCGGGCAGCGAATGATAACGAAAACGCCGAGCGGACACAGCGCCCCGGTACCCATGACCACCATATGCGGGAAGGCCGACGTCCGCTCCTACACCGTTCGATATACCGATTCGGTGGCCGCTGTTGGCAGGCCGAATCGCTCTGGATAGGTCACCTCCATCAGCGTCAAGCCATGCGGCGGCGCGGCGATCCCGCCCAGAGTCCGATCGCGACCGATAAGAACCTCGGCGGCCCAACTCGGCGCCTCCTTGCCCTTACCGACCTCGACCAGCACGCCGACTAGATTGCGCACCATGTGCTGTAGAAACGCGTTGGCTGTGAATTCCAACTCGAGCATCGATTCACGCTGCCGAATGCCTACCGCCATCAGGCGACGCATCGGCGTAGACGATTGGCAGCCGGCGGCCCTGAAGGCCGAAAAATCGTTCTCGCCGAGCCAGGAGCTAGCCGCGGCAGTCATCGCGGCGCAGTCCAGCGGATCGCGCAGCCACCACGTTCGCCGGCGCGAGAGTGCAGAGCGGACACTGCGCTGCTGAATCCGGTAGCAATAGCGGCGCCGCAGCGCCGAACGACGAGCATCGAAGTCCGGCTCAACGCCTGTGACCCATTGGACCGCAATATCGGCCGGAAGATTCGAGTTGATGCCAAGCAGCCACTGACGCGGCTCGCGCAGCGCGTTCGAATCGAAGTGGGCGATCTGCTGAGCGGCGTGCACGCCCGCATCGGTACGGCCGGATCCGGAGATCAGAACAGGATGATCCGCTACCGCGGCGATCGCGACGGCTAGAGTTTCTTGAACGCTGCGGTTGTCGCGCTGCGACTGCCAGCCTACAAAATCCGTACCATCGTATTCGAGGCCGAGGGCAATACGCACGCTGGAACTGTGTGGCGGCTAAAGGGCGTCGATAATACCCTGCGCTTCCTTCTGCTGCGCATCGTCCCCTTCTTCGAGGACCTCTTCGAGAATTCTCCGCGCACCGTCCGGCTCGCCCATATCCACATACGCGCGAGCCAGGTCCAACTTCGTACCGACTTCGGTCATGGTCATCGTATGCGGATCCAGGGGCCTGGGGCTCTCAGCAGACGCCGCGTCACCCGTAGGCGTCTCAGAACCTATATCGAGAGTCACGTCCGCGCTGCCGATACCGACGGAGAGATCGGAGCCCACAGATTGCGCCATCGGCTGTTCCACCGTGTCGCTCTCCTCAAGCGCCGAGGTCAGATCGTCGAGGTCGAGATCGATATTAGAGCCTGCATCGGCCGAAACGTCGGCTGACGAATCGTCCAGGCCTAGATCCTCGTCCGGCGACTGCTCCATACGCTGCGTGCCATCCCAGAGATCGTCGTCAACTCCGGGTGCCAGCATTGTCGTGTCCTGATCGCCGAGAGCGAGCAGCGACGCATCGTCATTACCCGCGGCTAACAACGTCGCATCATCATCCGGCGTACTGAAATCGCCGATGTCGAGATCGATAATCGTTTGGCTGGAGATCGTGTCTTCCGTCGACTCTTCCTCCGGTGGTATGCCGATCGTCAGCGTCTCGCCGCTGGCGGCGTCGCTGATGTCCGACTCGGAATCAGGCCACGATTTTGTCTCCGCGGCAGATGTCTCCAGGGGCTCCGACAGCAGCTCGAAAGCGGCCTCTTCCCCCTCCACGACGACGTTCTGCTCATCGATGTCGATCGTCTCTTCCGTATTGACTGGTTCGCGCAGGCGTGCGGTCGCCTCGAGGCTATCGGTGTCGTCGCCGAGGTCCGCCTCCAGTGCTTCCCAGCGGCCCGTCACGTCGTCCGTATCCTGTCGCCGAAAGCGGAGGTACCAGACCGCAGTGCCGAGTAACGCAAGCAGGCCCAAACCGATTAATAGAATCGGACTGGTCAGCCAACCCAGGACGCGGGAGAGCAGCGACGGCTGGATCGGTGGGACGACGACCCGAGTAACGGCCGCGGGCGGCGTGACGGCGGCCGCAAGCTGCGCTTGCAGATCCTGAAGCTGCTGATCTCGTATCTCAAGTAGTCGTTGGCTCTCGCTCAGTTCGTTCAGCGCCGTACCGAGCTCGCCCTCCAATACAGCTATCTCTGTAGTCACCGCAGCCGTGCTACCGCCGGTCGTAATATCAGCATTGGCGGCACTATCCGGCGTCACGAGTCTCAGGCGGGCCTGGGTATCGGTACCGGTCTGCCAATCTGCGGCTTGCCGCAGCGCTTCTTCGGTCGCGGCCGCCGCAGTCATCTCACTCAACTCGGCCAACTGCGGAATACGCAGGATCGAACCGAGATGCAACGTATTCATATTGCCGTCGAATACCTGCGGGTTGGCACGATACAGGGCCACCACCATCTGGTCCATCGTGACCCCGTTGGGCCGATGTTGCTCGGCGATCGACCACAGCGTCTCGGCGGACCGCACTGGCCCATAGGTACCGGGCGATGGCGTCGCCGCTTGAACCGGCTCAACGGGCTGCGCCATGAGAGTCGCGGACGCCGGTACGGGAGCGGGCACGGGCGCGGCCGCCGGACGATTGGTCGCGGCCGCCGGCTGGGTTACATCGGGTGCTCCCGCCTGAGCCGCCTGCACGGTCGGCGCTGCAGCCGGCAGCGGCAATAGTACGGGCGGGTCCAGCAAGACGGTATATTCGCGCAGAAGACGTCCCCGCGACCAGCTAGCCTCCACTAAAACCGTTACAAAGGGTTCCGCCATGGGTCCCCTTGAACTCATCGAGATGATCGGCCGTTCGAGGTTGTCGGTACCGACGTCAAAAATTATTTCGCCGAGATAGGCAGGTCGATCAAGACCGTAGCGGTCAAAGGTCTCTTGACTCGCCAGGGCCACACGAAGACTGCTGAGTTCTTCGGGCGTCGCAAATACGAGCTGAATCTCCGCATCAAGCGGCTGATTCAATGCCGACCTGAGTTCGATATCGCCCAAGCCTAGCGCCCACGTCACGACGGGGGTAAACAGTAGTACCAAAGCGCTCCAACGCGCCGTTAATGTCATGGAATAACCCCTACCGAATCCGGTCCAGACCAACGTAGCAGAGCCTTTATCGCCGAAGCGGAAAATCTCCTGATGCGCCGAGCCAAACTCTACATTACATAACTTGATTTACCAATATCTCCGCAATTTGCACGCTGTTCAATGCCGCGCCCTTGCGCACGTTGTCGGCAACCACCCACAAGTCCAAGCCACGTGGGTGGGAGAGGTCTTCCCGAATGCGTCCAACGTACACTTCGTCGCGATGGGCGGCATCGGTTAGGGCCGTCGGGTAAGCGCCCGGCTCGTGACCATCCAAAAGAACAATTCCTGGCGAGGAATTTAACAATGCCTGGACCTCCGGAACGGTGATTTTGGTTCGAGTTTCTATATGCACTGCCTCAGAATGGCCGAAATAAACCGGAATACGGACACAGGTCGGATTTACCATAATATCAGGATCTTCAAAAATCTTACGGGTCTCCCACACCATCTTCATCTCTTCCATCGTGTAGCCCGTGTCCATGAGTTCGGAGATCTTCGGCACTGCGTTGAAGGCCACGGATTTCTCCCCGCCGTTTGCCGCGGCCGGCGCGCCGGCCAGCTGCGCTCGAGTCTGTTCGGTCAGCGCCTCCATGGCGCTGCGCCCGGCTCCCGACATGGCTTGATAGGTCGCAACATTAATGCGCTCGATTCCGACCGCCGTATGGATCGGTTGCAGCGCGACGAGCATCTGGATCGTGGAACAATTCGGGTTCGCGATGATGCCACGATTCGTGTACTCGGCGATTCGGGCGGGGTTACATTCGGGAACAACGAGAGGTATATCGTCGTCGTAACGAAAGTGAGAGGTGTTGTCGATAACGACCGCGCCAGCAGATGCAGCACGTGGCGCATGTTCCGCCGAAACGGAACCACCCGCCGAGAAAAACGCCAGCTGAACTTTCGCGAAATCAAAATCGTCGAGCACCTCGACTTCGTGTAGCTCATCGCGAAAGTTGAGGCTACGGCCAGCCGAGCGTTGGCTCGCGAGCGGGTAAAAGTTACCCACGGGGAAATCGCGCTCCTCGAGAATCTGGATCATGGCTTCACCCACCAATCCAGTAGCTCCCGCTACGGCAACGTTATAGGTCTTGGACATGCTGGTCTTCAGAATTCGAGAGTAGTGATATGAATCAGGCTTTCCGCTCAACCCCGATCGCCGGGGTAGCAGACGTTACGTCCGCGTTCTGAGCTCGATGCCTGAGATAGTGGTCAATCAGCGTCAGGGCCAACATCGCCTCTGCTATAGGCGTAGCCCGCAAACCGACACACGGATCGTGCCGGCCTGTCGTGACAATCTCCGTGGCCCGTCCTTCGCGGTCGACCGTTCCGCCCGGTACCTGAATACTCGACGTCGGCTTCAGAGCGATGCTGACGAGTAGGTCCTGGCCGGAAGAGATTCCACCGAGAGTCCCTCCGGATGAGTTCTTGGAGAAACCGTCGGGAGTCAACTCGTCACGATGCTCGCTACCGCGTTGCTCAACGCACTTGAAGCCATCGCCGAATTCGACGCCTTTGACGGCATTGATGCTCATCAGCGCATGGGCGACCGCGGCCTCCAGTTTGTCGAAGACCGGCTCACCCAAACCCGGCGGGAGGCCACTCGCAATAATATTGATTCGGGCGCCGATAGAGTCCCCGGCCTTGCGTAACGCGTCCATGAAATTCTCGAGGTCGTCGAGCTTGCCCGGGTCCGCGCAAAAGAACGGATTGTCGTTCACGATATCCAAATCGAGCGGCGCCAGATGATGCGGGCCCAGCTGCGCCAGATAGCCCGTGATACGTATACCCAGTCGCTCCGCCAGATATTTGCGGGCAATTGCGCCGGCTGCCACACGCATCACTGTCTCGCGAGCCGACGCGCGACCGCCACCCCGATAGTCACGAAGTCCGTACTTCTGCTGGTAGGTATAATCGGCGTGCCCTGGGCGAAAGCTGTCCTTGATCTTGCTGTAATCACGGGAGCGTTGATCGACGTTCTCCACGAGCAGGCCAATCGCCGTGCCGGTCGTGACCCCCTCGAAGACACCGGAGAGAATCTTGATCTCGTCCGGTTCTTTGCGCTGCGTAACATGCCGAGAACGACCCGGCCGACGGCGGTCGAGGTCGGACTGAATGTCGGCTTCCGTAAGCGCCAGCCCCGGCGGACAACCATCGACCACGCAGCCCATGCTGGGCCCGTGGCTCTCGCCGAAGGTCGTCACGGTGAATAGTCTTCCAAATGTATCGCCAGCCATAGCCCTGATGTCCCTTGCGGTTAGCAGTCAGCGTCGCTGCAGGCCGCTGCAACGTACTGCTAACCTGCTAAGTATCCAGTCAATTCGTCACGCGTCAATACAAAGACTCCCTCGCCGCCGTGCTCGAACGCCAACCACGTCACGGGCAGGTCGGCGTACGCTGTCTTAAAGGCCTCCTGAGCTTCACCGACCTCGATTATCAGCACGCCGTCGGCGACGAGATACCGTGGCGCCCGGAGCAAAATTTCCGCGACGAGCGAGAGGCCTTCCGGCCCGCCCGCGAGAGCCAGGCAAGGCTCGTGAGCGTACTCGGGTGGCAACTCAGCCAGCCGCGGCTCCGGCACGTACGGTGGATTGGAGATAATCACGCGGTACCGACCCTCGACGGCCGCGAAGAGATCTGACTGGATCGCCCGCACGCGCTCGGCCAGGTCGTGTGCCGCGATGTTGGCGCGCGCGACATCGATCGCCTCCTTCGATACATCGACTGCGTCTACGGTAACGTCCGACCAGTGGTGGGCGGTGGCGACGGCCAGACAGCCGCTACCGGTGCCTAGATCTAGGATACGATCGCCGTTGTGCAGATGACACCAAGGCTCGAAGCCGCGGGCGATGAGTTCGGCCAACGGCGAACGCGGAATCAGCACGCGCTCGTCTACGGCAAAACGCAGCCCTGCGAACCACGCTTCGCCGAGAAGATAGGCCAACGGTTTTCGTGTCGTGACGCGATCCTGAGCGAGCGCTATCAGACCGGGAATCAGCGCCGGATCCGGCGGCCGCTCCCAGGCAACGTCATCCCATCGCTGCTGATGCCGAACAAGCCAGTAGGCCTCGTCACTCGAGTTGTCCGTACCGTGCCCGAAATTCAGATCATACAGATCGAAATAACGAGAGATCAGCCCGACCCAATCGCTGCCGTTCCCGGCGCGGTTCAATGCCTGTTCAAGTTCAACGAGGGTCATGGGCTGCGGATAATACTCCTTATGAGATAATGACTCGCGTGATTGGAGCGATGTTAAGAGCCCTGGTGATAGCACTGGTCCTATTGGCCGGTGCGACGGTATGGGTATCGAATTTCCGTCAGAGTCTGCCGGAGCCCGCTGTCGCTACCGTGCTTCCCGAGCCATTCCGCCTACCGGCAGTCCAGCTGACTGACCAACACGGGGGCGATTTCTCCACCGCCGCGCTGGAAGGCCATTTCACGCTAATGTTCTTCGGCTTCACTAACTGCCCCGATATCTGTCCGATTACGCTGCAGACTCTTGCCAACGTTGAGGCAGAACTACTCGAGCAGGATGCAGAGGCGCCGCGGGTCGTCTTCGTCAGCGTCGATCCCGACCGCGATACGCCTGCGCAGATCGAACGCTACCTGGGAAACTTCAACCCGGAGTTCGACGGCGTTACCGGAGATCTGCAGGCGCTGCGGCCATTGCTCACCGCCCTGGGGGTGACGGTAGAACGCCACCAACATGCCGACTCAGCCACCTATAACGTGACCCACAACTCCACCGTGTATGTCATCGGCCCGCAAGCGGACTTGATAGCGATATTCAGCGCACCACACGACGCTACTGTCATCGCCGCGGACTACCAGCTAATCCGGCAGCTGTACCGGACTCGGCGGAACGATGCCTCGGCTTCCCTATGAGATCGAGGCTGTCGGTGTGGGCACAATTCGTGCTCCCGCAGAAGTTGCTCGCGGCACTTGTCTTTCGAATCTCCCGGTGCACGTGGCCCGTTATCAAGAGCCCGTTGATACGGTGGTTCGCGAACCATTATCAGATTGACCTCGCCGAGGCTAAACAGCCAAACCTCGACGCCTACCCGAGCTTCAATGACTTCTTCACGCGCGCCCTGCAGCCCGATGCGCGGCCGATCGCCGGAGATGAGCAGACCTTCGTCTCCCCCGCTGATGGCTATCTGACGGAGTTCGGGAGCGCCGCGGCCGAGCGTTTGCTCCAGGCCAAGGGGATGGACTACCGGCTCGATGAGCTTTTGGGCGAGCCACGGGGAGGCGCTGTCGATCTCGTGTTGGGAACGTTCGTGACAATCTATCTCGCACCCCACAACTATCACCGCGTTCATATGCCGTTAGCAGGAACGCTCAAACGCACTCGCTATGTGCCCGGCAGGCGATTCAGCGTCAACAGCCAGACCGTGAGCCGCATTCCACGACTGTTCTGTCGCAACGAGCGCGTCGTTTGCTGGTTCGACACCGCGGTCGGCCCCATGGCCGTCGTCCTCGTCGGCGCGCTCAACGTCTCCAGTATCAGCACGCGCTGGCTTGGCGAGATCCCGAGTGCTGGGCCACGGCTCTGGCAGGACGCCGGACCGCCGCAACGTCGCTACGGGCGAGGCGATGAAATCGGTCATTTCAACCTCGGCTCGACCGTCATCGTTCTGCTACCGCCGGCGACGTTAACGTGGAACGAGGGACTCACGACGGACGAACCACTACAGCTAGGGCAATCTCTCGGCCGAATTCGCGCGGCCGCCGGGAACGCCTGAGTTGGGTTCCGTATCGTGGCAACCGACCGCGACGCCTGAAACACTACGGCTGCGTGGCGCGTTGTTGTCGGAGATACGCCGCTTCTTCGCCGAGCGTAGCGTGCTCGAGGTCGAAACGCCCGCGCTGTCGGCGGCAGGGGCGCCCGATCCAGCGCTCGAACTGATGACCGTCCAGGCCGCCGGTCTGGATGCCGAAGCCTACTATCTACATACGTCACCGGAGTACGCGATGAAGCGGCTCCTGGCCTCGGCCAACGGTGACATCTACCAGATCTGCCGCGTGTTCCGTGACCGGGAGCGGGGTCGTTGGCATGAGCCCGAGTTCACGTTGCTCGAGTGGTATCGGGTTGGCTGGAACGAAATCCAGCTCATGGACGAAGTGGAATCACTGCTCGGTGCTCTACTGAAGCCACATCACGGCCCGATCCGCGCTACGCGTATCAGCTATCGAGATGTTTTTCGCGAAGTCCTTAACGTCGATCCGGCTGCAGGCGAGTCGGAGCTTCGCCGCGCTCTAGCACGTGAATCAATCGACGCGCCTACGAACATTAGCGGCGATGGCCTGCTGGACCTTGCGCTGAGCCAAGCGATCGTCCCGAGGCTCGACCGGAACGCGGTCTCCTTTATCTATGACTTCCCGGTAACCCAAGCGGCGCTGGCACGTATCAAGCCCCAGGATCCGCCGGTTGCAGCCCGTTTCGAGGCGTTCAGTGGCGGTATCGAGCTCGCCAACGGCTTCGGTGAGCTCACCGATGCCACGGAACAGAGGCAACGTTTCGACGCAGAGCTCGCACGTCGGCGGCGTGACGGCCAGCATGAGCCTCCGCTGGATGAACGTTTTCTCGAGGCGTTGCGCCATGGCCTGCCCGCC
>CAUZMW010000073.1:0-12555 GCA_963581225.1 Gammaproteobacteria bacterium
GTTGGATCATGTTCCCGAGCGCATGGGTGCAACTCAAGCTCTACGAAGTGGGACCGTACTACACGATGATCGGCTTTGGCTCGATTACCTGGCATGGCTTGACGATCAACCTGGATAGCTGGAACAAACTCCCGACGGATGTTCAGGCCATCATGCTCGAGGTCGCCGCGGATTTCGAGGAACTCACCGGCTCCAATAATCTGGAACGATATGGGGACGATGTCGAAACCCTGAGAGAAATCATCACGGTTAAGGAACTCGATCCCCAAGTGCGAACGGATTGGGCCGTATCGCTCGCGGACTGGCCGAAGGAAATGGTGGCCGAACTCGAGGCCAAGGGCCTGCCGGCGACTCTGGTGCTGGAGACCGTCTTGGAATCTGCCGAACGGCACGGCTATACGTGGCCGGTTCGCTACGAACTAGAATAACAAAGGACGTTGCTCCGGCGTTCGGCCGGCGTTGAACTCGAGCCTCTCAGCCGGCGTTTTGTGCCCGTAATTTTAACTATAGAACGGGATAGTATTGTCCATCGTCAATCTTAACGATCGCCTCACCAAGTTTCTGCTGGTACTCGCGGCGGGATGGGCGTTCATGCTGACGTTCTTCATCGTCGCGGACATTATCGGCCGTAGTGTGTTCGACGCACCGGTCTACGGCGTGCGCGAGGTTGTGATGAACTCCATCGTCATGATCGTATTTCTCCAAGCTGGCTATGCGATTCGCAGCCGTTCCATGTTACGAGCGGACTTTCTCGCGCAGAATTTTTCGCCGTTGTTCAGACGTATCACGCTGGCGATCGGCTATTTGCTCGGCGCGGCGTTCTTTCTAATGATCTTGGTCGGCGGCTGGGATATGGCCGTCCACTCTTGGGTCGCCGGCGAATACGAAGGCGAAGGCGCGTTACGCGTACCTGCCTGGCCCACTCGATTCACGATCCTTTTCGGTAGCGCGATCGCCTGCTTCAATTACCTGCTGATGTTTTATCTGGATATCTGCCGACCCGAAGAACTGGACGCTGAAGTCGATCCCGAAGCGGCGTTTCATGGCTAGACCAACGGCAATCTGAGCCATACGCCTTGTTCGAAGCCAATATCGCAATTGTCTTGATCGTCAGCTTGCTGCTGATGGTCGCTCTGGGCGTGCATATCGCAATCGCGCTTGGCATGACTAGCGCCCTGGGCGTCTATCTCGTCACCGGCGGAAATTTCGATGTCGTATTGAAGATGCTCGCCAGCACAGCATACGAGTCGTTGCGTTCCTACGAGTTCGCGGTGATACCGTTGTTCATGCTGATGGGCGAGTTCATCGGCAAGTCGGGGGCCGTCGGTGATGTCTACCAAGCCATACATCGAGGTCTTCGACGTATTCCTGGGCGCCTGGCCGTCGCGACGTTGTTGGGCAACGCCATTTTCTCTTTTGTGACCGGCGTGAGCATCGCATCCGCGGCAGCTTTCTCACGCATCGCCTATCCGGAGATGAAGCGCTTCGGCTATCACCACGGCTTCGCGCTCGGTGCGATCGCCGGCTCGAGCTGTCTCGGTATGCTGATCCCGCCGAGCGTGCTAATGATAGTTTGGGGATTACTGACCGAGAGATCGATCGGTCAGATATTTCTCGCCGGAATACTACCCGGACTGTTACTACTCAGTCTGTTCATAACTTACGTGCTCGCCATGGCGCTGCTACGCCCGAGTCTCGTCGGCGGAGGTAAGGATACCGCTGTCGCAGAAGTCGACCCGGATGACACCGATTCAACGCCGGACGTCAGCCCTTGGCAGGTCTGGGGCAGTGCGCTCGGCATCGTCTCCGTCATCGTCGCGGTACTGGGCGGCATCTGGTTCGGTGTGTTTACGCCTACCGAAGGCGCCGGTGCGGGCGCATTTATCGGTTTGGTAATGGCCATCGCCAAGGGCATGCGCTACCGCGGCATAATCGACGCGATCCTGTCCGTCGGCCGGACCTCCGCACCGATATTGCTGCTATTGGTCTCCGCGTCACTTTACTCCCGGACGCTCGCCATGACAGGCGTCTCCAACGCGATCCAAGACATCTTTCTCAACACCGACATGCTGCCGTGGATGATTCTCGCAGTCATGGTTGGGATCTGGTTCCTACTGGGGATGGTGATCGATTCCATCTCGATCATGTTACTGACTGTAACTATATTCGAGCCTATCGCCGTAAATCTCGGCTACGACCCGATTGCGTTCGCGATCGTCGGCATCCTCGCAATCGAGGCCGGCTTACTGACTCCACCTTTTGGCTTATTAGTCTACACGGTGAAGGCAGCGATTCGGGACGAGGACGATGACATATCCATCATGCAGATCTTCAAGAGTTCTACGCCATACTGGTTCATTATGCTGATCGGCATGATTGCAATCGCCAACTTCCCGCAGATCGCGACCTATTTACCGAGTCTGGTGTTCTAGAACTCGAAGGAGAAGAATGATGTCCCGGCGGCGATTCCTCAAAACCTCCGCACTGCTCGGCGCAAGCATCGCGACCGGCGCTCCCAGTTTCTTCGGCGCCAGGGCCCAGCCCGCGGGCGCAACACGAATCATAATGGCAGGCTACGGGCCATCGACGACGAGCTTCAGTCGCGGACTCGATCTAATCGGCGCTCGCCTCGAGACCAGGTTCGGCGATGCGGTCGACCTCCGGTATATCTACAACATCTACGACGTCGGCTATGGCGGCGCGGGAGATCTGCGTTGGCTCGTCGACTCCGGCTTGCTGACGCTCGCCTACGCGACGATGTCCACGGGGATTCCCGAGCTCGAGGTCGCTGCACTACCATTTCTGTTCTCTGATACTGCTGCCGCACGCGCGGTGATGGACGGACCGCTCGGCGAAGCCGCAAGTGCAAGAATCGAAGCGGAAACTAACTACCGCATCCTGGGTTTCTTTGAGAACGGCTTTCGCCACGTCTCGAACGACATCCGGCCCGTACATACACCCGCCGACCTGGTCGGTCTCAGCATTCGCCTCTTGAGAATACAGTCCCGCACTTTCGAACTTCTGGGCGCCGAGCCGGTAACAATGAATCTAGCGACCGCCATTCCGCTCCTCGAAGACGGCACGATCGACGGCCAGGAGAACCCGTTCGAGAATACGGTTAGCTACGGTCCGTACCTCCACCAGCGCTATCACACGGCAACTTTCCATTCTTATCTGTCCAGACCGATCTTCGTCCACCGCCCCACGTTCGATGCTTGGCCTGAAGACCTGCAGATTGAAATGCGCGCGGCCGTCCAGGAAGCCGTGGTCTATCAGCGCGGACTCCACGATCAGGCGGAGGTCGATTCTCAGGCGATTATCCGCGAGGCCGGCGGCGAGATCGTGGAACTCTCGCCGGCGCAGCGTGCCGAGTTCGTCGCAGCCGTCGCCCCGATCTATGCCGACGCTAAGAATCGGTACAGCCGCGAACTCTTGGAGCTAGTAGACCTCTAGCACGCACCTTTACCCCTCGAGGCCGCGAAGCACGGCGTACCGAGTGTCCGCCGACGATATAGCCGAACCGCATAGGCGTGCTAAAGCCTGCTAGTCCCCGCGTTGCTCGTTAATAACCCCACCGGAACCAGGCTCGCATGACGCCATTCGCGTGGCGCGGCGCGCGGCTAAGAAACTCGTTATCGCGGGCATCGTGCAGAACCAGGAATACTTCGAGACGCAGGTGCAACCCTATATCGACGGCGTGAACGTCGAGTATCTCGGTGCAATCGGCGTCGAACAACGGCCGGCCGTCCTTGTAAGCGGCCGCCCGCGTCCTCATCCATGCGCGAGACGAGCGGCGTGATCGGCTCTTAAAGCCTACTGGATCTGTTTCTCGTCCCCGTTCGGCATCGTAACCGTCAACAGCCGCATCAGCGGGCGCCCGTCCCGAGCGGGATGACCAGTGGCGGATATCGTCTGACCCGGTTGCACGTTAGCCGGTGTCAGCCCCTTGCGGATGAGCATTCCGGGCGGATAGGTCTCAATCTGCCAGTTGACCCGCTCACCCGCACCATCGACAACGTCCATCAGAATATAGGCGTGGGGTGAGATGAATTGGAACCCCGTGACCTCCCCCGACACTGTGACCGTACTTCCGGTATCGAATAACGCAGGCATTGAGTGATGCGCGGCGGACGTTAGGGCGACGGTGGATAATAGTGCGGCGAGGCTGAGTTCAGTCGAGATTCGCATACCGAATGCTCCTAAAAGCGGCTGTCCGCGGGGTCGCACGGCGCGTCGAAAATCATGCCGTCGGGATCCAGCTCCCAGGTGAAATGCCGAGTCCACGGCGCGACGAACGTCTCAGGAGCGGTAATCGTGACTTCCGCTTCCAAAATCTGGCCGTCGTCGCTCAGACTATAGCGCTCGAGTACCGAGACGTCGCCGTATTGTGCGATGCCGCCACCGCTCAGCAGGCCCGACTCGACATGGGTCGTATCGACGACAAGTTGGTCCTGTTCCCAATGGCCCACAGAGTATCCCGTGCGCGCCGGCGGCAGATAGTCCGGCGGCGGCCCACCTTCTATTCGAATACGGCGCACCATGCCGAAGACCTCATAGAGAAACACCACCAGGTCCTCGGTCTGCACGATCTCGAACGGGTAGATCACCAGGCCCGTACGCGGAAACCCGGGTGGAACGCAGCGAATGACCGGGTCGGACAACGGATCGAACGCGCCGAGGTCCGCCCGCGCCCGCGGCGTTAGCTCCGGCTGGTTCGCTCCGATACCACTGCGGGGCGTGGTGGCTAACCAGACGCCGGTGAAATCGGCGGCAGGCGCCGCGCTCGGTGCCGAGAGAAAGCCCGCGCAGATCAGCGGTCCGAGCGTCGAGCCGATCACGCTGCGATTTATCCTCGACGATATCTTCTGCATGAATCTCTCCCGCCTATGATCGCGGCCAGGCGGCCGCTCCCACAATAAGCCTATCGATACTTTGTAGGAGCGACGGCCTCGTCGCGATTCTGCCGCGCCTACAACAAATTTCCATCGGCATCGAGTTGCAGGCCGGTCGCCCTGGCCCGCTCAAGCACATCGTCAGGCCAATCGGCTCGGCCGGCGTCTGTGCCGCCAACAATCGTCATGATATGGGCATGCTGGTCGCCGATATTGCGAAAATAGCGCATGACTCCGGCCGGGACGGACACCATATCGAACGGGTCGAGTTCGATCTGCTGATCGCCCCGATCTCCCCAGACAATACTCCAGCGGCCCGTCATCGCGTAGAAAACCTCCACCGTATCGTGGGAATGCAGCGAACAACCTTTACCGGGATCCGCGCCGATGTAAGTCACGTTGAAGCCCTCGACCGCTTCTATCGCCGGCGCGAGCGACTCGTCCTCGGTCACACCACTGCCTATCACGGTAAAGACATTGCGCTCGCAACCGGGGATGCGGCTGTCAACGAACGCCTGGTCGCTCGGTATCAGCTCCTTGAAGCGCGCGGTACGGCGAAAAGCATCTCCTCCATCGAAGCTTCCCGTGTGATCATCTCTGCCATCCCATCGCCACGACGCGCGTCACCGCGTGACGTAATCCCAGATTACACCGGCCTGCGCAAGAATCTCGGGAAGATCTTGATCCAGGAGATAACCCTGGCCGATCAGCGTCATCGCCTCCGCGGCGACCAAGCCCAAGTACTCGGCTCTGCTTTCGTAGCGTTCCTCAATCGAAAGTCGCGGATCGTTTCGAGCCTCGCGCTCCATGCTGTCTTTTGGGAACGGTAAAAACGAACCGGACATATGCGAAACGATATGCGTCGGACCGTACTCAGCGTTATAGAGATTCCATCCTGTATAGGTCGCCAGCGGCACGACGACTCCAGGAGTTCGGAGCCCGCCAAGTTCGTTACCGTCTGTATCGACTTGCGGCACAAGAATCGTATACGCGGCACCGACTTCGGGCGGCTCATTGGTAATGATGCCGTCGGACGCGAACTGCGGACCATAATCGACAGGATAGGCTTTATGCGTAATCGTCGGGAAATTGATGCCCGGCAGGTCGGGAAAATTAACATCCGCCGGCGCGACCAGGGTTCCATCGTCCAGCAGCGGATAGCGGCTCGGTGGCGGCGGCGTACCGTCGGTTACCCAGTCGTTCATCTTTAGCAGCAGAGCGCGCATGAGCCAGGAAAAATCGTTCGGGTTGTTAACGTTTTGACCGTTCTCCTGATGCGGCGGGAATTCGGCCGGCAGATGTTGCGAACCGGCGAGATGGTAGACGCGAGCATGCTCGTCCATCATCGGAATATGTTCTTTGCCGTCGAGCGTCGTCGTCAATAAAGACGCTACCCGTCCCCAGTATTCGTACGACGTATTGACGTTGTAGACCTTGGGCATGAATTCCTCGGGAATATGCGAAAGCATTCCCCCGGTTTCCCCGGTCGCCGGGTTGGTCAACTCGACATCGGCGAACGGAAATATGTCCGTCGGGTAGAAAAAGTTCAGATACGGATGCGCATCGCGAGAAGCCTGCCCGAAACGCAGATTAAAGCTGCCGCGCGCCGCGCCACCGATCTGGGCGATGATGCCGTCCAACGCCTTGCGGTGCTGCTCGTCCTCGTTGAATCCCATGTACACAAGTGTGCGCAACGTCCGGCCAGGCTGAGACATGCCGTAACCGACCACCTGTTCGATAGCGCCAGCGGGCAGATTCAAATCGTCCAAAGAGCTGTACTTGAACAATGATGCCGCGTCGCGCAGCCCTGCCAGCCCTAAACCGATGATCTCGGGGTTCTCGGCTTTGTAGATGACTTCGTAGATCAGGTGTGGCTCGAAGCCCGTCTCGAGATAGACACGCGTCGTATCGGGGATGACGCGCTCGTTTTCTACGCGTGCGAACTGCCACAGGTTCCGTGAAATAACCTGACGATTTCCCTCTACGGAACTACGCACGGTCAGGACGTTCTCGGGCGCAGCGGGATCGGAGACTGGGTAGGGAACGTGATTGCGATCCGCAAGCGTGCGGTCGAAGACGCGCTGCCTGACGACGAAGTCGCTACGAACCAAGCCCTCGATCGGTTCGTCGGGCTCGACACGCGGCACATAAACGCGCGATCCTGCTTCACGACTCACGGGCACATCGAACTGCCAGCCGACCCAGAGCAATGTAAAGCCCTGCTCCATCAGAAAGCCGTCACCGAAGTTATCTGCCGTCGTCGGATTATCCGCGTCCCATTGGCTGTCATCCGATCGCGCATGATTGAAAAACGTCAACATCCGCCGCGTGCCGCGATTCGCAACGCCGAGCAACATCGTGCCGTTGCCGCGCGTGACATCCTTCGGCTGGATGAGGGTAAATGTCGCGGAAAACTCGACGAGTCCTTCGGCATTCGTCGGCGCGTGCTCGATGTCGACGATGATCTCGTTCGCCGAGTTGCTCGGATCCACGGCGAAATGCATGGTGCCGATGAATTTCTCGTACGGGCCCGCGAGCCCGTACGATTTGCCGCCGAGTACGTCCTCATGGACGTCGATGTCTACGCCGACGACCTCAGCCGATGCGCTCGAGACAACAAAGAGAGTCGCAAATAGAACGCTGCATGCCTTGCTCATAATCTACTCCCAGGCAGAATAGGTGACCGTACCGACCAGATAATCCGGATTCGCGCCCTCTCGCGGGGTGAACTTCTGCACACCACCCTTGTTGTCGACCTGCGCCAGGTAGAGATTGCCCTCCTGATCCACGCTCATGCCGTGCACACCCGCGATGCCGCCGGGATACTCCCCGTAAGCTCCCCAGGAATACAGGAAATTACCTTCGAGGTCGTACTTGAGTATCTTGTGGGTACCGCGATCAGCCGCCCAGAGATGCCCGTCGGCCGTGATGATGAACATATGCACATTGGCCGGCCGGTCGCCGACGCTCCACTCGTACAGATACTCACCGTTCTCATCGAAAACGTGAATACGACGATTACCGCGATCGTTAACGAACACCCGGCTCGTCGCCGGATCGACGGCGATGCCGTGCACGTTATTCCAGTGAGCAGGCCGCGTCTCGTAATCGTTGGTGCCCTCTTCCCCCCAGGAAATCAGGTAATTACCGTCGACGTCGAATTTCACGACGCGCGTGCCGTTATAACCATCGGCGACAACAAAACTACTGTCGGGAAACCAGGACATAAATGTCGGCCGGTTGAAATGCGTCTCGTCAGCGCCGGGAACTCCATAGGTGCCGATAGACTGGACGAGCGTCTTTCCGTCGTTCGTGAACTTGTGGATCATGTGCTTGTGGTCGTCGATGATCCAAACATGTTTCTCCGGGTCGTAGGGATTGATTGCGACATAGTGCGGTCGCTGCAGCATCGAATCCCACTGCGTCCACGCCTCGATGACATTACCCTCACGATCGAAGACCAGGATGCAGTGCTCCCAGCGAGCGTCCACGCCCAGGCGGCCGCCACGTTCGATCCAAGAGCTTACGCCCTCCTCGGCACTGCCGCCGGTCCCACCGTTCGCCGGCAGGCTGGCTCGGGTCGCGTTTCGCCACACGCCGGTCGGCGGGTACATGGCGCTCGGCCCGAGATCGGGCAGCGTCGTAAGCGCCGGCGCATCTACGTTAGGTAACTCGCCACGCTGCAAGTAGAAAACCCGGTCGGGACTCTCAGCGAAGACGCTCTGCCCCGCACCAAAAGTCCAGTCTCCGTGTCCCGGCAGATCGGCGACGTCTTTGGGCCAACCGACCTGGACATCGTAAGCGCCGAACGCGTCCTGACCGCCGTTCTGGCCAGGAACCGCCGCGTAACTTACGGACGCCGAGTCCTGCGCGAACGCGTTGCCGAAAACAAAAACCGTCATCAAGCCCAAAGCCCGCAAGCCGAGCGTAAGGATTCGTGTAGACATTGTTGCTCCTCCCATCGTTCTTTGCGTGTTCTGCTTTGTAATTCGTTTAACTCACTGTTCCCAGGTAGTCATTCTCCTGACTATCTTCCGGGTGACCGGGAACTCTTATGGGGCCGATTTTAGCAGGACCCGGGACGGGTAGCACGGCTAAAACATTACGTGTCGGACACCCTGCGGATACGGGACGAATACGGGCGCATACTCGCCGGTGGAAATCGCGCAATTCCTGGAGGGGAACATGCCGTTCAGACATCCAAGCCTTGCGGCCGCTCTGCTGCTCACGCTGCCGGTGCCCGGCTGGGCGCATCATTCCCACAGCAATTATCTGACTTCCGAGTACACCGTGCTCAAGGGCACGGTCACCGAGTTTCACTGGATGAATCCGCATACCTGGATCTTTATCGAAGTTGAAGACGATGCCGGACAGACAATCCTGTGGTCGCTCGAAGGCGCCAGCCCGACCGAACTCATTCGTGACGGCTGGTCGCGCGACGATGTCGAAGTCGGCAACACAATCTCGGTGCGCTGCCATCAACTCAAAGATCGCTCCAACGGCTGTTTGCTGGGATTCCTGACTCCCGAGAGCGGTGCCGAGAAAGAATGGGATTAAGGGAAAAATTATGCGGTATTTTCTACGACCTATTGTAGCGCTGTTTCTGATCGCATCCGCGACTGCGTCGGCGCAGGGCTGGGTCGAGTACATCAACAAGACCGATTTGTTTATCGTCAATTTTCCGGGCGAGCCCGTGATCACCGAGACGACTCATCACTCGGCTTATGACGCGAATTTTCCGGCGCGTGTCTACACCGTCGACAACGAACGTGGCCGCTACCAGATTGCCGTCGTCGACTACAGGGAAACTGAAGCCATTCATTTGGCCCGGACCAACAGGACCGAAGCAAATAGCAGCTCATCCGTCTGGATAACCGACGTGCGGGCGTCGATCGCGAACGCGGCGCAGATGTTCCGTGCCCGTGGCGGTGAAGTGACCTACGACGCATGGGCGGATATCGACAAGATCGAAGGTCACCAACTACAGATCACCAATCCCGATCAAACGCGGAGTTTCGTCTCGATCCACCTGCACGACAGCCGCCTGTACATTCTCGAGGGCACAGTGCCAGCCGGTGCGCCCGCTCCCGGAATTTTCCAGCAGTCGCTGGGGATTCTCGACGAGGAAGGACGGCGAATCCGCTACATTATGGACGTGGACGGAAATCTGACACGCATGGAAGTCATGCACGAATGGATCGGCGTCGATCCTGACCTCGCGGGAGATCAACTAATACAGTAACCCGAAATACGACGCGTCACTGAGTCGCTATCGGTGGCACGATCCGAATGTCGAGCGCGAGCAGGTCGTCTGTGCTGTCACCGTACGCGTCAACAACAATGCTAACGCCTATCTCCAGCTGTGCCGCAGCTACGGTCTTCGTATCCCGCGTTATCAGTGTTTGCCTGTCCAGCCTGATCGACGTCATCGTGCCATCCCTGCTCTGGACCTCGATACTCGAATCCTGATGCGACATGACGATACCGATCACTCGAAAGTCTTCGTGGGCAAACGCGTGGCCGGCCCCGAGTGCCAGCGCCGACACGGCAACCACTCTCATCATCATATTCTGCATTACGTTCACCCCGTCTAGTCGCGGCGTGTCTCAATCGTGCCCAGTCCGCGAACTTCGCGCGACTGACGCGTGCCATCGTAGTGAAATTCGTGTGCGCCAGTATAGAAGCCCGCCGTCGTCACGCGAACCGTAATCGTCGTTCCTCCCGGATTCTCCCAGAACCAGCCATGGATACCCGAGAAAGGTGCCGTGAAACTACCGTCTGCCTGGCGCCTCGGCTGTCGGTCATACGAGACGGCCGCGTTCGCCGGGGCTCCGTCGCGATCGCCGTGAAAATCGTGCATAACTTCGCTGCTGGCAACCCACGAAAAGAGCATGACCGCGTTTTCAACAAGCTGATATTTATACTCCAAGTATTCGTATGGCCCCAGGACGAATTCCCGGGAGTCGTATCGATACTCGCCCGGGTACAACGCCACGGCGCCGTCCTGGACCGGCGCGAGTGTGTCTCCCTGCGGCGGCGGCACCGGCGCGAGCGGCTGCGAGAGCGTCGAGAGGCCCAGCGCCCCGCCAACACCAAGCGGATCGACCCCGTACTCAGCCGGCAGAACCACCGTCAGCAGCAAGATCGCAGCGACAACCACGGAGAATATAGTCGCCTTCGCGAGTCCTCCCGGCGACGGAACGGGAGGCGCACGAAGATCGGTCTCTTCAGTCATCGCGCTCGTTACTTACTGCGTCCTGGGGGCTAGTTGAGTCACGGCGGTTGGGCGAATGCCGTTCGGTCCGTTGGTCCAGTCGGTTACCGTACCGTCGGCGAAGTTCTGCCGCAGTATCCAGACGATCTCCGAGCCCTGACGCGGATTGCGTGCGACGAAACCGACTTCGAGGAACTCGCCCAGTTGGATGTCGGCGCGCCAGGTAATACTCACGATGCGATCGTCCGCACGCTCGACATCGTATTCCCAGCTAACCGGCACCTGGAGACTCTCGACGATCACGCCTTCGGGTACATCGAGCTCGGCGCCCGTGGTCGCGACGTCACCTTCGGTAGGAATCCGGACCGTGTACTTGACCGTTGCGCCGTGCGTCGACTGCCGCGGCGAAATCGTCGTGTGCGACTGAGCGATCGCAGGAATGGTCAACGCGAGCGCGGCAGCAACAGCCCAGCCGCGCTTCGGTCTCATCGATTGCATAGTTATCTCCTACTGACTAACTCTCCACGGGGACAGGTTTCTCCACTCGCTTAAGGCTGCGGCCGCCGACTCGTTGCTGAACTCCGCGTGGCAGGTCGTGCATGCGTTCGGAATACCGTACTTCTCCGTGTCTGATGGCGGTATAAACCGGAATGTGTGGCTGCGAACGTTTACGTTCGAGATCGTCCGGGCGATCTGCGGCATATGGCAATCGACACACTGAGCACTTTCCGGGTTGTGGTGACTATGCTGAATGTAGTCTCCACGCGGGCCGGCCGGCGAATCCTGGCCGTGGCATGTTAAGCAAACGGAGTTGGCAGGCTTAATCAGATCTGCGCTCTGCTCCGTGCCGTGCACGTCGTGACAGTCCCAGCAGCCGACGCCTTCCGTGTACATCGAGCTGGTTACATAGTCGTTGCCCTGCATGCGGTTCTTATGCGCCGAACCCTCAGGCCAGTGGGTGAAACTTTCTTCCCCTAAATGATGTTCTTCGAGCTGCCAGAAGTCGCTGAGGTAATCACCCGGCTGATAGCCCACGGGCCAGTCGTAGTGCCTGTCGCCAAACGGATTCTCCAGCGGTTGCCCCTGGGAGTGGCACTGGATGCAGACGTCCGTGCCGCGGACGAAGTCGAGCTTAGCAGGGTTGACGATATTGTAGTTCGACGGCGCGTTAACATGTTCCGCGCCGGCCCCATGACATTTTTCGCAGCCTACATTCCACTCGGTGACTTGATTCGTCTCAATGTCGTAGTTCGTTGAATGGCAGCCGTCGCAGAGAGGGCCCGTCGGACGCTGCATCTGGTCGGCAGGATAGTGCTCGACCCACCAGTCCGTGCCCGCTTCGACGTAGTATCTTCGCCACGTCTCATTGAGTACATCCCACTGAGCCGGATACACGAAATAGTCGTCGCCGATCTGAGTGAAGTAGCGTTGCTTCCACTGGCTACCATA
>CAUZMW010000074.1:0-12460 GCA_963581225.1 Gammaproteobacteria bacterium
GCAACGACACGCGTATCTTCGCCGAGATAGTACCGAGCGGCGGTGCGGATATCTTCGGGTGAGATGGTCTCGTATGCTGCGTAGAGCGCTTCGATCCCCGTCAATCCCCCACTGATGGCGATATGGTGGGCGAGACTGCCGGCGACATCATCGGGCGTTTCCAAGTCCATCAGAAAGCCATAGCGAAGCCTTGACTTTAAAGCGGCGAGTCGTTCAACGTCCGGCAACGATCCCCGATACTCGGCGATCGTCTCGTCCATCGCCGCTCGGACGTAGTCCACCTTGTCGGGGTCCTTGACCCGGGCATAGAGAAGGATCAACCCTGGGTCGCGATTCAGGCCGGTATCGCTCGCCAGAAACTCCACAACCTGCTCGTCGATAACCAATCGTTTGTAGATATCGCTGGTACTGCCAAACGCGAGTTCTATCAGCAGATCCGCGGCGACACGATTGCGATTCGCTGGATCGAATGCGTCTGACTTGTATGCGAGGATCAAGATAGGCAGCGTCCGGCCGTTGTAGCTCACGTCGATTCGCCGTTCGTTTTCCTGCGCGGGTTCCGACGTGATCGCGGGCACTACGTATCCGGGTTCCCAGTCGCCGTAGTAGGTATTGACCAGTTCCATCGTCGGCGCAACCTCAATTCCGCCGGCGATGAATAGAATTGTATTATCCGGACGGTAGTAGCGAGAAAAAAACGATTGCGAGTAGTCGAACATCGTCGGCATTGCCGCGATGTCTTCCTCATATCCCATCGTCGTATGGCCATAGGTATGCTCGGCAAACGCTTCAGCAATCGTGGCTTCATAGAGTACGAAGATCGGATTCGTACGGTTCTTGCGGTACTCGCCGTAGACCGCGCCGGCTTCGGTCTTGAAGTCGGGCTCTGTATAGGAGAGATTCTGAAAGCGATCGCTCTCGAGTTGCATCACCTGCTCAAGATCTTCTGCGGCGATGGAGATGTGGTAGGCCGTGAGATCGTCGGTGGTATAAGCGTTCGCGTCCGCACCGATGGCCGTCAGTATCTGGTTATAGACGTCGGAGGGATAAGACTCGGTGCCGCGGAACATCATATGTTCGAAGAAATGAGCAAAACCGGAGTGACCGGGCTCGTACTCGTCTCGGGAACCGGTGCGAACGATAGACCAGTACGCGACGAGACCGGTCTCCGCCATCGGCATGACGATGACCGTGAGGCCATTGTCCAGCGTTTCGGCGTGCGTGTCGTAGGGAATGAGCCCGCCAATCTCAGCTTCTTGAGAGAGGGCGGGATGTGACAGAATCACCGCGACGAGTGCGGGAAGAACTCGCTTAAACATGTTATTCCGCCTGCCTTGCGATGATTGTGAGTTCAGTCTAGCAGAAGGCGACATGCCCCGGCTGTCGTTTGCTGTTTCGAGTGGTAGAATTACTTCCCTGCACGAGTCCGGTTGTCCGACATGCGTAAGAGTCACTGCCGCTAAAGTCATCGGGCTTGGTCGTGCCGGACATTGCGCCCGTTCTTAACTTCCTGTCATGCCGCACACCTGCAGCGTGGATGGACCGGGCGACCGAGAATATTCCCACGTTGCTTCTCGATCATGCATCGCTGGAGCTAAAGGCGGCACAGCAGGCATTGACGCTCATGAACCGATATGCCGGGCAACGCGATCTGCTCGACAAGATGTCGCGCCTGGCGAGAGAAGAGCTTCTTCATTTCGAGCGCGTCATGTCGATGCTGGAGAACCGGGGTATCAACTATCGGCCATTATCCGCGTCCGCGTATTTCGCCGAATTACACCGACGTCTTCGCCGTACCGAGCCCGAGAGGTTGATCGATACGCTGATCGTCGGCGCGATTATCGAGGCCCGCTCGTGCGAGCGTTTCTACAGCCTGTTGCCGTATCTTGTCGAAGACGAACCGGATTTAGCCAAACTCTACGAGTCACTTCTCGATTCAGAGGCGCGGCACTTCCTCGACTATATCGGCTTGGCGGATCAAGCTGCCGGTGGTTCAGTGGCCGCGCGTGCGAGCGACCTGTTGGCAACAGAAGCTGAGCTAATCAACTCTCAGGATTCTGAGCTGCGATTTCACAGCGGTATTCCCGGCTAGTTACCGGGCTTCCGCCAACTCCTCGCGTGTGGTGGCGATGAGTTCGTCGAGCCAGCGTTGAAAATGATCCGGATCCACCCACGGGTGCGGTTCGCCAGGCTGCCGGTTGGCCAATAGTTCCGCGCGACCGAATAGGTCGGGTGCGCCGCTCGCGTGGATATCGAAGTGATTACTGATCTGGACCTCGATACCGGGGATCTGCTTGATGCGTTCGAGATCTTCAATAAAGACTCGGCCCACCTCCGGATCATCGCTGCGCAGGGCCGGGCCGCCGTGCAGATACGCCAAATGCTCGGTACCGTCATCAAAGACTGACAACCGAATCGACGTTGTGCCTAGCGTGTGCCCAGGCGTAAGTTCGAAATCGAGCGTCGTATCGCCCAATGTCAGGGAGTCACCTTCCTCGACAAAAAAGTCGATCCGTGGGGCATACTCGCCGAAGTCTGCCACCATCATCTTCTGGTCTTCCTCCGCCGTACCGAACTGGGCGTCGATAATTTCCTGCAATGCCGGTGCGCCGCCGTAGTGGTCGCGATGACCCTGAAGAATCAGGACGTATTTGATATCCATTGGATCAAGCCCAACTTCACGAATGTTGCCGAGCAGATATTCGGTGTAGCCGTCGAGATCCCAGAGCGTATCGAGGAGTATCAAGCCGTCGCTGGTCTCGATGACATAGCTCCCAACTTCGCCGATGCCGACGAAGTACAGGTTGTCGAAAATCTGAAACGGATCCCGCGCCATGACGCTTAGGTCGTTTCTGGGTGACAATCTGGCCGGCGGCGGCTGTGAGGAAGCCGCTTGGAGCCACAGCGTCAAGCCCAGGAATAGAGAAATCATGCAAATTGGGCGGCGGTACATCTATTCGTCCTCTTAGTCGTGATGCGCTAATTAGTCGTGATGCGCTAATCATCGCGCGAACGTGGCCTAAACGCTACCGCCGGCGGAAATTCCTGCGTCAAAAAGCGTCAGTGTCCGCCACGGCTGGTTCAGCTTTGTCCGTCGCCACGGTAGACTCCTATCATCAAAATAGCGTTTTACTCGAGGCCGTAATGAGAACGTACCGAAGCTCGACGACATCAACCGCAGCACTCCTGATCCTTGTATTTCCGGTGCTCGCCTCCGCGCACCATTCTCGCGCCGAGTATTCGGATGACGTCATCGAGCTGACGGGAGAGCTCGTCGACGTATTCTGGCGGAACCCGCACGCGGGCCTGAATGTGACGCTCATCAACGACCAGGGCGTGCAAGAGGAGTGGCGCATCGAGACCTTCGGCAGCCCGAATCTCTTCAGCCGCATGGGCGTGAAGCGCGAGTATTTCAATATCGGTGAGCAGGTGACGATATCCGGCCGTGCGTCGACACGCCGCGACTTCTACATGCTTGGCACCAACGTCTTATTCGAGAACGGCCTTGAGGCGATCTTGAGCGCGACGATTGGGCCGCTGTGGTCGAATCGCTATGTCGGTGGTTCGGAACACTCCGATCGCGAACTCGTCAGTGGCGCTGTAATTGCCGCGGAGAATCGAAGTATATATCGAAACTGGAGCATTGCCGGTAGAGCAATCGGTGTGAGCCGGAATTTTCCTTATACCGACGAAGCTCAAGTGGCGATGGCCGCCTGGGATCCCATCACGGCACCGGTAGCGCAGTGCGAGACACCGGGAATGCCTGGGCCGATGTATCAGCCTTTGTCGCTCGAATTCGTCGACGACGGTGCGACGACCACACTCAACGTTGAGTACTTCGGACTTGCTCGCACGATCCATTTCGATGACGCTGAAGATCCCGCGACCCAGCCGCTGTCACCCCTCGGTTACTCGGTTGGGCGCTGGGAAGGCAACACGCTCGTTGTCGAGACGTCGCGAATAAATTATCCGTACTTCAATTCCGGCGGAGCGCCGCAGAGCGAAGAGGTGTTTGTTGTCGAACGGTTCGCGCTGAGCGAGGATCAAAGCCAGTTGGATATGAGTATGGCGATTACCGATTCGGTGACCTTCACGGAGCCCGCATCGGCAGGGCGACTATACGTTGCACTCGGCGAGCCGTTCGTGCCGCTCGACTGCACGGTCTTCTGACTCGCACGCCGATTGCGAAATAGGTCAATGACATCCGGCAATCGGCGGCTGCAATCAGGCACGAGCGGACATTCGACCAGAAAGCAGGAACGTATCTAGCGATCGCTATCTGTCTCCTACATCCGAATCGATGAACTGACTCGATGTCCTGGCCGCGTCGTGCTCGCCTTCGTGACATGCATACTCCCAGAACTCCTCGTCCGGCTCGCGTCTCTGAACGACCTGCATGGTCCAAGGCCGGGTGAATACGGTCGGGTCGGTGATCGTCGCCTCGTAGTGCATCGTGGTGCCATCGATGAAGATGAATCGCTCCAGGATGTGTGCCTGATCGCTAAAAAAATCGCCGATGACATCGAGGCGCGATTTTGCGTTGAGATTGGTCGTGTCCACGACCAGCGTGTTGCCCTCCCACCGTCCTCGCCCATCCCCCGACCATAGCTTGATTCTCGGACTGACGTGCGGCCGCCCGTCCAGAGGAATCACTCGAAACGAGTGGTACTGATCCCAGACGAACACGACGCTGCCGGCCGGTTGGAGGATCCGAAACCGCGGGAAGTAGTACAGACGAGGCACGCCCGGCCCTAGGCACCGAGTCTGCGTATCTATGTGCTCAGGCCTGGTCGGGTTCTCGTATACGGCTTCAAGCTCCTGCTGCAGCGCAGCCGCCCATGACTGATACGGAATATGACCGTCCTCGGAGTCTATGATTCGGCTCGGATAGTCTTTTCTGACTCCTGTCGCCAGTTCGTCGAAGTACTCCCCGCTGCTCATTGCGCGCTCCAGCGACTGGGTTCCGCCGTCAACGGGACGCCAGACACCTTGTACGTCCGGTTGACCATCAGGCGTTCGTGCCGGGGCCCACGGCGCCGTTGGCGGCTCGGGCACTGCGCCCTGACCGAACAGCGCAGCCGGAAGCGAGAGGAGCGCCACGCCTATCCCCAGAGCCATCGTCGTCTGGTGCAGTCTCATCAGAACGCTCCCTCCGCCACGCTCAAAGTCCGGGATATGGATAGTACTGCTCCCACTCAAACGCGTAGCAATCGTAATCCAGAAGCTGGAAATTCGGCTCGGTGCGCCGGTACAGATTCATGCGCATCGTCCAGGGTCGAGTGAATACCGCGGGATCCTCGATGGTCACTTCGTAGTTAATGTGATCGGCGTCCAGGAGCGAATACCGCTCAACGACATGAAGAGCCTCGCTGTGGAAGTTGCCGGTCCTGTCGAACCAGGTCTGATCGGTGAAATGCACGACGTCGATGACCAGCGTATCCCCCTCCCAGCGGCCGCGCGAATCCCCCATCCACCAGTTGATGGGCCCCTCGGGATGCTCGCTCCCGTTCGTATGCACGTAGCGAGTCGCGTGAACGTACTCGTACAGGAAAGTGGATACTTCCGGAAGCTGAATGATCTGGAACGGGAAGGGCATGTAGGTGACTCGTGGCACGCCCGGAAGGTAACAATTCGCCTCGGTGTCCCGTGTCTCTCGATTGGCGAAGTTCTCCTCTTTTTGTTGGAGCGCCTCGGGCCGGTACGGGATTTCGTCGCCGTCCACCACGCCGAGTCCGGCGGGAACGCCCTCGCTTGCGGAATGCGCCAGGATGTTGTCGTTGGCTCTGTTCAAGACCTGCCAGATTCCCGACATATCGGGTTTACCGTCGCTCGTGCGCGGAATGCTCGTGGTTCCAGATGTCTGCGTCCCCCCGCCAGCCGCTTGGGCACTGGCCAGCGATGGGATCAGCGACAGCATCACGGCGAGATACGGCAGACCGACGAACCTGAGCCTCATGGATCTCCTCTAGAAGCGACAGTGTTCACGGCTGCGAACACCAGTTCGGCTGGTGCTTCCCCCAGATATGCACGACCTTGCATATTAACCGTTAACCGACGTCTGCTTCCAGCCACAACCGGCCCCTCAACTCGATCCGCATACGCTTCTTATGAGCGGCGGTCGCCACTTGCTACGATCGTTACCGTAGCTCTCCCGGTTCCACGCCTCCCATTCGGCGGGCGTCTGCTTTTATTTCCTCGGCACCACAAATCGTTTTGTCGTCTCCAAATCACAGTCGAATTCGCCGATCTCGAGTTGTGGTGAGTAGAGTAATTCCCTGATGTGGGTCAACGGCTCAACCAAGTAGTCGGCGTCTTCCAACATGAACTCCACGATGATGCGGGTCCGATCCTCGTTTAGTCGGTATCGTTCGATTACATGTTTCTGGTATCCGGACGGCACACCGATCTGGTAAGGCGAACGGTGATCGGCAAATCGTCTCGTGTCCACGATCAGAACATCATCTTCCCAGTGTCCGACCGAATGACCCGTGACAAACGGTTCGCCGCCTTCGGGATGCTTTCGACCATCTATATAGACCGTGCGCTCCTCATCGAAAAGCTCGGACCGAATCATGATTGTTTCCGCGTTCTCGTCGAACTCGATCTCAATGGGAAAGATGGTTGTTGAAACGAGCATAGCCGGTGTAGGTCGACCGACACAGGTCGACTCAGGATTTTCCTCGGATAGCTCATCATAAGACACCTGGGCAACCCTGCCTGCCTCGGTCAGGATGAGCTGAGCATCGAAGAAGCCATCGAAGCCTCCGGGGTAGAGCGTGAGTTGCTCGCGATCGGCAATCCACACTCCTTCCATTGAATCGGCACTGGGGTTGTCACCGATGTCGAATACCGGGTCCGACGTGCCGTAGTTGTTGTCAAAAGACGTGGGCAGAAGAGTTCCGTCTGCCTTCTCGGCGTACTCCAGGATTCCGTAGGAGCGGCCGTCCTCGGACGGATGGACCCAGACCATAATCTGGTCGCCATTTACCAGCGAGTCGCGATGCCAGCCCATGCGGGTCATAGTCACTGTCGAAGGCATCTGCAACTCCCACTCGAGCTGTTCGCCATTCTCACGGCTGGTTAGAACGTTGAAGTAGACATGGGGATTTCGCCAATGAAAATCCTTCACGGTGCCCTCGAATTCGACAATGATGCCCATGTCGACGCCAGCGTCGCTGTGATGACCGAAAGCGGGCGTCAGGAAAAAACCTAATAGGAGACACTGCCCAAGTAGGCGGAGGTTAGAGGCTAGTGATCGTGTTGTTCTCATCACAAACTCCCCAAGTCTGCTTCTGCTCAAGCTTTTTTTAGGTTTACCTAAGAATACATTGGTTCTAAGCCGAAATCTGGCAAAAGGTCTGAGTAGGTGTTTATTTAAGAGAGGAGGGGGTAGAGGTATAAAAATTAAAACTCAATAATCATTGGAACATGGTCACTTAACTTCATCAATATTTTCACATTCTGGAATAACCAATATATCTGGTTTTAATGGGAAGATTTCTGAAAAATCCTCACGAAACTTCATCTTACAATTCCACGTTATCACCTTCATCTAATGAGACTCATTCAAAAACCCTTCCCCAAGTCTGCTGCTATTGAGGTGCCTGCACCAGTTAATGCAGGCACCTCAGACTTGATGCCCTCGGGCGTGATGTCGAACGCCCATGCGAGAATTACCGCGATAGGAAAACCGATCGCAAGCAGAAGGATCGCGACAGTATCAAACCAATCGGGGACGTTTAGCGGTTCGCTGACGACATCGACGATCTGGATTAGAAGCCAGGGCACAAGCGCATAAACGGCGGCGACCTGAAAGACTTTGCGGCGTTTAATTTCCCCCCAAGAACGACATACTTGTTCCAGGAACTTCCTTGGGACCGGATTCTACCTAGATCGGACTTGAATCTCTCCAATATTGGGAAGGAGTAAGAGCACCGTTCGCTATTTAGGCAGCGATCGTAGCCCGCAGCGCTACAGACCCACTGCTTGCGGGAGCCACGTGACCAGTATCGGCACGTAGGTGATCAGCATCAACGCCACGATGGCAATGCCGATGAATGGCAGCATGCTTCGTGCGATCTCCAGATACGGCACCTTGAAAGTCACGACGCCGACGAAAAGGTTCAGGCCGAATGGCGGCGTCATCATTCCGATCGCCACGTTGAAGACAATAACGGCCCCGAGGTGTAAGGGATCGATCGCTAGGGCCTGGGTAATGGGTTGGAACACGGGCGTTAGCACAATAATTGCCGAGTTCGGGTCGACGAACATGCCGGCGAGCAGAAATACGACATTGATAGAGAAGAGCACGCCGGTAGCGGTGCTGCCCTCCATTAGATTCGCAACAATCTGCGGCACACCCTGTAACGTCATGTAATACGCCATTGCAGAGCCCGCGGTCAGCAGAATCAAGAGAGACGCGATAACGACTGCAGACTTAGCCGTGACGTCCAGTAATTGTCGGATGTTCATTTTCCGATAAACGACCATCTCGACGAATAGCGCGTACACGCACGCGCCCGATGCGGCTTCGGTCGGTGTGAATGTTCCGGCGTAGATCCCGCCGAAGATGATCGCCGGCAGCCCCAGCGACCAGCCGGCCTCCTTCAAGCTTACGAAGCGCTCTTTCCAGGTCGCACGCGGTTGTCGCCCGATCGCGTTCGTTCTGGCGTATAGGTAGCAATAGACGGCCAGCAGCACAATGAATATTGCGCCGGCGCTCAACCCGGCGAGAAAGACGCCGCCCACCGAGCTCGTCGTGACCAAGGAGTAAAGAATCATCGCAACGCCAGGGGGGATGAGCATGGCCAGCGTCGATGCCGAGAGGATGAGTCCGGCGGCGAAACCGCGGCTATAGCCTTGTTTCAGGAGCGCGGGATAGACGATCGGCCCGATGCTGACGATGGCGGCGGTACCGATACCGGAAACGGCGCCGAATAATGCGCAGGTGATCGCCGTCGTAATCGCAACACCGCCCGTGAGATGCCCGACCGAGGTTTCGACGAGACGAAGCAGTCGAGTGCCAATCTCACCTCTGGCGATGATGTCCGCCGAGAAAATGAACAGTGGAATGGCCAATAGGCTGAATTTGTTGATGCCCTGCATCATCTGCTGAGCCAGGACCATGGTCGGTATAGCCGGGCCGAACAAGTCGAAGGACAGGAGCGTCGGTGCGAGTATGGCGATAAAAACCGGAGCCGATATCAACAGCAGCAACAGCGCGGACAATGCGAAGAGAAAAGTGGCCATTCGGCTTAGCGCAGCCCTGTGCCCGACGCGACGCTCGAGTCAGGTTCGGCAGTTACGTCGACGATACGCTTCAGCGCAACCTGTAAGAACGCCAGGGCCATCAGCGTCGAGCCGATTGGTACGGGAAGGTAGAAAAACCCGGTCGGGATCTCCAGCATCGGATCGATCTGTCCAACACTAAAGCGCGTCCACGTAAATACGGCCCCCAACCACGCGATGTAGCCTGTCGTGGCGGCGCCGATCAACCCAACTGGAATCGGCATCAGTCTGGCGATCTGCTCCGGTACTGCGCGACTCAGGACATCGATCGTGATATGCGAGCCGGAACGTGCAGCCAGATAGGAGCCAAGGAATGTCAGCCAGATGATGAGAAGGCGCCCGAGCGCCGGTCCGCCCACGAAGGAGATGTTGAGGACGCTTCTTCCGATAGAGTTAAAAAACAGCAGGGCCGTCATGAGGAGAAGAGCGAACACGACCAGCCGTGTTACGAGTCCATCAATACTCGCGAGCAAGACCTCGAACCCTTGGACGATCGTACGCACATCTCGCTCCTACAGTTCCGGGAAAAGCGCCACCGGTTACTCCGCGTATTTTGCGATTTCGTTGTTGAAGGCATCGAGAATCGCACGACCTCGTACGCCGGTCTGTTCGAGGTAGACTCGTTCGATTCCCGGTAGAACTCTCGCTCTCATCATCTCGCGGTCTTCATCGTTCAGCGTGTGGACGACCATCCCGTTCGCCGCGAAGGCAGGCAGCGCTTGTGAGTCGATGACCGTAAACGTCAGCTCGGCGGTGATATCGCCACCGAGGGTTACGGCTTGTCGGATCGCCGTTTGGCACGGAGCGCTTCTTGCCTCCCACCATCGACCCGACACCATCACGACCTGATCCAGGGTGCCGTGATTGGTCAGAGCGAGATGCTCCTGAACCTCGTAGAATTTCATGAAGAAGACTGTCGTTATCGGATTCTCTTGTGCGTCGATCGCGCCGATCTGCAGCGCGCTATAGGTCTCGGGAAACGGCATCCCGACGGCGGTTAAGCCGATACCTCGCGCCTGTTCCTTCAAGATCGTCGACGGCATGACGCGCGCTTTCAGGCCCGAGTAACTTTCTACCGTGTTCAGCGGCCGCTCGTTACTGGTCCAGACTTTGAAACCGGTATGCCAGATTCCCAACGACACGATTCCTTTTTCTTCGGTCGTCGCTAGCAGCGATCTCATCGCGTCGCTGTCGTGTACTTGTTTGAGATCCGCCCAATCCGACGGAAAGAAGAACGGAAAATCGAGAATGCCCAGCAGCGGCTGGAATCCGACCAGGAAGGACCCGGGCAATATCACCATTTCGATCGAACCGATCTGAAGGCCTTCGATTAAATCTGTGTCGCCGCCGAGCTGCGCGCTCGGATAAACCCTCGCGTCGATCTCGCAGCGCGAATCCGTAGAGATCAGTTCGGCGGTCCGAGTCGCGCCACGGCCGCGCGGAGATGCGCCCGGTACCACGTGGGCGATCTTCATCTGAATATCAGCTGCCGGCGCTGAAGGTGTAGCGCCGATGAACAGTGTCGCGACCGTGCACAGAGCGAGTACGAGCGTTGCCGGATAGTCAGCTCGCCGCGTTGCTCGACTCTGGGATGTTGTCACTTCAGGCTCTGATACCAATCGAGAATCTGTTCGCCAGTCCAGAACAGCACGCCCGGTTTCTTCCTGATGGTTTCGAATATCTTTCGAAAATACTTGATGCGATGCGGCACGCCGACTATATAGGGGTGACAGGGCAGGGCCATCACACGCGGCTGAGTGAGTGACTCTTCGTAGAACGTCTCGAACTGATCGAGTGCCCGATCTGCGTATTCCGACGCCTTATGATGCTGGATGAGCATCATGGCGACGTCGTTGGTCTCCTGCGTGTACGGAATATTTACCAACGTGCCGCTTCGCGTCTTTAACTCGACCGGCTGATCGTCCAGAACCCAATCCGCGACGTACTCAAAGCCCTCTTCCTTCAGGAGATCCACCGTCTCGAATGTCTCCGTAAGTGCGGGGCCCAGCCAGCCGCGCGGCGCTTTGCCGGTCAATTTCGCGATGATGTCCCGCGTTTGCTGGATGTCGAGTCGCTCGTCATCGACTTTCTGCATGTTCTTTTGCGAGAAGCCGTGGCCGATAAATTCCCAGTCGGACTCTAAAGCTGCCTCGGCTATACGTGGGTAGACGTTACAAACGTTGCCGTTAAGTGCGAGCGTGGTCCTGACGTCGAAGCTGTCCAGCACTTCTTTCAGTCTCCAGAAACCGATGCGGTTGCCGTATTCATGCCAGGCCCAGTTCGGAACATCGGGCATCGGGGCGCCGCCGGCGGGTGGCGTGATGACCGTTCGCGGCATGGGTTGCATGCTGTCCCAGACTTCGACGTTAACGATCGTCCAGACGATCATGCGCGCTCCATCGGGAAGTTTCGGCGCCGGACGGTCGACAATGGCGGAATAGGTTAGGCGCTCATCAGGGCGTATCGGATCCATGATCGATGACCTCGACTCAGAGTTAGTTACAAAAAGCCGGTGCGTCTATCTCATTCTTCTTTGTCTGGCTCCGTCGAGCCTTGATCTACGCAGGAGGCAACTCGATGTAAATGTACAAGAGCAACACGGCGTATGCAAAAAGCTAACCAGGCCTTCGTGGCGTCTGCGCCAACCCGGTACCGGTAAGTATCACTGCGCCGGAGAGGAGCAGTGGCGGTGTGATAGCTTCGCCTAGCACAATCGCGGCGAGGACGAGCGTAACGACCGGCTGGCCAAGCTGCCATGAACTCATGCGTGTGATGCCGCCGTGACCGAGCGACCAGAACCAGGCGAGGTAGGCCGTAAACGAGTCGATAAAAGCCAGGTAACCCAGCGAGAGCCAACTGGTGCCCGTGACGGCGAACCAGTCGGTACGGGGAGCGAACGCGACAGCCACGGGTATGGTGGCAACTGCCGCGATTGCCAGGCCCCAAAACGTCGTGGCCCAGGTGCCGATGACGAGTGAAAGTTTACCGCCGGTGACATAGCCGAGCGCGCAGACGACCGCTCCGCCGAGAATGATCAGGTCGCCAGTGGCACTCGCGCCGCCGGCGCTCAGCGTCTCGCTGCCTCCGTAAGAGATCAAAAAAACGGTGCCCGCGCCTGCAATCGAAATTCCGGCCCACCACGCAACGTGCGGCCACGCGCGATCGAAAGCCG
>CAUZMW010000075.1:0-11595 GCA_963581225.1 Gammaproteobacteria bacterium
GCGCCGGAACATCCATCCGTGTTCGTGTTGGGCGGCGCGAAAATTTCCGATGCCTTCGGCATGATGAAACAGGTCTTGGAATCGGGGACGGCGGATAAGATCCTGACCTGCGGTGTTACGGGAGAGATCATGTTGCTGGCGGAAGGCTATCGACTCGGCGAAATCAAAGAGCGATTCTTGGCCGATCGTAGTCTGGATGTGTTCGTCGCTGATGCAGAGGCCTACCTTCGCGAATTCGGCAGCCGAATCGAGTTTCCGAAAGATCTGGCCTACGCGGTAGACGGCACGCGGCATGAAATAGCCATTGAGGATCTGCCGGTCGAACAACTATTTATGGATATCGGCGCGAAAACGATCGCGAACTACGAGCAGAAAATCGGCCAAGCGAAAACCCTGTTCGTCAACGGTCCAGCCGGCGTTTACGAAGATCCGGTGTTCGAGGACGGTACGAAAGCAATCTGCAACGCGATAGCCGACGCCGATGGCTACTCGGTAATCGGCGGTGGGGACACGGTGACGGCTGCAACAAAATTCGTAGATCTCGACAAGATCAACTATGTCTGTACGGCCGGCGGCGCCATGGTAAGGTATCTCTCCGGAAAAAAACTACCTCTTATCGAGGCGATGGAGAAGGCCTATCAACGCGACTCAGCGTAGCCGAACACCCTAAGATGAAATTATTGCAGGTGTTGCCGTTCATGCTCGTTGGATTGTCGTCGAACGTGGCGCGGGCTCATCATTCATTCGCCGCCACTTATGATCCAGCGCGTCTTGTGACGGTAGAAGGCATCGTGACGGGACTGCAGCTTGTCAATCCCCATGCCATCATTCATGTGAACGTCACCAACGACTCTGGCGAGGTGGAGGCTTGGCTTATCGAGATGCCCGGTAATCTATCCTTGGCGCGTCGCGGCTGGACCGACGAAACCATTATCCCGGGCGAGACCGTGACAGCCGTGGGTAATCCCTCCCTGACGGGCAAGAATGCGATGTGGTGGCAGCGTGTGACACTGACCGACGGTACGGAGCTTTTATTTCCGGCACTTGCAGACCAACTCGCGATTGAGGCACATCGTCGCGAACGTGTTCTGAGTACAAATCTGTAGCGGGGAAGATCGTGTCAACCGTAGACATCGTCGATCGATCCGACCTTCTGGAGAAGATGCAACGGCTTCTTCGGCTTGATGCCGGCGACACCGCGATTGTTACGGTTGACATGCATCGTGGCCATCTGGACCCGGAGGTTGCGACAATGCCGCCTACCCCAGAAGATTCTAGACGGGTGATCGACGCCGCGCGGGACGCGCTGAGCTTCGCGCGAGAACACGGGATTCCTATCATCCACGTAACGCTGGCGTACCGAAAGATCCCAGGGCTCGGGAGTGAGGGCATGTCGGCACCGTTCTGGAAGGCGATCTCATCGATCACGAACGAAGAAAACCGTCTATCGCTGAATCGCGCCAGTACGGTTGATGAGCACAACATTATCGGCTCGCCCGGCACCGAAATTATTCCCGAACTCTTCGAACCGACGGACTACGTCATCGACAACAAGAAACGGCTTGATTGTTTTCTGGGCACCGATCTCGACATGCTCTTGCGCAACCTCGAAACAAAGAGCGTTTGCTTAATGGGCATCAACACCAATACCTGCGTGCTGAATACGGCTTTTACCGCCCACAACAACAACTACCGGGTGGTCGTGCTATCGGAGTGCGTGGCCAGCATGTACGGCGATGACCTACACGAACTCGGCTTGCAGAATGTTCAACGATGTCTGGGCTGGGTCATCGACAACGAGACCTTTAAGAGAAAAATTCTAAGCCAATAATACCGCGGCGATAACAGACACCAGCCCGCGCCGCTACTTCGACGGGATGATCGGTAACAGGACGTAAGCCGGCTGCTCCGTACCCGTATGTAGTGTCGTCTCTCCGCCGTAAACCTCGACAGGTCGATCCAGCGGGTCGTCGTGCAGGAATGCGCCACAACCGCGCAGTTCATTCTTAAAGTTCGACAGACGCTCGCCGCTCGCATATGGGTATTCGTAGTCCTTGCCCCGTAAACTCAGGCCGATGCGGTAACCGGCCGGTACCACGATCGACGTCGGCCAGACTTCGATATCGAGTTCCACGGGTACACCGGGCTCTAGCGGTTCTTCTTGGTCGTGACTATGGTACGGCCGCCACGGCTCCGACAGGGAGAGATCGAGCTTGCGGTGAGAAGCCCGCAGCCAGCCCTGGGCGATAGGCGTATGCGGATCGATCGCTCCCTGGAATACGACTTCGTTCCCGTCAGCGGAAAAGACGCGAAGCACGACGAATAGATCCGCATCATTCGTAGACGAAGAGATGAAGCACTTGACCGCTACCGGACCCGTGATTTCCGTCTCTTCCTCCAACGGGGCCGTGAGAAAGGTCAACCCCTCACCGAGCGCGGAAAACTCTGCCGTCCCGCCGCCTGCGTGTTGCGTCTGCGATAGACTCATGGTCTCCGGCTCCAGATAAAACCGAGTCCATTGCGTCCGCGGTAGCGGCCAATCAGTCTCGTGTCGTTCAACGAAGCGATCGAGATGCCGGATTTGAAGCTTAACTGCCGGCTGTTCATCCCAACCGTTATCGATTTCTTTGAGAAAGTGGTCGAAGAAACGCTTCTGCAACGCCACGCCGTAGTCCGTGTAGAATTCGGTCCAGTGCTCGCGCCCGTGCGCTTCCAACCACTTCTGATCCGACGCGGCCCGCATATAGCCCTCGAAGTTACCTCGTGGATGCAACCCCTGCCCGCCCCAGTTCGCGGCCGATAGTAGTGGCACGGTCACTTTGGACCACACGGCGGAACGCTCGCAATGATAGCCTTCGTCAAGGGCATGAGCGCGGATATCGTCAGCGAAGCGGCTGCGATTCCGGGCCAACTCTTCTTCGCTCAGCGTCTCCGGACCGCAGACCGCCTCCCCCGTAACTCGGCTGCGCGGGCCTCGCTCGCCCAGCCCATATTGAACTGTCTTCACCTGCATGTCGTACCAATTCGCCCAAAATGTACTAAGGATACCCCCGTGGCGCGTCATGTCCCGATACCAGTCCGCCGAACCTTCCCAGATACAAATCGCTGCAAGATGTTTCGGCTGCAGTGACGCAACCTGCCACTGATTGATGCCGTAGTAAGAGACGCCATTCAGGCCGACCTTGCCGTTGCTCCAGGATTCATTTCCTGCCCACTCGATACAGAGCGAAAAGTCACGAGTTTCCCGCGCCGAGAAATGATCTATATACCCGGGTGAGTTACCGCAGCCGCGAGAATCGACACGGACACAGACGTAGCCATCGGGTACCCACTTCTCTGGATCCACAACCTCCCAATTCTGGTACTGATTCGTCGAACCGGCGGTCACGTCCGGATGTTTCTCGATCATGCGCTCCCATGCGCTGGGATAACCGTCCTGAAAGGCGAGTCCTTTCGCGTACGGGCCATACGAGAGTATTACCGGAAATCTACCCGCCGCTACCGGACGGAATACATCCGCCCTGAGGACCAGACCGTCATCCATCTCGATCTCTACGTCCCAGTCCACTCGCATGCCATCACGAATCTCAGTCGTGTGCGCACTCATCTCTTTAAGGGGCCGATTTCACGCGGTTGGATATTCCGAGCAACTGCGCCGCGTTGCCACCCACGATCGCCGCTTTGTCGTCCTCGGTTAACGCGCTCGCGCTATCGACGAATCCAACCGGGTCATACATTCCCATATCGAATGGGTAGTCTGTGCCCAGAACAATATGGTCGCTGCCGTATAGGTTGACGAGATATTCCAACTGATGCTCGGTGAAGACGACCGTATCGAAGTAGAGCTTACGCAAGTAACTCGTGGGTGCTTCCTTAATACAACGCCGGCAGTCCTCGCGTGCTGAGTGGGCATGATCGATACGACCGGAATAAGCCGGTAAATAGCCGCCGCCGTGCGCCACACAGATTTTCAGCTTTGGATAGGCATCCAGGACTCCGCCGAAAATCAGATGGTGCACGGCAACCGTCGAATCGAGTGGATTGCCGATCACATTGGTGAAGTAGTGGTCTCTGAGCCGATCGCCGTCGGAGAACCCGTTCGGGTGCATAAAGATCAGAACATCGAGTTCTTCCGCCTTAGCGAAGAATTTTCTGAAACGGTCATCGGATAGCTCTTCGCCCGCAACGCTCGTACAGATCTCCACGCCACTCATCCCGAGCTCGCCGGTCGCACGCTCGAGCTCGGCGACTGCCATATCCGTGTCCTGCATCGGCACATTGCACAACCCGACGAAGCGATCCGGATGCGCAGCGACAATTTCAGCGATACGGTCGTTGATGAGACGCGCCGACGCCCGGCCCAAGTCCGGGTCGAGAGAGTAGTAATACTGCAGCGGCACGGGAGAAATGGCTTGAACATCGATTCCCATCTCGTCCATATCCGCCAATCTCGTCTCGATAGACGTCAGCTTGCCGGAAATTTCCTGCGCTTGTTTACCGTTGACCTCTCGAGTCGCCTCATTCGAAAATTTGAAGAGGAAATCGGTTTCCATATCGAAAGCATCCGCGACTAGCTGCTCCGCGGCAGAGACGTAGAGGTGACAATGCAGGTCAACCGTCAGGCGCTGACCAGCGGCCGGCGCGCCCGAGGATCCCCCTCCATTGATTGACAGCGGCGAAGAGCCGGGACTACAAGAATAAAACATCCATATTCCTCACTAAATTAAAAAACTCCAAGATGCTCTCGCAGATCGAGTTCCGATCGTCTGATTTCCTCAACCGACCCACTCACCGCGACGCGGCCACTATTCAGGATGACGACGTCATCCGCGATGCTAAGCACCAATTTCGGATTCTGTTCAACGAGCACGATCGACAAGCCTTGCTCCTTCAGTTTGCCGATCGTGGTCACGACCTCGGCGACGATCTGTGGCGCCAGGCCTTCCGAGGGCTCATCCATCAGTAACACGCGTGGATTAGACATCAACGCTCGGCCTATCGCCAACATCTGCTGCTCACCGCCGGACAGAGTTCCCGCCATCTGTGTCTCGCGTGCTCTAAGCCGCGGGAATGCGCGAAACACCGCCTCGCGTGTCCAGGGCGGCTGCCTCGCCCACGGCGGGACGCGCTGCGCGACGGCCAGGTTTTCACCGACCGATAGACTCTTAAAGATGCGGCGCCCCTGCGGAACCAATGCGATGCCTAATCGCGCGAGCTTCTCAGATCTGAAGTTCGTGACTCGCGATGAGAACAACTCAATCTCGCCCCGTCGCGGCGCCAACAGCCCGACCGCAACACTCATACAGGTTGACTTTCCAGCACCGTTTCGACCAAGGAGGCCGAGGAGCCGGCCTTGTCGCAGTCGAAAGGAGACATCTCGGAGCACAAGGCTGTCACCGTAATAAGCGTCGACGCCAGAAAAAACCAATGCGTCACTCACCGAGATAGATCTCCCGGGTTCGCGGGTGGTCGACAACCTCCGCTCGTGATCCCTCGAAGACCATCTCGCCGAAGTGCATAAGCGAGATTCGCTCAGCGAACTCCAGAGCAACGTCCATATCGTGCTCGATCATAATGATCGTCACTTCCGGCGGAATAGATTTCAATAGCTCCTTGATATCCGCGCGCTCATCTACCGACAGGCCGGCGAACGGCTCGTCGAGCAACATGAGTCTGGGCCGTTGTGCTAACGCCATTCCAATCTCAACACGTCGCTGATCGCCATAGGCTGTCTCGCGCAACGGTCTGTTCTCCATATGCTCCAGTCCCACGCTCGTTAGTATGTCTCGTGCAGCTGCAGTAATCGCCTCGAGTTTTTCGAGCCGGATGAGCGGGTTCCAACGCAGCGGCATCAGCCCCAGTAACGACAACGAAATATTCCGCAATAGACTGTCATCCGGAAACAGCGTGATGATCTGATAGGTTCGGGTCATGCCGAGATGGGCACGCCGCCATCCTGGCAATCGCGTTATATCGCGACCAAACAACCGCACGGACCCTTGATCCGGTGCGATCTCCCCCGTGATCAGATTGAAGAGCGTCGTCTTGCCGGCTCCATTCGGGCCGATGATCAACCGTCGCTCGCCAGCCTCGACCGAAAAATCCAAATTCGCGATCACCTCTAGCCCGCTGAAAGACTTCACAACACCACGAACGTCGAGCACGCTCACGAGAGATTCTCGCCTTTCGCCGCAATCAGCTCGCGCAGTGAGTTTCGCCCCCAGCACCAGAATCGCCTGGCTCCAGGAACGATCCCGTCCGGCATGAAGAGCACGATCGCCACAAAGATCGCGCCCAGCACGAGATTCCAACGTTCGATATAGGCGCTGGCGACCGTCTTCATGACCACGACCAGAGCCGCCCCGACGATCGGGCCGAGAAGCGTCCCGCTGCCGCCCGAGATAACCATCAACAGAACCTCTGCTGAGCCTGGGAGCCCGAGCACGTGCGGACTGACGTAGAGGTGATAGTAGAGAAACAGCAACCCGGCAACGCCGCTGAATAAACCCGAAAACAATATCGCCGCAAAACGGATCAGCCAGACGTGATACCCGAGCGCCGTCATACGACGGGCTTGATCGCGCGTACCGCGCAAGCTTATTCCGAAAGGCGACTTAGCGAATGCTGCCATGCTCGCGAGCGTGCATAGAAAGACCAGCAGCGTAAAGAAGTAGAACGCAGACGGGGACTCCAGGGAGACGCCGAACGGCTGCGGGCGTGCACGGAGAATAATCCCGTTGTCACCATTGGTCAGATCGATCCAACGATACGCTATGCCCCAGAGAATCTGCCCCAGCGCCAGCGTAATCATGATGAAACCGATACCGGAGGTACGTAGCGACAGGACACCGAATAGCGCCGAGGCAACAAGCGTCACCGCAATCGCAGCCACTGCCGCAGCGAGATGCCCCCATCCTGCGACAATCAGTAGTGCACCCGTGTAACAGGCAACACCGAACAACCCTGCATGTCCAAGCGAGACGAAGCCGGCCCAGCCGACCAAGACGTTCAATGCCAGCGCGAAGACGGCCCAGATCAGAATCTGACTGGCGATATTGACGTAGTAACTATTACCCAGCCAGATGGGCACACTGATCAGCGCGAGTAGCCCTATCGCTCCCGCTAGACGGATCATAGTGACTGCCTGCCGAATAACCCCTGCGGCCGCAGTACGAGCACGAGCACCATCGGAAGAAAGAGTACGACATACGCGAATTCGGGAAACATAACTTGCCCGAAGTTGTAGATAAATCCGACGATGAAGCTACCAACCAACGCGCCGGGCAGACTCCCTGCGCCCCCGAGAATAACAATGATCAGCGCTAGCGGCAGCATCTCCGCGTCGAGCCCCGGATAGACCGATAGAATCGGACCACTCAGCACGCCCGCAAGACCCGCAAGCCCTGACCCCAGGCAGAATACCGCGGTGAATAGGCGCGAGACGTTAATTCCGGTAACCCGCGCCATCTCAGGATCATCGACGCCGGCACGGATCGTCGCCCCCAAGCGTGTACGTTCGAGCATCAGCCACAGCGCGGCCGCAACGATCACGGCGATGACGACGACCGCCAGCCGGTAACGCGGGAAGACGACGTCCGCGAAGCGAACGACGCCACGCAGAGACTCTGGAGTCGTCAGCGGAATCGGGTCGCCCGTCCAGACGAGTAAACAGACATCGGCAATAATAAAAGACAGCCCGAGCGTCACAAGTACCTGTGCGAGTTCCTGGCCAGCCAGTCGTCTGAGAAGCAGCCGCTCGATCAATCCACCGATCAAGGCGAGAACAAGCGCGCTCAACAGCGCCGCAATCCAGAAATTAATGCCGAGACGCAGAAACGTTACGCCGAAGTACGCGCCGAGCATAAACAGCGAGCCGTGCGTCAGGTTCGGTATGCGCATCAGCCCGAAAATCAAGGAGAACCCCGACGACAACAGGAACAATAGTCCGCCCATGGCGATACTGTTGATCGTTAGTATGATCCAGAGCGTCATGGTGAACTTTTTTTTCTGTCCGTCGCCACGCGAAGCGGCAGATTATCTCCGCTGCAGGCTATTGCCCAAGGAATCGGGCGGGCGGGTAATCCCTGGAGTAGACCGGCTGGGAAAGAAACTCCTCGGTATCGTAAGTCCAGAACTGGCTGACATTCTCGTAAGTCTTTATGGGCGTGTTGACGAGCCTGCCGTCTCTACGCTGGACTTCGAAGATATAGATATTACCGACGACATTGCCGTACTCGTCGAATCGCGTGGCGCCCCTCGGGCTGGCTTCCAAGCTGACGGAACGCAACGCCGCCATCAGCGCTTCCTTATCGGCCGTGTCACCGCCGACCTGTTGCAATGCGGTATCGAGAACGAGCGCCTCAAGGTAAGCCGAAACCGCGTAGTAACCGGGATCGACGTCGTAGGTGTCCCGCATCAGGCTAACGAACGCCTGGTTCGCAGCCGACGGCAGTTCCGCGGAGTAGAAAGAGGAGGATATGACACCAAGCGCCTCATCGCCCATGTTTCGCAAGATCGACTCGTCCGCAGATGTCATCCCGCCGAGCAGCGGGATACTCCCGTGCAGGCCGAACTCTTCGTACTGGCGCATGAACCGCAAGCCATTGACGCCCGCGAAAGCCATATAGACGACGTCCACATCTCGGATTTGCGCGATATACGCACTGTACTCCGCGACATTCAGAGGTGGCCAAAGTTTAGCGACGACCTGGCCGCCGTTGTCTTCAAACGAACGTTGAAATCCGGCGACCATTTCCTGCCCGTAGGCGATATCGTCACCAATGGTCACCGCTCGCCTGAAGCCACGATCAATGGCCGCGTAATGCCCCATCGGGTGCGATGCCTGAGCTGAACTCGACGATACACGAACAAAGTACGGGTTCGGCATCCTCTGAGTCATATCTTCGGCCGCGGCAATACTCAGCGTCGGAACGCGAACCTGAGCGATGTAATCGTTGATCGCCAACGCTTCGAACGCAGCCAGCGGCCCGATGATGGCATCGACGCGGTAGCGCTCGACCAGTTCTTGCGCTTTCGTCTTGGCCGTTGCCGGCGAGCCGCCGGTGTCGGCGACGATCAACTCCACAGGACGGCCGGCCATCATCGAGTTATGTTCGTCGATATAAATGTTGAGACCCTGCTCCATCTGAATTCCGCCTGTAGCCAGCGGCCCGGTCTTCACGGTCAGCAGGCCGATTCGAATCGGCTCCGGATCCTGGGCGTGTGCGCCGTGAACGATGACTGCCAAAGGCAGCGTGACGGCCAGCGCTAGCTTGAGCGTCTTTCGCATTGAGTCCGCTCTCATGTGCTCCCCTCAGGCCCGGGAATTCGCCCGTGCTCTTCCATCATCTCCCCGAGCCGGTGTCCGGCGCTAGTTCATGTGGCGATCGAAAAAGGAGATTACGTCCCGGACCGCCTCGCTTTGTATGCTGTCCGGAACGTACTCCCCGGCAGCATTGCGTTGGATGAAAATAAATCCATGATGATCGTGGTCGTAAGATTTCCACTCTGCTTCTTTCCCGGCCTCTTGAAGCAACTCGTAACTCAAGCGAAATACCGCCTGGTTGTGATCGCGGACCCGGCTAACCGTAAGTATCGGCATGGTAACGGCATCGATACGGCGCGTAATCACCGGTGTATCCAGTCGTTTACGAAGCGCGCTCAGGGTTTCCGCCTGCATCTCGATCGTGTTGATCTCCATCGTCTCGGGCAGAGGCTCAGTCGGCTGCGCGTTCGGGTCGGGAGGAAGTAACGCCAGGTAGTCCATGGACGCCGGCTCCGCAGCAACACCGGCGCGAAGACCGCCATACTCGGATGCGACCTTCATCAACATTTCGCCACCATGGCTGACGCCCAGCCAGCCTACCCTATCGGAGTCGACTGCCGGCAAACCTTTGACGTATTCGACAATGGCGATCGCGTCTTCATACTCGAGCGGCCCGCGGCTATAGCGTTGTCGTCCCTGAAATTCTCTTACCGTGAGCTCGTCGCCGTAGAGCGTGTCCACTTCCGCCCGGTAGCGCATCCAGACGACGGCGTAACCCGCATCGAGAAATTGCTCGAGCGTCCCGCTGCCGTAGTTCGTCCACTCGCGGACCCACCGGAGACCGAAGCCGCCGTTCATGTGTGCAAAGACGACCGTGGGAAATGGACCGTCCCCTTCCGGGGTCCGCACACCGATCGGCGCATAGACGCCATCCAACAACTCGACGAACCGATACTGCACAGGAATGTCGGAGCCCATGACGGATTCCGTCAAGACGAACTCGGAACCTGCAATCTGCTCCGGTACGAACAACCATGCGGGGTCGATACTGTGATTAACCGTACTCTGCTGCGCGACCGCAACGGAACTAATCGCGAGAGACATGATGGTGGGACCTAGGTTCGTACGCATGACGTGACTCCTTATGCTTATAATAACGTCTATTCTATCAAGGGGCGGGGCCATCGCAATCGAACTCAAAGTTAACGGCGCGACGCACGAGGTGGAGGTAGACGCCTCGGCGCCGCTACTGTATGTGCTGCGCAACGATCTGAGCCTTAACGGCCCTCGCTTCGGCTGCGGCCTGGCCCAATGCGGGGCATGTACGGTATTGATCGACGGCAATCCGGTGCGTTCCTGTGTCACACCCGTCGCAGCGGCCGCCGGCGTAGAGATCACGACGCTGGAAGGTTTGGGAGATCGCGACAACCCTCACCCGGTCCAGGCAGCGTTCATCGCCGAGCAGGCAGCGCAGTGTGGCTACTGCTCGAACGGCATGATCATGGCCACAGCATCCTTGCTGGAACGCAATTCGGATCCATCCGATCCGGAGATTCGCCAGGCGCTGGCCGGCAACTTGTGCCGCTGCGGAACGCATGGTCGAATTCTGAAAGCCGTTCGGCGGGCCGTACGGAACTCCGCATGAAGAACGAGTCTTATATTACCCGCCGACTGTTTCTTCAGAGTACCGGCGCATTGATAATCGGTGTTGCCTCACACGCCCCGGGATTGGGCCAGCCGACCGCCACGCTACCGTCAAACCTGTCCAGAAATCCTGATCTGGATACCTGGATTCAAATTAACTCCGATGGATCCGTCTCGATCTCGTCCGGTAAATGCGAGATCGGACAAGGCATACGAACCGCTCTCGCACAGATCGTAGCGGACGAACTAGATGTTGCGATCGAGCGTATTCAGATGCGCGACGTCGATACGACTCACTCACCGAACGAGGGTGCGACCACGGGCAGCAACTCGATCAAGGACAGCGGCTCTGCACTCCGCTTCGCGGCCGCGGAGGCCCGCCAATTGCTCCTGGAGAATGCGGCCGAACTTCTCGGTTCGCCCACCACGGCACTTACGGTGGACGATGGTCGGATCCATGCCGGCGACGAGTACGACTCCGTGACCTATTGGGAGTTGCTCGAGGACGGACGCTTCAATACGCGAGCCGGCGGTACTGTCGAACCGAAGAGTCCCGAAAACTATCGCTATGTCGGAGCGTCGATAGAACGCCTTGACCTGCCGGCGAAATTTTTCGGTGAAGAGGCGTTCATTCAGGATCTACGTCTGCCCGGCATGCTGCATGCACGGATGGTTCGGTCCGAAAT
>CAUZMW010000076.1:0-11432 GCA_963581225.1 Gammaproteobacteria bacterium
GATTCTTGAGGAAGCCCTGCGGGGAAACTACTAAGCCCCGAACGACGCAGACGCGTGGTTCGGCACGTTCAGCGAGAGCTGAGCGTGCCGGAGCGCCGGGCTTGTCGTGTACTGGGGCAGCTCGATTCGTTGTTCCGAATTCCGTTTGTATGCCACGACAGAGGCCATAACTAGCTCCCTCGCCCGCCCCTGTGTCCGGACGAACGCGCCCCGCGGGGGCTGGTGACGTTCATCGTCGCACAGAACGGTCTGTATAAGGGGAAGATACTCCGCAAACGCCCGATGATAGACTGAAGATATATCCCTGCTGGGTACTCGGGAAGATGGAACTAGAACAGCAGCTTATCAACGTATTCGAAGGCCTAAGGCGAGTCGGACTGCGTAATCGATTGCGACGGCTTGGCTGGATCGTGTTGCTGCTGGCCACAGCAACACCGGTGGTCTTGCATGCCCAGGTGGCTGGGATCCAAACCGAGGCCGCCGACTGGCCGACCTATAACCGCGATCTGGCCGGAACGCGTTACTCTCCGTTGACGCAGATCAATACCGAGAACGTCAGTAGCTTGCGCCAGGTGTGGTCCTACCCGTTGGGCCGCAATCACACGACCGGTGATCTGGGGGGCGGCTCCCAATTCACGCCTCTGGTCATCGATGGTGTCATGTATCTGGCGGGTGCCGATCACGTCGTGGCCCTACAGGCGGATACCGGAGCGGAGATTTGGCGGTTCAACCTGCGTGAGGGCGCGCCTTCGCGACGCGGCCTGGCCTACTGGCCTGGCGACGGCGAGAACCCCGCCATGGTACTCATTACCGCTGGTCAGCAGCTACTCGCCATCATTCCCGAGGAGGAGAACAGCACAATTCGCACCATGCCGGTCGCGTACGCAGGGGCACCGGTGATATTCGAGAACCTGCTCCTCGTGGGATCCAACACACCGCCCGGCAGCGTCCGGGCGTTCGATCTCCGCAGCGAGTCGGAGGCCTGGGTCTTCCACTCGACGCCGGGCCCCGGCGAGGTCGGCCACGACACCTGGGAGAATAACGCCTGGCAAAATCAGCCCAATTTATTCCACTGGGCTTTCTCGTTGACCGTGGATACGGAGCGGGGTCTCGTGTTCGCCGCCTTCGAGAGTGCCGGGCCTGGCGATTACTATGGCGGCGACCGTCCGGGAAACAATCTCTTCAGCGATTCGATCGTGGCATTGGATGTGCGTACCGGCGAACGACGCTGGCACTATCAGACGGTCCACCACGACATCTGGGACTTCGATCTGCCAGCGCCGCCTGGATTGTTGGACGTCGAGATCGAGGGTGAACTCGTCCCGCTCCTGGCGCTCGCCGGCAAGACCGGCTACCTGTACATCCTGAATCGTGAAACCGGTGAGCCGGTATTCGGCATCGAAGAACGAGCAGTGCCTCAGAGCAACGCGCCGGGTGAGCAAAGCTCGCCCACTCAACCGATTCCGATCAAACCGCCGCCGATCGCGAAAGTCGATTTCGCAGCGGAAGATATCGTAACGGCCGAGGACACGACGGAGGCGCACGCCGCGTTCTGCCGCCGGATCTACGAGGAGAACGGCGGCTTCAGCAACGACGGGCCCTTCACGCCCTACGGATACCACGAACCCGGGTCCGAGGTGTCCTCGACGATAATCTTTCCGGGCTCCATCGGCGGCGCAAACTGGGGCGGTACGGCGGCCGACCCGACGCTGGGCTACGTCTTTGTGAACACGATGGACGAGGGCAGCTTCGGCTGGATCGAAGAAGAGCCCGGCTACCCGGGTGACTACCGGCGTAACAGCCCCCACGGCCGGTTATCACGCTACTGGTGGAATGAGACGGCGCCTGATTCCGGAGGCAGCGCGCTCAGCGGCGGCGAGGACGCCTGGCCCTGCAACAAGCCGCCGTGGGGCAGCCTGGTTGCCATCAATGCGGCGACCGGAGACATCGCCTGGCGGGTGCCCTTAGGGATTACCGAGGATCTACCCGCGGATCGGCAGAGGACCGGTCGGCTGGGGCTAGGTGGGCCGATCGCGACGGCGGGCAACCTGGTCTTCATCGGAGCCACCAACGACCGGCGATTTCGGGCCTTCGCTTCCCGGACTGGTGAGGAGCTCTGGGTCGCCCGGCTCGAGATGAGCGCATTTGCAGTTCCGATCACTTACCAGGGTCGTGACGGTAAGCAGTATGTGGCCGTGGTCGCGGCGGCGGCCTCGGCCTTGGACGATCCCAGCCCCGACGAGGCTCAGAAGCTCGTCGTCTTCAGCCTGCCGTAGCGCCAGATCTCATCGGGGAAAAAAAACGGCACCTCCGAGGAGGTGCCGTCTGGTCTCATACGCGAGTGATCGCGTCGTTGTGCTTGTACTTATTAGCTGCCCCAGTTGTACTGGAATTCCAGACCCCAGGTGGCCGGGCGTCCCATGCGAGTGTACATCGCTCCCGCTCGTCCGTTGCCGCACCAATCGAAGTAACGCTTATCGGTGATGTTGCTACCGAAAAGCGAGGCCTGCCAGTCGCCGTCCCCGGGCAAGTAGGTCACGCGAGCGCGGACCTTCGCATAGGCCGGCTGGAAGCAATACGACTGATAGTCCGACGTGGTATCCAGACCGCCTACGAAGTCGTAGTCGTCCTGAAAGTAGATTCCCACATTCGGTGTCAGGGTCGCGCCGTTACCGAGCGCGAACGCATGCTCTAGCGACGCGTTGATCGTCCACGCCGGCGAGAAGTCAGCGATGGACAGAGCGGAAAGATCGACGACGCCGCCAACGGAGTTCGGATCGCTCGGATCGAACGTGTCCCACGTACCGTACTCGCTATTAAGGTAGCCGACGTCCAACGAGACGAAACCGCCATCCCAGGGCGCCGCGCGCAGCTCGAACTCGATGCCCGTGATGTCCACTTCCGCCGCATTGGTGACGATTGAGATATCGGCCTCGTTACCGAACTTCCCGTCGGAGTTGTCGATTGAGATCCCCTCGTGCTTGTCCGTGTAGTCCATGTAGAAGACGGCAGCAGAATACCTCAGCCTACCGTCAGCCAAAGTTCCCTTGAAGCCGAACTCGTAGTTAGTCACAAACTCGGGGCCGTAGGTCAACAGCGGCGCCAGCTCGGGCACGAAAAAGACATTGAGCTCGTCATTGAACGCGCCCGACAAGAAACCCTCCGAATAGGAGAAGTACATCATGCCGTCGTCGAAGTTTCGCGTCAGGCTGACCATCGGCGTGGATTCGGTGAAGTTCGCCTTCTGGTCGTTGTAGAACCCGTCGAGGAACATCGACTCATAGTTAAGGTTATAGTTTATCGCGCACATCTCGGTCGTAGCCGGGTCGCCCGCGGAGCCGAACCTGCAGCTTCCGCCCACGCCAGCGAACTCGATTTGATGGAAACCGCGGTCCTCAGACGTCCAGCGGATGCCGGCATCAAGTGTCCAGTTATCGCTGAGCTCGTAGGTCAAGTGACCGAACAGAGCCGTAGACTCGGCCGTCACGCTGCCCGCCCGGCCGCTCGCTTCCGGTCCGCCCGGCATCGCGCGCGGGTATGACAGCCAGTCGAACTGCGTACCGCCATCGGGTGTACAGTCGACGTTGAAGGCCGTGACCCCGTCCGCCATTAAGCTGGTCTTGTCGGACAGTTTCGCATAGTTCGCCATCGTCTTATCCATGCAGTCTCTGCCGTTGTAGACGAAATCGTCGTAGTAATGCGCGCCGACTATGAAGCCGAGCCGATCGCTGACATCAGCCGTCATCAGGAACTCGAGACTCTTCGTAGCGCGATCTCGCCCAACGGTACCGCGACCCGGCGGCGTGCCGATCGCGTCGATCGCTATCGGCGAAAAGTCGCGGTCCTGAAAGTAGTTGTAGTCCGTCTGGTGCTGCGATGCGATGACCTTGAAGTTCAGGTTGTCGAACGAACCGGTCGCGCCGGCGGAATCCCATTGGACCGTCAGGTTGATGTTCGTATTGTCCAGCTCCAGAAAAGTTTCCTTCTCGGACGAGAACGTGTAATCGCCTGCGGCATTATCCGCATCACAGGCTTCCCAGAATTTGAGTACCGTGCCGGGGCCTAGCCGCTCGACGTGGCCACCGACGTTATATCTCACGCCGTCGTCAGCCTTTACTGATCCTCCCCACTGGTTGCGCCCATTGGCATACACCGGGCCGGTATAGATCTGGGCCGGGTGAACAACGCCCCGGGGACCGGGAACGTTGACAGCTCTGGCAAGGTTATCGACTATCGCCTGACTCGGGTAGGTATTGCATTGCCCCCCCGCGTTATCGTCGTCCTGTGAATTGCTACGAAACCCGAGATCAATCATCCAGTTGTCGTTGGGCGTGAGGCGAATCGCGCCGGCGAACGCGGTCAGGTCCGTCATTCCATAGTCCTTGGCGAGAAATCGATTGTAGTAGTAGCCGTCCGATGTCTCCTTGGCAAAGCTGAAACGCGTAGCGACGGTGTCATTGACCGGCATGTTGATCATCCCGCGAACATCCGTCTGGCCGAAGTCAGCGACACGCATGAGAAGCGACGATTCGAATTCCCCAGTAGGTTTCGCGCTGACGATGTTGATCGCACCACCGGTCGTGTTCTTGCCGAACAACGTCCCCTGGGGCCCCCTCATGACCTCGATGCGGGCGATATCGACAGTATTCAGCATCTGCCCGACCGTGTTGGGCAGGTAGTGGCCGTCGATATAGATGCCGGCGCCCGTCGCTCGTAACGCAATAGGCGAAGAGTTGCCGATGCCGCGTATATAAAGAGCCGTGATCGCGCGTCGTCCGGTGTGCGTAAAGTTCACATTCGGCACGAAGTTCGAGACATCCATGATGTCGTAGATACCCTGCGCCTGCATGGCGTCGGCCGTAATAGCCGCCACCGATAGCGGCAGGTCGGTAAGCGTTTCCTCGCGACGGCGAGCCGTCACGACGACTTCCTCGAGCATAGCTGCTGCTGAGGCAGACTGCCCCTGCGCGGCAACCTGCCCTGAAGAAAAGAGTAGAGCCGCGCTAAGGACTCCGGTAATTCCCGAGATCAATCGGTTGATATACATATACTTCCCCTGAGTTATTACTGAGGATCCCTCGATCCATACTTTAAACATCGAGCAAGATACCCCCTGAAACACGCTGGAGCCCGTAGCCATTGCCGGCTCTGCGGGCGAGTCTTCAGCTAGCAGCGAAGCGTGTTGTCTAGTCGCATCATAATTGGCACGCTGAACGCCTACAGATCACTTTTAGCACTCGGTCACGAATATGTCAATCAGGCGAGACAAGGGGAACTCGGTACCAGAGGTAGTTAGATCGACAATCCTCGCCGGAAAGACGCAAGTTTCGTTTTTTTACAACAAAGCGGCCGTTGCTCGATCGCAGCAAGCGAATTTCGGGCGCTATTTTTACCGGCTCGCGATGACTAAAGGAGCCCGACGAGCGCTGCGACCTTATCGATATTTATGAAAAAAGGTTATTTTTCTCGAAAAAGAAAGCTAGTCTCAAACAGGGCAGCAATTACGAAGAATCGTTTAACTTAATCTAATGCTGCACCGATTTCTGTCCCATTAAAACAGCAGGCCGCCGCCCATAGTCGCTGAACGCTTTATTTATTGAGCTTCATCGAGTATTGCAAATAGTTCTGTAGTGTAGCTTCCTTACTACAACCTAACCTTAAGGGGAGCATTGAAGATGCGTCTAAGACAAACCCCAATTGTTTTCGCCGTATTCAGCGCAAGCGTAGCCGCGTTTTCCACCACCACCCTTGCACAAGAAGATCAAGGTGTCCTCTTAGAGGAGATCGTCGTTACCGGCTCCTATCTCTATACCGGCATTGACTCACCGTCTCCGGTGAGCGCGATCTCAGGCGAGGACATGGTGGCCTTCGCACCGCCCGACCAGCCTCTGGCTGGTCGGCATTTTTTTGGAATACGGGGAGGACGGGATACGGGGACGGTCTGCCTAACTATCTATCTAGACAGTTCAACAGGGTTCGTGAGTTAGATAGACCGTCCCCGTATCCGTAGCCTCGTCACGATATTTACCGGCCGGCGCGGCGTGCGACTTCCGCTTGCGTACACTCGGAGATAACGCCCAGGAAGTCCTGGTATGCGTCAGCCCCCACGACGAACGGATGCGTGCCGCCAGCCAAACGTGACTCCAGCTGCGTCAACTTGTCCGCCATGTTGTCGACGATCGGGTGATTCTGGATCTCGACATCGACACCCATCTCCCGGGCGACGGCTGCGTAGTGCTCGATAGAAGCCAGATACTGTTGCAAGCCCTCGTCGGAGATTCTTGAAGTGATCAGAATCGTCCCACCAAACAGTCCCGCGGTATACGTGTCTTCGCCATCGTTGACGGCAAAAATCATCCCCAACGCGCCGGGCGTGTGACCGGGGATCAGAACGGGGGTGAGTTCCACATCGCCGACAACGATCGGCCGACCCTCCTGAGCGATGAGATCGCGGACAGCCGGCCGCCCTGCCGCCGTCTCGGCCATCTCGGCGCCGTCCCGCTCCAGCATCTCCCAATCGGCGGCGGACAATACGATCGATGCGCCGTACTGCCTCTGTAAGTAGCCCGAGCCGCCATAGTGATCCCGATGACCGTGAGCAACAATGACATGGCTGATGTCGGCAGGGTCGAGGCCGAGTTGGCTAAGGCCGGGTAACAGGACGGACTCGACCTGATCAGGATAGCCCGCATCGATCAGGATGATCCCGTCATCGGTGGTAAGCGCATAAACAACCGTTTTGCTGCGGCCAAATGCGTAGAGATTGTCGAAGATTTGTACCGGCTCCAGCAGCCGGCTTACCGCTGCGTTACCGGGATCAGGATCAGGGCCGCATAGAAAATCGACGGTCGCTCGCCATTCCTCCCCGGCTGTCTGGCGCGCGGCATCCAGATGTCGTGTTACTTCCGACGGATCAGTTCCGTCGGCCGCTACACTCTGCGTCATTCCGGTCTCTATGCCGCCGAGCATCAGTACTGTCGCTGCAAAAATCCCGTAACCAGTCAATCTTCGCATCATCGCCCCCTGTTAGGTCCTACTAAAGCTCTCGGAATTTTGTCTAGGTTATTCCGCTTGTTCCCAAATTATACGTCTACCTCAGAATGATTGATTCGACGTTTGAGGACACAGTAACGAAAGTCGGTTTCGAATTTTCCTCTCAGACAGATAGAATCGACTTAAACGAATGATTCGCCCGTCAGGAGGCACCATGAGACTCGTAGCCGTATCGCTCGCACTAGTCTGCTGTCCTCTGGTTACATCTGCCCACCACGCCAGTAATGTTGGTTACGACTGGGACAATATTACCGAGCTCGAGGGCGAGATTACGGCCGTGATCTGGCGCAATCCGCATGTGCGCATAGATCTGAGCAGCGTCGGGGAAGACGGGGAGCGCGAACTCTGGGAGCTCGAGTCGGCCGGCATCAATATTGTTCAACGACTCGGCGTCGGCTCCGACGATATTAATGTCGGCGACCGCGTTCGCGTCGCGGGCGCTCCGAATCGTCGAGGCGAAACGAAGATGTTCATAGCGAATGCACTTCTTCCGGACGGACGCGAGGTCTTACTGCGTGCCAGCGCGGAGCGCCGGTGGACGAGCAGCAGCGCGGACCTCTCGGTCATCTCCGCTGAGCAGGCAGCAGAGGCGGAGCGTCTGGCGACGGGAATATTTCGCGTGTGGAGTTGGAGCATCGATACGCAGACCACAGCTTCCTTGACCGAGGAGGCGCAGCTGGCAAGGGACTCATGGGACCAGGAGCGGGACGATACTGCGTTGCGCTGCATCCAACAGGGTATGCCCGGAGTCATGTTCAGCCCCTTCCCGATTGAGTTTATCGATCGAGGAGACGAGATCGTTCTTAGGGTCGAAGAGTGGGACGCCGTCCGTCCCATCAATATGAGCGAACGTGAGAATTCCGTAGCCCAACCCTCTACGCCGCTCGGCTACTCCGTCGGACGATGGGAAGGCCGAACGCTGGTGGTGGAAACGACTAGAGTCGACTGGCTCCATTTCGACAGCATCGGCACTCCGCAGACTGACGCAGTGGAGATAATGGAACGCTTTACACTGAGCGCTGACGAGCAGACTCTGGGCTATGATGTGACCGTGACCGATCCAACGATCTTCACTGCTCCAGCTGAGATTTCCGGCGGTCAATACGTATGGGTCCCGGGCGAAACGATTAAACCCTACAACTGCGCTCTTTAGCACGAGCAGCTTCAATTCAGCCGGATCGGTAAACCGCGGATTCTGCCGGCAAACTCCGACATTCTGCTGAGAACGATTAAATTATCGGTTTCGATTTCAGGTGAAAAGCCTGATCGTTCTAAGTGCCCTGCTTACGCTCGCGGCCTGTGAATCCGACGATGACGAAGAGTTCGTCTTCGAGCGCATCAATCCGGAAACGCTCAACCGACATCCCGCGTATTCGCAAGTGACGACGATCACTGGCGAGACCAAATTTATTTACGTCGCAGGACAGACGGACCGGGGATTAGAATACACGCCCGGCAGCAACGCCTGCCAACACAACGACTGGCGAGGCCAGATGATCGGCGTGAACGAGAACGTCGAGAGAGGCCTGCACGCTGCCGGGGCGACCTGGGACGATGTGGTCTTCATTCGTCGCTTCGTGCTGGACATGGCTGCCTATCGCGCGGTCTTGTTCGACCGGGATAACGCGATTCCCGGCGTGTGGGAGGACCGTGACCCACCACCCAGTACGTTGATCGAGGTCGGCGCCTTGTCCGAGCCGTGTCAGTTATTGGAAGTGGATGTCTTCGCGGCGGTGGCGTCTGACAACTAACAACGTACTGAAATTGTTTCCTCGCCTGTTCTTGTTGTTTGCCGAGACGAGTGAAACATGTTTCTCGGTATCGTCCGCACAAATGGCTCTCGCCAACGCGGCGCCTTTCTGGCCTCATTCCTAAATAATGGACGGACTTCCCGAGGAGAAGAAAAAATGAGTCCTACAATAGAGAATCCATCAGACAGCACAGACGATATACTCACCGCGGATCTTCACGATCTATTTGGTGTATTGACGAGACTTTTCGATGAGATAGGTGTAGACGGTCCCTTAGGCGAAACCCTGGTCCGAACGGCTACGATGGCATCTCGCCGACAACCGATCACATTTCCCCCGAGAGGCGAGACGAGTCCGCCGATCTGGCATCGACAAACGGCGGCGACTCGCGAAGTCCAGTTCTTCCTTCCCTTCAGCCCAGTGCCGTCGCACCCAGCCTCCAGAAAATAGTAATTTCATCGTTGACGGATCTCGCCAGCACTCTGCTTCACAATCTCACTCGATCTGATTCCAATGACGCGCACTTCCAGCGAGTGATGTGGATGGATGATCTTCCTGAGCAGAGTAAGCTCGCGTTTCACGAGTTCGTTGTTGGGCGAGGGGCTGCCCTTCTAGACAACTTGGATGGTCGATTGGCGGGAGATGACGTCGAAGCGAGATCAGAGTGCGCCACATCAGACACGCGGGCGGGCGTGGGGATCTATTATTTTGAGCGGAAGCCGAGTGCGTCTCTCCCCGACTAGAAAATCCCGTACCGCGGTGAAGTTTCGTGCATCGAGGCCGCTTTACAGCATGCTCGTCTCTAAGACGCTACATCCCGGAATGGTTTGGTCCGCCGCCGCCCTCGGGCGGGACCCAGCTGATGTTCTGCTCCGGGTCCTTGATCTCGCAAGTCTTACAGTGCAGGCAGTTCTGCGCGTTGATCTGAAAACGCGGCACGCCTTCCGACTCTGAGACGATTTCATAGACGCCGGCAGGGCAGTAGCGCTGTGCCGGCTCGTCGAATCGTGGCAGATTATGCGCCACGGGTATGTTTGGATCTGCGAGCTTAAGATGACACGGCTGGTCTTCTTCATGATTCGTCGCGGAGACGAAGACCGATGACAGCTTGTCGAACGAGATAATGCCGTCCGGTTTCGGATAGTCGATGCGGGAGGCCCTGTCCGCCGACCGCAACCCCACATGATCGGGCGTCCTGTTGTGAATCGTGAAAGGCAAGCGCCCGAAAAATACGTTGTGCTCAACAAAGGCCAGTGCCGCACCAAACAATGTCCCAAGCTTCGTCATCCCGGGACTGAAGTTGCGGGCACGACGAAGTTCTTCCCAGACCCAGGAACTCTCGACACGCTCTTGATAGCTCGACACTTCGCGCGTGTTGGCGGCGCCAGCCTGCAGGGCTTCGAAAATTGTCTCGGCGGCCAGCATGCCGGTCTTCATCGCCGTGTGTGACCCTTTTATCTTGGCGCCATTCAGGAATCCGGCCTCGCAGCCTACGAATAAACCACCGGGAAACGTCAACTTGGGCAGCGACTGGAAGCCGCCTTTGTTGACCGCCCGCGCCCCGTAGGACACGCGCGTGCCGCCTTCGAGCACTCGGCGAATTCGGGGGTGTAGTTTCCAGCGTTGAAATTCATCGAACGGACTCAAATGGGAATTTTGATAGTTGAGAGCGACGACAAAACCCAGATACACCTGATTGTCGGCGGCGTGATAGAGAAAACCACCACCTTCAGTGCGATTGTCGAGCGGCCAGCCGAAACTATGGACGACTTTCCCGGCCTCGTGCTTATCCGGTGCGACATTCCAGATCTCTTTGAGTCCAATTCCGTAGTGCTGGGGGTCGCAATCGAGCCGCAGCGAATACTGTTTTTCGAGCTGTTGTCCCAGACTGCCACGACAGCCTTCCGCAAAGATTACAAACTTCCCCTTGAGTTCGTAACCGCTCTGGAAACTCGGCTTCTGCGAGCCATCCGCAGCCGTCCCCATATCACCGGTCACAATTCCGCTGACACGACCGTCGTCGTCATAGAGGACGTCTACCGCGGCGAAGCCAGGAAAAATATCGCACCCCAGGTTCTCAGCTTGCTCCGCCAGCCACTGACAGAGACGGCCCAGACTAGCTATATAGTTGCCGCGGTTGTGCATGACTCGTGGGATAAGAAGGCCAGGCATTCTGACCGACAGCCGCTCACCGGCGAGCCAATAGAAATCATCGGCGGTAACAGGAATATCCAGCGGCGCGCCGCGCTCTCGCCAGTCGGGAAAGAGTTCGTCCAGCCCTCGGGGTTCGATAACCGCCCCGGAGACGATATGAGCGCCAACCTCGGCGCCCTTCTCCACCACGCAGATCCGAAGCTCAACGCCGGCCCGAGCGGCCATTTGGCCGAGCCGGCACGCAGCCGCCAAGCCTGCCGGACCGGCACCGACGATGACGACGTCGAATTCCATCGATTCTTTTTCCATAGGCACCACTCACTTTAGTGGACTGCGATGCGTATTCCAAACCGCCAGATGACTGCTGTGTTTCATGCAGCAATCATCGAGTTTCGGTTGTATACTTTTTTTCTCATCCAATCCTGCAACATCACAAGCTAGTTTGCGGGCTAACGATTTCTGATCTCTCTACCC
>CAUZMW010000077.1:0-10560 GCA_963581225.1 Gammaproteobacteria bacterium
CTCATGGCTGGCGTGCTCTGGGACACGGGTATCAACCCGCGCCATAGATGTCGGGACAGGATTCGGGTCGGCCCTTGAATTTTCGATAGGTCCACAGGTACTGCTCGGGCGCGAGGAGAATGTAGTCCTCTAGCTGAGCCACCATCCGCCTCGTGTCTTCAATCGGATCGTCGCTTGGGAAGTTCGGGAGCGGTGGCGCGATATTAACAATATAGCCGGAGTCATCGGGTAGGCGACGGAAAAAATAGGCTAGAACGACTGCGCCACTGAGCTTAGCGAGATTGCTGGTCGCGGTCGTCGTGACAGCCGGTTCGCCGAAGAAAGGCAGCAACTCGCTGTTGCGCCCCGCATACGCATGGTCGGGAACATAGATCACCGTCGAATTATTCCGAAGGCTTCTGATCAACGTGCGTACACTGTCCTTCGGGATAAATTCTTTGACAACGCGACTTCGTCCCCGGTGAATTATCGCGTCCACCAGTCCATTTGCCTGGGGTGTGTACATGGCACTACAGCGCGGACTGATCTCCTCGAGTATGGACACCCCGAGCTCCAAGCATGTGAAATGAGCGACGTACAGAATGACTCCGTTGCCTTCTTCAAGGGCTTTCTCGAGGTTTTCCTGACCCTCGACGTGAATTAGCTCTCGCAAACGCTTGAGCGGCGCATACCAGGCGAGCCCCATTTCTGCGATGGAGATGCCCAAAGATTCGAAGTTCCGGTCACGCAGCCGGCCTCGTTCAGCGTCAGTGAGTTCGGGAAAACATACCTCTATATTTCGTAATGCCGTATGCGAACTTTTGCGCAGAACGAACTTCAAGAGGCGCCCAAGCCGCTTGCCGATTGCAATCTGCCAGCGGAACGGAAGGTAGACCCAGCAGCGCAACCACAGCCAAAAAAACCAGATCGGCCAGTAGCGTGGATGCCAGAATCTCGCTAGCGAGACGTCGTCTTGGATGGAATGCATATTCGAAACGACGAGCGGTGGCAGTTAAGCCGATTGCTTCTGTGTCTGATAGAGATCCGGATAGGGATCCGGTCGGCCTTTGAAGCGCTTGTGGATCCAGCCATATTGCTCAGGACAGAGGCGCACGTGAGTCTCGAGTTTCTTCATGAGACGGGCGGTATCTTCCGAGAGATCATCGCTGGGAAAGTTCTCGAGCGGTTCACCGATGGTCAAAATATAACCTGAATCATCGGGAAGCCGCCTGCCGAAGTAGGTGAGTACAGTTGCACCGCTTATCTTTGCGATCCGGCTGGTTGCCGTATTGGTCATTGCTGGAACACCGAAGAATGGGATGAGCGCGCTGTATTTGCGTTGATAGGTCTGGTCCGCTGCATACCAGACGGTCGCATTTTCTCGCAGGCTTCTGACCATCGTCAGGACGCTATCTTTGTGAAAAAGCACATCTATGGCTCGCAGGCGACCTCTCGTCATGATCACGTTCATCAGTTCATTGCGTTGCGCACGATACATCCCACGAATATCGGGAGAGATCTGCTCCAACGCAGCGAAAAAAAATTCGAGCGTCGTCAGGTGCGCGGAGAACAATACGACGCCTTTGCCTTTCTCCAGTGCGTCGCGTAAATGTTGCTCGCCCTCTATCTGGATAAGATCACGAATGGTTTTTTTCGAGCCGAACCACGCCATTGATATCTCTACGACGGACGCGCCGAGGGCTTCGAAGTGCCTTCGTCGCAGCGCGTCCCGTTCTTGATCCGACAGCTCAGGAAAACATGCTGCCAGATTTCTATCCGCGATGTGCCGCTTCGGATAGAGAGCGAAATGCAGGAACCGGCCAAACCGCTTGCCTATCCGGAGCTGCCAGGAGAAGGGCAGGAGGACCAGGGCGCGCATACAGATATAGACCAGCCAGGTAAACCAATACCGGGGCGTCCAGAATTGTAGCAAGGAGCGCTTCTCGAAGGATTCCATAGCTGATTCTTGGTGATTCGAAACTTTGCCGGATGGTAAATTCTATCAACTGGGAGCTAGCGCGCATATTGCCATTTCCTAGTTGGGACCCAGTAGCGCCACACGCATCGTTGCTATTCTCGATTCAGATGCTTTAGAGTCGTCAGCATAATGATCAGACTTACTTGGCTTGGAGTGATCGTTGGGCTCGGCCTATCGATCGGTTTGAATTCGATCGCCGCGCCGGGCCTTGCACCTCAACATGAGAAAGCTGATCGCCTTCTCGTCGTAAAATCCGAGCGAAAACTATATCTGCTAAAGGAAGGCGAAGTATTACGCAGCTTCGATATCGCGCTCGGCTTGATCCCGGAGGGGCCGAAGCAGCGCGAAGGCGATTTCCGAACGCCTGAGGGGAACTACCATCTGTCCGGGAGGAATCCGAATAGCGACTATTTTCTGTCGATCCATATCTCATATCCCGATGCGCGGGATGTTGCGAGGGCACGTGCGACAGCCGTCGATCCGGGCGGTCAGATCATGATCCATGGACGGCCGAATGAGCCCAAGTACTCGGAGAGCCGCTATCAGACCTGGGACTGGACGGATGGCTGTATCGCTGTCTCCAACTCGGACATGGTGGATATTTGGCTTATGACCGACGAAGCGACACCTATCGAAATTCGTCCCTGAGAGTTTCGTTGTTCCCGATTCAATGCTAGTCAATCAGGTTACCTGACCGATGGACGCATGCATTAGTCCCGAAGGGAGTCTAGAGATACTGTCTCGGCTCGAAGTCGCACAACTTCGGGACACAGGCGAGGGCGGTCTATACGAACTCTGGCGACAGTGCTCGCTCGCAGTGTTGAATTCTGGAGACTAGAGCGACGACGTTCGCGAGATTCTTCGAAGGAACCAGAATTTCAGTATCGCCATTCTCCAGAAAGAGGGAGGTATGGCGTTGGTTCTGAAGAATGCGCCCGAATCCGCATTCGTCGACGGTCAGATGATTCGTGGCGCTGTCGAGCAGTTGTTCTCTGTCGTCAGAGATTTGATCTATATAAACGATGAAGTTCTGAGCAGCGATCTATTCGATTTATCGGCATCAGAAGGAATTACAAACGCCGTCTTCCACATTTTGAGAAACGCGCAGGTTTTCCATTCTGATGAGGAACCTAATCTGGTCGTTTGCTGGGGAGGGCATGCGATAAGCCGCGAAGAATACGATTACAGCAAGGCGGTTGGATACGAATTCGGATTACGAAAGTTCGACGTATGCACCGGCTGTGGCGACGGAGCAATGAAGGGCCCGATGAAAGGGGCTGGATTGGGGCACGCCAAGCAACGTGTCAGGACAGGTCGCTACCTTGGGGTCACCGAGCCGACAATTATCGCTGCGGAGTCTCCGAATCCAATCGTCAATGAACTCGTGATCATGCCTGACATGGAGAAACGTCTGGAGGCGTTCGTACGGCTTGGACATGCGATCGTCGTGTTCCCCGGCGGTGTCGGAACGACTGAGGAGATTCTCTATATTCTCGGTATCCTGTTGAGTCCGGGAAATGAGTCGTTGCAGCTACCGCTAATTTTTACCGGACCGAAGAGTAGTGAGGCGTATTTTCGTCAGTTGGACGAGTTCATCGGGGTGACATTGGGCCCGGCTGCACAGGCGCGCTACCAGGTAATTCTTGCCGAGCCGAAAGTAGTTGCCGAAGTTGTCAAGGATGGACTTGAAGACGTCCAGACATTTCGCGCGGAAAACGATGACGCTTATTTTTTCAACTGGATGTTGTCTATCGATTTCCAGTTTCAACAAACGTTTGAGGCGACCCATGAGAATATGGGATCCCTCGGGCTTCACAGAGATCAGCCTGCGCATCGGTTGGCGGTGAACTTGCGACGGGCATTCTCCGGAGTGGTTGCAGGAAACGTCCGCGAGTCCGGCATTCGGCAGGTAGAAGAGAACGGTCCCTTCGAGCTCTACGGTGAGCCGGCGCTGATCAAATCGTTTGACCTGTTATTAAGAAATTTCGTATCTCAACGACGAATGCGTCTCTCGGATCCGGCGCTGTACAAGCCGTGTTATCGAATCATGTCTTAACGGAGCACGACTTTTCGTCGCGCCATAAACTCGAACCTCGGCCGTTCCTCATTACGTAAAAACCACTGTAATACACTGTTTTAACATTTGTTTTATCTCATCTCTCTGTGATGTAGTTCCTGGAGAATCGGACACGTCAATGGTTAAATTACTCCTACACGACGACAGGGAATGTCAGTGCAGATATGAGTGACCAGAAAAATCACCAGTTTCTCCCGGCTCTTTACGCGGGGTCTACAAACCATCGGGGAGCGCCGAGCGGAACCGCCAATGCGAGAAATTCTGCCGCGACGAGTGATTGACACGTTAGCGAGCAACAGGGTTGGGACGCGTATCGGAAATGGTTGTCTCGAGTGAATACGCAGCCGGCCCAACGTTCTCCGCGAGACGCCTCAATCTATAGCTGGCGCGGCTACAACAACTGGGCCGACAAGGTTCGGCAGAACTGGACTGAGGACGAGCCCGTCGAGTCCTAAACACTCTGCTAATCGGTAAACTATCCTGCGGGTCGACTAATAGCCGACTCAACATCCTGAGCCTTTCTCTTAAGCCACTGCGTCAGCGAATACCACTCGTCTAGATCCTCCCTGACCCGCCGGCCTGGCATCTCGAATATTCCGATACCCGACTCCGCGGAGCGGACGTAGTTTTGCGAGTCTCGGAATGTTGCGACTAGGGGAATGTCGAGGCTCATTAGGAAACGCATCAGTGACTGCGAGACGAGATTTTTCGCTCTGACTCGATTCGCGACGATCCCAATTCTCTCATCGGACCGCTTGATCTTCGCCACGAGCAGTAGATCCGTTATGCATCTGGCGGCAACGTGGATGTCGATAACCGACGGCATGACGGGGACCAAAATGACGTCTGCGTCCCGGGTAAGCTCCGGAAGCCGCTGAGTATCCAGCGCCGCCGGCGTGTCGATAATCAGTGAGTTGCACTGGTGCGGTACGCGTAGCTGCCAGCTCCGTGTCACCGCCGCGGACTTCTCGTAACCGGTGATTCCACAGATTTGGGCCTGCTCGCTAGGCCGCTTAGTTAGCCAACGCATGCTGGACCCCTGTGGGTCAAGGTCCATCAAAGCAGGCTGGTCGCCGGACACAGCAAGATAGGCGGCAAGATTAGTGGCAATCGTAGTCTTACCGGAGCCGCCTTTCGGATTCAAAATTAGAATTCTTTGCATGTTGACCGCTACATCGCCGTAGTCGCCGGAGCCGGTAGGATTCAGCGTATCAACCTACAATAAATTAAGCTCGTTTGTCTCCCAGAACCCGTCCTTTTTGAGAGTCCTTTCACAGCAACGATTGCGAGCGCCCGGTAGTCTGGCTCGGCGATATAACGCGCGGGAACCAAGGGCAGATAAGAAGCGTGGAAATCATTCCGCAATGGCTGGACGACCTGGAAGATATAGTCTTTTCCCTTGCGTTGATCTGGGAGCGTCAGCGGTTACGCTTCCTGCAAGCCGGGCTCGCAGCCTCGATAGTTGTGCTGGGTATTGAGATGGCGGACGTTCAGACGTCATTGGCTCCCACGTTTGCCTCAGCAGCACTGGGAAGCGTCGGGATCTGGTTCACCGGATCGATATTTGCGCAGCATCTCGCTCCTCAGCACGTCGCCGTGCCGGGTCCGAGCCCAGCCGAACGCTTGAAATTCTCACTGTCGGCCCCATCTAGCCTGGGAATTCCTAGACTTCGGGCGGGCGCATGGCCAACTCTACAGAGCAGGCAACATTCAGTTTCCAGGCAGAAGTAAAGCAACTGTTGCACCTGATGGTGCACTCGCTTTACAGCAATAAAGAGATCTTCCTGCGGGAGCTGATATCCAACGCCTCCGACGCTAACGACAAGCTGCGATTCGAGGCGCTTGCGGCTCCCGCGCTGCTGGAAGATGAACCGGATCTATGTATAACGGTGACACTGGATCCGGACAACGGCGTTCTTTGCGTTAGTGATAACGGCATCGGGATGACCCGTGACGAAATCGTCGAGCAGCTTGGGACCATCGCTCGTTCGGGAACGGCAGAATTTATCGGTCGTCTAAGCGGCGAGTCCAAACACGACTCCCAACTCATCGGCCAGTTCGGCGTCGGCTTTTATTCCTCTTTCATCGTTGCGGACTCGGTTGAGGTTATCAGCCGTCGGGCCGGTACGCCGTCGGCAGAAGCCGTGAAGTGGACTTCGACCGGTGAAGGCGAATACACGGTGGAGGCCATCGACCGGCCCGAACGAGGCACAACCGTGAAGCTCAAGCTGAAGCCCGAGGAATCCGAGTTTTTGCAGATGCTAGCGGTCAAGGCGCTAATTCATAAGTACTCTGACCACATCGCGTTTCCGGTTCGCGTCACGACTGAAAATGACGATGACGATAAGGCGGAGACCGTCAATCGTGCCAAAGCTCTCTGGACCAGGCCACGAGCCGAGATCGAAGACGAGGAATATCTCGAGTTCTACAAGCACATCGCACATGATTTCGCGGACCCACTGATCTGGAGTCACAATCGTGTTGAAGGCAAGCGCGAGTACACGAGCTTGCTCTATGTTCCGGCGACGGCTCCGTTCGATCTCTGGAATCGCGAATCGCCGAGAGGAGTCAAGCTCTATGTTCAGCGCGTCTTCATCAGCGATGAGGCGACGCAGTTTCTCCCTCTCTATCTCCGATTTGTCCGCGGTATCGTTGATTCGAATGATCTCTCGCTGAACATTTCGCGCGAGTTGTTGCAACAGGACCCGAACGTCGCCGCGATAAAGCGCGCTCTGACCAAGAGAATGTTGGATTTGCTGGAGAGACTGGCCAAGAAGGACGCGGAAAAATTCCGTACATTTTGGACGGCGTTCGGGGCTGTTCTAAAAGAGGGTATTGTGGAGGACTCGAGCAACCGCGAGAAGATTGCCGGGTTGCTGCGGTTCAATAGCACCGAGTCGGACGGTCTGGAATCCGATCGGTCTCTGGACGACTATCTCGGAAGCTGCCCCGCCGAGCAGGACACGATCTATTACTTGACCGCAGAGTCGCCCACAGCGGCTCGCAACAGCCCGCATCTGGAGGGCCTGCGTGAGAAGGGTGTCGAGGTGTTACTCCTGTCAGAGCGCATCGACGAGTGGGTCATGCAGCATCTCACTGGGTTCCGCGGCAAGAGTTTCCGGGACGTTAGCCGCGGAGAGCTGGATCTGAACAGTGGCGACGGCGACAAGCTGGTTGAACCCAGTTTGACGAAAGAGCAACAGAACTTACTGAAACGTATCAAGCGAGCGCTTCGAGATAAGGTCGACGAAGTTCGAATTGGCGAGCGATTACGGGAGTCGGCCGCGTGCCTCGTGTTTAGCGAGCATGAGATGGGATTTCAGATGCGGGAACTTTTGAAGGCAGCCGGACAGGAAGCTCCGAACGATGCGCCCTCGCTGGAACTCAACCCGGATCATCCGCTGATCGAAAGACTTGACCAGGAAACGGACGATGAGAAGTTCGAGAGTCTATCGCTGGTGGTCCTGGAGCAAGCGACGTTAGTCGAAGGTCAGCCTCTCGAGGACCCAGCTGGATTCGTCCAGCGAATTAATGAGCTGCTATTACAGAAAAGCGGTGATCCTGCCAGTTCTTAGGAGACTAGCTGCGCTGACGTCAGGTGTCGCGGGACTAACCAGCGCTCGAGCGCTTCGAACAGAAGCTCGGCGCACAGGGCGAGTAATGCCGCCGGGATAGCGCCTTGAAGAATTAGACTCGTGTTGTTCAACGCGAGGCCTGTGACGATGGGCTCGCCCAGGCCGCCCGCGCCTATGAAGGCAGCCAGCGTCGCGGTGCCGATACTGACGACCGCTGCGATTCTGACTCCGGCGAGCACGTGGGGAAGAGCGAGCGGGATATAGACATGTCTTAGTTGTTGCAGGTGAGTGAGCCCAAGCGCCGTCGCGACACGTCGGAGGAGCGGGTCGATCGTTACGAGCGCCGTGATCGCATTGCGCGCTATTGGGAGCAGCGAATAGAGGAAGAGTGCGATGATCGCCGGCGTTTGTCCGACGCCGGCGACCGGTATCATCAGTGCAAGTAGTGCGATGGACGGTATCGTTTGCAGTAAGCCGGCGACGTAGAGAACCACCTTGGACAATCGGCGGGAGCGATACACGGCGAGGGCCAGACTCAGGCCGGTGAGGCAGGCTGCAAGAAGGGCGATGCCGGTCAGCTTCAGGTGAACTAAGGTGTTGTTGACAAGACTCCGCCACATGTTGACAGTAGGCGCCTGAACTTCGGTAATCAGACCCTGAGCCAACAGAAACGCGGCTGCCGCTTCTGCGAAGCTCCTGTTCTCAACCACCACTTCCGCATTCAATGCGCGCATCGATTCGTCATCCAGGCGATCGGCGAGTTCTCCCAGAATCGCCTTGACTTCGGAGTCCAGGTCCTGCCGGGTCAGCGGCAGCGCGTGATAGCTCGGGAAATAACCGCGGTCGTCTTCGAGTACGACAAGTTGATATCTCTGCAGGTCGCCGTCCGTGGAATAGGCATCGGTGACGTCGATTTCGTCCTCGAGCAGTGCCTGATAGGCGAGCCCATGTTCAATACCCGAGCTGTCTTGAGGTAACCCGTAGATGCTCTTCAAACCGGGCCAGCCGTCTGCGCGGTCACGAAACTCATGGCTTAGGCCGAAGCGAAGATCGGAAAGCGCCTGAAGATCGGAAATAGTACGCAGGTTGTATCGCCGCGCGGTTGGGGAGGTCACTGCCAGAGCATAGGTATTATTAAATCCAAGCGCCGGTAATGCTTCGAGATCGAGCTGCGCCAGCGCGGCCGCGAGCTGGACGCTATTTAGCGTCGCGTCGCTACCCAGAATGACCTGGCCGATCGTGCCGGTATATTCGGCGTAGACATCGATTTCTCCGGCTCGGAGTGCTTCGAACGCAACGAGTGTTCCGCCGAACCCGAATCTTCTCTCGACCGGAATACCGCGAGACTCCAGCAGTTGCGCCATGATCTCTGCTAGCACATAGCCTTCGGTGAAATTCTTGCTGCCGACCGCGATCTGCTCGGGTTGTGCGGACAGGCCCGAACAGATGCCGAGACAGGTGAGCGACAATGCCAGGCGATCAACCATCACTGCTGTCTCCGACTAGGAGCGCCACGTGTTTTGTCGCGGGGTTTCTCATGACTTCTGCCGTCTCGCCTGTTTGGATAAGTCGGCCGTCGTGGACGATCACAAGCTCCGATGCCAGGCGCCGAGCTTCCGCGATATCGTGCGTAACCAGGACAACGGTCGCCGGCTCAGCCGCGAGCAGCTCAAGGAAGCGAGTGTGAATATCTCGTCGAGTCAACGGATCGACACCGGAGAACGGTTCGTCGAGAAGCAGAATCTCGGGCCGAAGAAACATGGCCCGACAGATGCCTACGCGCTGCTGTTGTCCGCCGGAGAGTTGATAGGGGTAACGAAGCTTGAGCTCCGGCGATAAGTCCATGAGCCGCATTAACTCAGCGGTCCGCGCGTCTATGTCCGCTGGCGACCATCTTTCCAGTGCGCCCAGTAGTCCAATATTCTGTGCGATCCGCAGATGCGGAAACAGCCCTGTGCCCTGTACGGCGTAACCGACTCGGCGCCTGAATCGAGGCAGATCTTCCCTGGGCAACGGTTTGCCGAAGACGTTAACCGTCCCGGAGTCGGGTAGTACGAGCCCGTTTACTAGCTGCAGCAGCGTGGATTTCCCGCTACCGCTTTCACCGATGACGCCCGTGATTGATCGGGGTGGAATACTGAGGCTCAAGTCGTCCAGTACGATACTCTCTGCGTACCGCTTCGTGACTGCCTGAAGCTCGATAATCCCGCTCATCGCAGTCTTACGATAACATTAGGCTGGGCCGATTAGACACGAGGCGGCGAAGTGGCGGAGGTGTGCCGTCGCGTTACCAGGACTCAAACATGATCGATAAAAAAGACTCCTCCAGACAAGCTCTCTCAGAGCGTCTGACGCCGGAGCAGTTCCGAGTTACCCAGGAGGCGGGTACGGAGGCGCCGTTCAGCGGCGAGTTCGTCGGCAACAAAGAGGCCGGTATGTATCACTGTGTCTGTTGTGGGCACGAATTGTTCTCCTCCGGCCAGAAATACGATTCCGGTTCCGGTTGGCCGAGCTTCTGGTCGCCAGCCGTGGACGGTGCAGTCGCAACCCGTCAGGACCTGGGCGGCGGGATGATTCGAGAGGAAGTACTCTGTGTAAGCTGTAACGCGCATCTGGGCCACGTTTTTCCCGATGGTTCGCAGCCTAGCGGCCAACGCTATTGCATCAACTCGGTCGCGCTGGATTTTGACCGGGGTGACGACGATTAGTCGGACCACGGCCCGTTGAAGCAACATGCTCCGACTGCGAAGACGATCCGTGTGCACGGCCCCGCCGGCGCTGTCCAAGGCATACAGGAGGCCCCATCGGAGCGAGACCCGGTTGCCATTGCGCTGCTCTGTCATCCTCACCCACTTCACGATGGCACGATGAACAATAAGGTCGTACACACTTTGGCGCGCGCCTTCGTTTCCCTGGGATGCGTGGCAATTCGTTTCAATTTCCGCGGTGTC
>CAUZMW010000078.1:0-10557 GCA_963581225.1 Gammaproteobacteria bacterium
CGGCCTTGTCCAGGATGGGTTCAACCGCCGCAGCGATCTGATTTTGGCCGGGACCACGTTGCGGTCCTCGCGGCGGCGTGTTCGTCTCAACCGTGATCCCCCGATAACGCATCGCGAGAGGCTGATAAAGAATCGAGATCGAACCCGCCGCAGAGCCGAGATCGCTCCAGCCCGTGTGCGGGCCGTTCTCCTGAACGATCGACAGATCGACGGCAGTGACACGGCCGTCATCCCGGAATCCCATTCGCAACCGCCCCTGGAACCCGGCTCGCGCCGTACCTAGTCCGTATTCCTCGGCGCGACTCATACGCAACATGACCGGCCGCCCAGTCTGGCGGCTCATGAGCGCGGGTATGGCCATGGTCGGATACGGACCACCCTTCGATCCGAATCCACCACCACAATACTCGGCGATGTACACGACGTCCTCGAGATCGATCTCTAACAGTGATGCCAGGCCCGGCATCATCGAAGCCTGACTCTGGGACGATCCATGGACGTGACATCGACCGTTCTCCCAGTAAGCCATCGATGTTCGCGGTTCCATACATTGATGCGAAAGACCCGCCGTCACGAAGGACTCATCGAGTACCAGGGCAGCTTCGCTGAACCCCGCTTCCAAATCACCGTACAGCCATTCTTCGGTCGGCTCTCCCATCGGCAGCACGTCTTCCGGATCGACAGCAAAGTCACGAGCGGTCCATTTCAGCGTCCGCGGTAAAATCCCGCGCCCCGCCACATTACCGTCGCTACGCGCGTTCGGACCGCCGGGATAGAGGCTTTCGAGAGGATCGAACGTGAACGGCAACGGCTCGAACTCGATGGAGACTCTCTCGATGGCGTCCTGGGCCGTCGTCTCGTCCACGGCCGCGACCGCAAGGACCGGCTCACCGACGTAGAGCGGCTCATTGGTCAGGATGGGCGTCGCGGGAGCCGGTGTGGACGGCACGTCGTCTGCGGTAAGCACAGCGTGAACACCCTCCATCGCAAGCGCCTCCGACGCATCGATACTGATAACGCGGGCATGGGGCACTGGGCTGGTGAGCAACCGGCAAAAGAGCATCCCGTCGGCGCGAAAGTCTTCCGCGTATTTCGCCTGCCCGTTAATCTTCCCTCTGAGATCGGGCGGAACGAAATTATTGCCGAGCAGTGAATACGCCATGTCGAAACCCCCACCGTGTGTTGTGTTCGGGACCCGTGACATCTCTGTCAGGTGATATCACAGCTTAAACCGAATCGGGCTGAATAAGAACGAGATAGGCAGGTCAGCCGCTCACGAGCAGCTCTCTAACAGCGTCGAGATCGGCCTCGGTATCTACGCCACGGGGCGGCACCTCGCAGGCCTCCGCGACGACGATCTTCATGCCCAGCCATAGCGCTCTAAGCTGCTCCAGTCGCTCCACTCGCTCCAGTTCACACGGTGAGGTCGCTGCAAGCTGCTTGAGCGCGTCGACGCGATAGGCGTAGAGGCCGATGTGGCGTAGCGCCGGCGGCGTACCGCCGTCTCGCGGCCACGGTATCGGCGCACGACTGAAATACAGTGCCCGGCCGTTGCGATCCACGATCACGCGAGCCATATTCGGGTCCTGCCACTCGTCGCGTGAACGAACAGGGGTCACCAACGTCGCCACTCCCGCGGCTGGATCCTGGCCCAACAACAGCGCCACCTGAGATATCAATGCAGGCGGCAATAGCGGCTCGTCACCCTGCACGTTCACGACGATCCGGTCATCCGCCCATTCCAACCGTTCCGCGACCTCCGCAATTCGGTCGGTACCACTCTCGTGACTCGCAGAGGTGAGCTCGACCACTGCACCGAATTCACGACAAGCTGCGGCGATTCGCTCGTCGTCCGTGGCAACGAGCACGTCGCTCGCCCCGCTCTGCTGCGCCCGCTCGTAAACCCACGCGATCATCGGCCGTCCATCGATGTCGGCCAGCGGCTTTCCGGGCAGCCGGCTCGAGCCGAATCGCGCGGGAATGACGGCGATAAAATCCTGCGCCACGACTAGAGCACCTCCAGGACGCGCCGCATCAGACGTTTGTCGTGATCGGCGTCGAACTCAATCGCGACAGCGACGCACCAGACATTGTCTGCGGCGAAGGACTGACACTTCACCGCATCTTTCTCCGTGATCAATACCGGGAGCTGATCACCGAACTCCAGATCCTCGGGACTCAAGCGGGCATGGTCCGGAAGAGAATGCGGCGTAACGACAAGCCCCGAGTCCGTTAACAGATCGAAAAAACGTTGTGGGTTTCCTATTCCGGCGACGGCATGCACTCGCTGGCCGTGGAAATCGTCCAATACTTTCTCTTCAGATCCCACTAACGGATAAACGCGATCCGGGACAGCCGCGATGCGTATCGCGTCAGCGTAGCTCCAGGTTCCGCCGTTGACGACAACCACATCGACGGTTCGAAGCCGGTCGGCACGCTCTCGAAGGGGCCCGGCCGGCAGGCAGAGTCCATTCCCTAGAGCACGACACCCATCGACGACGGCGATTTCCATATTTCGTCCTAACGCATAATGCTGCAGCCCATCATCGCATAACAGAACATCCATCTCCGCGTGCTCGAGTAGGCTCTTCGCTGCGGCAACACGATCCGGGCCAACGACCACACGGCACCCGGTCGCTCGGGCGATCAGAACGGGTTCATCACCGACCACCGCGGGGTCACTGCCGGGCTCGACTCGTTGTGGCCAGACTGCGGCCTTGCCGCCGTAGCCCCGGCTAACGACACCGACGCGATAGCCGCGTGCCTTCAAGTCGCGTGCTAACCAAATGACACAGGGCGTCTTCCCGGTGCCACCCACCGTAATATTCCCGACGACGATGACCGGTATCGGCAGAGTCGTTACGGATTTCAAGCCGTGACGGTAGGCTGCGTAACGTAGCCGCACCAGCGCCCCGTAAATCCAGCTCACGGGCCAGAGCAACCATTTCAGCGGATTCGGGCGGTACCAGACCCACTCCAGGAAACGAACGAGTAGCAGACGCACCCCAGTCCTTAGACCGAAAATTGCATACGATGCAGTCCGCTATAGTGACCGTTGAGAGCCAGTAGTTCGTCGTGAGTGCCTTGCTCGACAACTGCACCGTCCTTCAGAACGATGATGCAATCGGCACCCTCCACGGTCGATAATCGGTGCGCTATCACCACCGTAGTCCGGCCCTGCATCAACGTCGCCAGTGCGCCCTGGATCCGGCGTTCCGACTCTGTGTCCAACGCCGAGGTTGCCTCGTCGAGAATCAGAACAGGAGCATCCTTTAACAATGCCCTGGCGATAGCAATCCTCTGTCTCTGCCCGCCCGACAGAAGGATCCCGCGCTCACCGACGTTCGTAGCCAGCCCCTCAGGTAGGCTCGCCGCGAACTCGGTTACGTGGGCGAGCTCAGCCGCATGTTCAATAGCATCTCTCGACGCGGAAGCGAGGCCACCGTAGGCGATATTGTTCGCGATCGAATCATTGAACAACACAACATCCTGGCTGACGAGACTGATCTGCCGACGCAAATCCTTGAGCCGATACTCGCGGAGATCGATACCGTCCAAGAGCACGCTGCCGCCTTCGATATCATAAATCCTAGGCAACAGGCCGACGAGCGTCGTCTTTCCGCTACCGGACCGTCCGACGATCGCGGTCGTACTACCAGATGGAGACCGAAACGATACGTCGTCGAGTATTCGCCCCTTGGATGAGTCATAGGTAAAGGACACACTTCGAAACTCTACGTCGCCGCGAGCGCGTGAAAGCGTTTTCGTCCCCGTGTCCTGCTCGGTGGGTTCGTCGAGAATTTCGAACAAGCTCTCACCGGCAGCAATTCCTCTCTGCAATCCGACGTTGACGTTGACTACGCGCTTCATCGGCGCCATTAACAGGCCCATGGCCACAAGAAAGCCCATAAAAACCGGCGCGTCCAGATCGGCCGCCAGCTGCTCGGAAAATGCAACCCAGACTATCGCGGCGAGACCGATCGCAAGTGTGTACTGCGTTAACGCGTCACCGGCCGCGCGCGTTGCAACCAGCTTAAGATTGGACTTGTAGTTGCGGCGATTGATGACGTTGAACTGCCCGCGTTCGTACTCCTGCCCGTCGAACACCTTGACGATCAGGTGGCCGGCGAGCGCCTCTTCGGTGACCCGAGTTGCATCACCCATCGATGCCTGTATACGCGTGCTGTAACGTCTGAATGCCCGGCTCATTATGCCGACCAGAATCCCAATGACGGGCACAGTCACCGCTACGAGCGCTGTCAATATCGGACTAAAATAAATCATCGCGCCAATGAGCGCGATCATTGTCAGAGTATCCCTGACAGCAATAACAAGGACATTGGATATCGCGTCCGCAACCTGTTCCGTGTTGTACGTTAGCTTGGAGATCAGCAGACCCGATGAAGTCTGATCGAAAAATCGTGCCGGTAACTCCGTGTATCTCTGGAAGAGCTCTCCGCGCAGGTCGCGGATGACACGCCGCCCTAACCAACCCAGACCGTAAACGGAAACGAAGTCTGTAATGCCGCGAACCGCGGCGGTCACTAATATGATCAACGGAACGTAGCCGCCACCGGTCCGACCCGCATCGCCCAATGTCTCGATCACATCTTCGATGAGGAAGGGCACGTAACCATTCGCGGCGGAGAAGAAGAACATCGCGCCAACCGCTACTGCAATCACCCGCCAGTGCGGAGTCACATAAGCGAACAGCCGTCGGTAAACAGAGACGGCGCCGGAATCCAGAAGAGCTGCCATGACGATCAGGCCTCCGGTGGCGTCACCGTCGCGATATTGATCCGCACGAAACCCAGCTGCCCGACCACATCCATCGCAGTCACTACCGACTGGTGGGTCGCTTCAGCGTCTGCGCGAATCGTCACCGGTAAATCCCGTGTCTCACCCATCAATCTCTCAATTGCAGCCCGTAGCGTTCGCCGCTAACTGTTGACCAGCGGACGCCCGTTCACGATATAGCTACCCGTCTGGGTAACCGTGATGTCCAGAACCTCGTCCAGCGTATTCGGCGAAATCGAAGCCTCCGCTTGAGGAAGGCGTAGAGTTATTTCGGCATCACGCACGAAACTTGTAGATACCATGAAACCGATATGAGCGCCACCGATGTAACCACCCCCGGTGGCGAAGGAAGTTGATGCATCAGCAATGAGCCGAGTAACAACGAGCCGGCAGCAGTAGCCAGGCGGCCCACGCGCACCCGGGAAGAGGCCGAGATCAGTCCACTGCGTGCAATAACCCATCCCTGAGTTCGAGGACCCGGCCCATGCGAGACGCGAGTTCCGGATCATGGGTGACGACTACGAGGCTGGTGCCTAAATCGGAGTTCAATTCCAGCATCAACTCGAACAGGCGCGCGCCAGTCGGGCGGTCCAGGTTACCGGTAGGCTCATCCGCCAGTACGACATCGGGCTCGGTCACCAACGCCCGAGCGACCGCAGTCCGTTGCCGCTCGCCGCCGGAAAGTTCCCCCGGCCGGTGGCTCAACCGTTCTTCTAGCCCGACCCGAGACAGCAGCGCTTCCGCGCGATCAGCAGCCACTGCGGGCTTCTCGCCACGAACGAGCAGCGGCATGGCGACGTTCTCCAGTGCGCTGAACTCGGGCAAGAGGTGATGAAATTGATAGACGAATCCCAAACATCGATTCCTAAGCAAGCCGCGCTGGGAGTTGCTTAACCCCGTCATCGACTGCCCGGACACCCGTACCTCGCCGGACGTCGCTTGATCCAAGCCACCGAGAAGTTGCAGCAGTGTCGTCTTGCCAGAACCGGAGGCGCCGACAATCGCCACTAGATCACCCCGGGAGATGGTCAAATCGACGCCGCATAGCACGTCGACACTGCGGCCCGCTTCGTCGAAGGTCTTCGTTAGCCCCTGTACCTCGAGAACCTTGTCTTCGCCGCCAGGAACATTATTCATACCGTAGCGCCTCCGCCGGCGGTTGCCTTGACGCATTGATCGCCGGATAGAGGGTGGCCAGAACGGCGAGACAGATCGCGAGCAGCCCAATCTGCGCGATCTCCGAATATCGAACCTGGGTCGGCAGATCGCTGATGAAGTAGACTTCCTCCGCCAACAGGTCGATACCGAATGATGTTTCCATAAATGTCACGATGCTCCCAAGCTGGCTGGAGACCAAAATCCCGAACGCGAGGCCGAAGCCCGTACCGATTAAGCCGATAAGCGCTCCCTGAGTTGCGAACATCGTGACGATGCTGCGGGCCGAAGCCCCGAAGCTTTGCAGGATTGCGATATCGCCGCGTTTATCTCTCACCACCATTGCGAGTGTCGATACAATATTGAATACCGCCACGGCGATAACCAAAGAGAAAATAACGAACATAATCGATTTGGTGATCTGGATAGATCGAAAGAAGTTGCTGTGCTTCCGGGTCCAGTCGTTAATATAGAAACCACCGCCGAATCCGATGGCGACCTCCTCTGAAATTTGCCGGGCCAGATAGATGTCGCGGACTGATATCCTGAGCCCTGTCGGTCTCCCGTCCGTACGAAACAAGCGCGCCGCATCGGCCAGGCTAACGTACACCAGTCCCCGATCGTATTCGTACATCCCCGCCTCGAAAATTCCCGCTATCTCGAAACTCCGCATGCGGGGCACGATCCCTGCGGGCGTCACCCGTCCCTGCGCGATAATTAACACCAGCGAATCCCCTAGCTCCAGATCCAGTTCCGCAGCCAGGCTGCTGCCGACGAGCATGGTGTAACTTCCGTCCTGAAGCGTCTCGATCTCCCCGACCTGCAGCAACTGCCCGAGTTGCGAGACTTCCTGCTCCAATGCCGGGTCTATTCCCCGCACCTCGACACCGGCCGGCGTATCGCCGAAAACGACGAGTCCCTGGCCCTCCACGTAAGGTGCGACCCCGGTCACATCCGGACGCGTCAAGACGGCTTCGCGCATCGCCTCCCAATCCTCGAGTGGTTCGTAGATGCCACTGACGGCAGCGTGAGACACGATTCCGAGAATTCGCTTCTGTAATTCATATTCAAAACCATTTACTACCGACAACACGACACTAAGTACGGCAACGGCAAGGCCGATGCCAATCATCGAAACCAGCGAAATAAACGAGATAAAGCCATTCCGGCTACGCGCACGCAGATAGCGTAACGACATTGACAGTTCGTAGGGCTGTCGCAGCATCACTCGTATCGCAATGCTTCGGCCGGCGCCACGGCGGCTGCGCGGCGGGATGGGTAGATCGTGGCGAGCACCGCTATCACGAGAGCGGAGATCGTGATAGCGGTGACGTCAAACCACTGAACCTCGGACGGCAAGTCGGTCACGTAGAAGACATCGCCAGGCATGATCTCGAAGTTAAACGTGCGCTCCAGCCAGGGGAATACGGTCTCGACGTTAAACGCAAGAATGAGTCCGAGTACCAGGCCAAGAAGCGTTCCGGCAATCCCGATAACCGAACCCTGAACCATGAATATCCTCGAAACACGCTCAGGCTCCAGGCCGTAAGTCCGAAGAATAGCGATGTCTTTTTTCTTGTCGGTCACGATCATGATCAGTGACGCCACGATATTGAATGCCGCGACCGCGACGATCAGCATCAGAAGCAGCGCCATGATCGTTTTCTCGATACGGATGGCGCGAAAGTAGTTACGGTTTTCGATCGTCCAGTCCGAATAAGTGATCGCGTCGTCGATGGACTGCGGAAGCCCATCTGCAAACGCAGCTACGGCCATCGGGTCCTCCAAACGAACCGCGACGCCCCCGGCACGGCCGGCGAATCCCCTGAGCTCACTCGCGTCACTGAGATGTGTAAGCGCGAGACCAGCATCGTGATCCTGAATTCCGGCGACGAAGATCCCGGTTACGAGAAAACTGCGGAGTATCGCTGTCGGTCTGCCGTTTTCAACCTGGGGTACGAGGAGATTCACCCGATCACCGACGCCGACACCGAGATTCAGCGCGAGAATTCGGCCGAGGATGATACGTTGCGCTCCGGCTTCGAGTTCGTCCAGCCGGCCGACTGTAAGGAAGTCACCGAGTTCGGAGACGATTGCCTCTTCCTCCGGCAGTATGCCGCGGACGATTGCCGGGCTTAGATTGGATCCGGAACCCAGCATACCCTCGACCACCACGTACGGTGACACGCCAACCACTCCCGGTCGCTGATCGAGTTGCGCCTTCAGCGCCGGCCAGTCGGCGACGCCGTCGCGGGGATTCGCGAGTGTCGCATGGGCGGTCATACTCAGCAGGCGTGTTCGAAGCTCTGTCTCCAACCCGTTCATTACGGAGAGAACCACAATGAGGGCAGCGACGCCCAGCGCCATTCCAAGAACGGACGCCACCGTGATAAACGAGGCAAAACCGCGATGGCGTCGAGCGCGTGCATAGCGCAGCGCGATAAAACACTCTAATGGATAGAACATTGCGCAGCATTAAAGCACAGCCGCCCGCGGCAGTCGTGAGCAGTGGCTGCCCGACGCGCTGCAAACTCAATGCTCACGCGGCGAGCCTCGCAAGTAAGCCCGGCAGGGTCGCGAGCAGGTAAAAAACTTATATAACAATGAGTTATATGATGAGTCGAGCTGTCAGCGGCGTTTGGCCGGAACTGTGACGGAACGCTCAAACCAGCCGACGCTGCGTTTCTCGAGCCGCCTCGCGATGATATTTTCCATCTCTCGCCAAGGGAGAGAACCTTGCTCAAGAAACTCATCACATGTGGCCTGCTGGCGATCGCTTCCGGAGCGACTACCGACGATCTGATCCTGGATGGGATCGATCTCGCCCGCGACTCCATGCACCTCCGGCCGAATCGCGGTGCGAATATGGCCCGCGTGCAGGCGAACTTTGGTGCGCCTTCGACGCAGCAGGCCGCCATTGGCGAACCGCCGATCACCCGTTGGGATTATCCCGGCTTCGTGGTCTACTTCGAGCATGACGTCGTCCTCCACGCCGTCGCCACACGCTAAACCGCGTTTCTCCGCCGTCGCCGTGCTCAACGCCCCATCGGGATACGGGGACGGTCTCCCTAACTATCTAGGCATTCAAGCTAGTTGGTGAGTTAGGTAGACCGTCCCCGTATCCGAAAGCGGCTATGGGATAATTCGCGGAGCTATGAATCCTTCCGACGACCTTCTCCGGCTCACGCTGCCCGGGCCACAAGACCCGCAAGTTCGGTGGGGGCAGCTCTATGGCGCGGCGCAAAGTCTTGCCGTGGCGCAAGCTGCTACCCAGTACCCCGGGTTGGTATGCATCGTCACGAATTCGGCTGCCGCCGCAGACCGACTCGAACGGGAGCTGCGCTTCTTCATGGGCGATGTGACCGTCGGCCGCTTCAGCGACTACGAGACCTTGCCCTATGACGCATTCTCCCCACCTCAGGAATTGATCGCCGAACGACTCGCGACATTGTCTTCACTCTCCCATGGCGACGCCGGCACACTCGTCGTTAACTCGCAAGCGTTACTGACGCGCCTGCCGCCGCCCGGATTCATCTCGGCACGATCGATGTCGATCCGGATCGGTGAACGCATCGACCGCCAAACCATGTGCGAACAGCTCGTAAGCCACGGCTATCTGCATGTCGAGAAGGTCGTGGATCTCGGTGAGTTCGCGGTCAGGGGATCGCTATTGGATGTATTCGCCACCGGCTCCGACTACCCCGTGCGTATCGACCTGTTCGACGAAGAAATCGAGAGCCTGCGAATCTTCAGCCCCGAGACCCAGCTCACTACCGGCACCGTAGAACGCATACGAATTCTGCCGGCAAGAGAATTCCCATTTGACGCCGATGCGATTCGTGGCTTCAGAGAGCGCTTCCGCGACCATCTGCCGGGCGAGCCGAATCGCTCGAACATATACCGCAATATCTCCGAGGCACAATTGCCCGCAGGGATCGAGTATTTTCTACCGCTCTTCTTCGATACGACCAACTCGCTTCTCGACCATCTGCCGGACGACGCGCTACTGATCTTTCTAGAAGACGCCGTGGAAAGTCTGGATACCGGCTGGACGCTCGTTCAGGAACGTTATGAACAGCTCTCGGGTGATCCGGAGCGGCCGATCCTGCCCCCGGACCTGGCCTTCTGGAATCCCGTGTTGCTGAAGGAAGGACTTCGAAACCGCCTTAGCGTCCACGTCTGCACCAGAGAACTGCCGACAGGCAAGAACATACCGAACTTCAATGCGGGTACCGCGCACCCGCTGAGTTCCAGTCAGGCCGTTGAGGCGGACCCCATCACCCGCTGGCTGGAGAGCGACGATGCGGTGCGTACTCTGATCGTCACGTCATCCCCCGGACGGCGAGAAGTCCTGACAGAATTGTTGAGCGGCCGGGGGCTTGCTCCGGTCAGCGTCTCGAGCTGGCGGGACTTTCTGTCAAGCGAACGACCGCTAAGCCTCGCCGTGGGTGAACTCGAGGAGGGTCTGGCACTTCCGGACAGGCAGCTAAAGGTTGTTACGGCCGAGCAGCTGGGGGTCGATCGCCCTCGGCAGAGGCGCCGGCATCGGCGCGCCCAGCGAGACCCCGATACCATCGTCAGAGAGCTGACCGACTTACGAGTCGG
>CAUZMW010000079.1:0-10552 GCA_963581225.1 Gammaproteobacteria bacterium
CCTGAACGATGTCCAGCCCGTTCGACCGTAGCGCCTCAAGCGCCGGAACCGCGAATTCCGGAGTCCCGGCGAATGCGATGCGTGTTGGCAAGCTCACCCCGAGCGGGATTCGCGCGGGCAACTCAAAGGACAGGGACCGATAATCGAACCGACTCGCTGTCCTCGCTCCCGCGTTTGGCCTTCTTAGCGGCTTTCTTCTTCAGCCGGTCGCGCTTGAGTGTCGAGAGGTAATCGACGAAAAGCTTACCGTCCAGGTGGTCGATCTCGTGTTGAATACAGATGGCGAGCAGGCCGTCGGCATCGAACTCCCGCAGCTCGCCATGCTCGTCTTGAGCTCTGACCCTGATACGTTCCGCGCGATCGACCGCCTCGAAGACACCAGGAACGGAGAGACAGCCTTCTTCGTAGTTAACGCTGCCCTCCTGGCTCAACAGCTTAGGATTGATCAGACAATGCGGTTCGTCGCGATTCTCCGAGATGTCCAGGACGAGAATTCGCTTGTGAATATCGACCTGCGTCGCCGCTAAACCGATACCGGGAGCGGTATACATCGTCTCGAGCATGTCCGCCAACAGAGTGCGGACATCGTCGTCGATCGCCGCTACCGGGGTCGCCCGAATCCGCAACCGGGGGTCCGGATATTCGAGAATTGCGAGACATGCCATTGTCGTTAGCCCAGTATTTCGTGTATAACGCAACGAAGTTTACTTAACCCTCTGACTTTACAGGAATAGCAGTGGTTCCTCAGCTCCTGGTTTCGTGGGTCAGGTACCCGATTTCGGGGCCGAGGATTATACCAGTAACGACCTGAGGATCACTGTTAGAGCCAATTTACTGGCCTCAAGGAGTTTGGAGCCATGATTTACGCGCCATTTCCGCCCAAACGCCGCGTCCATGTCGGTCTGTTCGCCACTGCCTTTATCGGGCTTTTCTGATTGCCTGTGGCCTGAACCCGCCGCAGGCGCAGTCTGAAACAGTTCAGGTCAACCCCAGGCATCCCGAGCAATACGTCGTCCAGCCCGACGATACGCTGTAGGATATCGCCGCGCTCTTCTTACAGGACGCGTGGTATTGGCCCGAGATCTGGCAGATCAACCCGCAGGTAGCCAACCCGCACTTGATTTATCCGGGCGATATTCTCTCGCTCGCCTACGACACGAGTGGCCAGCCGTTTATCCAGCTCGAACGCGGCGTGGTCGAACGGCTGTCGCCGCGCGTGCGAGTGGAACAGCTCGAGGACACCATTTAGCTTAGCGTCGAGGACGCCCGCCCGGCCAATTACCTTCCACGAGCGCCGGGCTCACTGGTCGAGGGCAGGATCATTTCCGTTATCGACGGTTTATCGCTCGTGGGACAGTTTCAGGTGGTCGTCCTGAATCGAGGCGCTATTCACGGCCTGGAACCCGGTCACGTGTTGTCTGCGTTCACGACCGGAGAACTGATAGATGACGACGCGACCAGAAGAGGCAATCGCGTGAAGAAAGTCCGTTTGCCTGACGAGCTGGCAGGCACGATGATGGTCTTCCGAATCTTCGATCGCATGAGCTATGCCCTGGTCATGGAGGCGACGAGCGAAATCCGCGTGCTGGATACCGTTCGCAACCCGTAAACCGCAAATTCTCGCCCACCTGGGGTTGAAGCCCCGGGGGTCCCGCGTCAGCATTGGTGACTATGTATCTTGACGCATGGCTCACCTTTCTTCAGGCGACCTACCCGGGTGCGCCTGGCGCGCTGCCGCTCTTCCGCTCACGGGGAAGCGCCGCGGACATCGTCCGCCTCTCGCGTCGAGATCTTCTTGCCGCCGGCCTGGACGCAAAGTCCGCCGACCGGCTGCGGTCTCCAGACGGGGCGTTACTAACCGCCTGGCAGCGTTGGCTGGAGCGTCCCGGCCATGCGCTTATTACGCTGGACAGTCCCGCTTATCCTCCCTTGCTACAGGAATTACCGGACCCACCTCTCGCTCTATGGTCGGCAGGCGCGCGGCCCGATCTCTTGCGCGCACCACAACTCGCAATGGTCGGCAGCCGCAATCCCACCCACATCGGTCGCGACACGGCAGAGGCGTTCGCCCGTTACTTGAGTGACCGCGGGCTGACGATCACGAGCGGTCTAGCGACAGGAATCGACGGCGCCTGCCACCGCGGCGGCCTTGCCGGAGTTGCGGGAACCGTCGCTGTCCTAGGCTCGGGACTCGATGTGATTTTCCCAAAGACCAATCTCGCGCTTGCGCGCCGCATCATCGACGACGGCTTGCTGATCTCGGAATACCCGCCGTTGACACCGGCACGGCCTGTGCATTTCCCACAACGGAATCGGATTATCGCCGGACTCAGCGTAGGCACGTTGGTCGTCGAGGCTGCCCGCCGCAGCGGGAGTCTGATCACGGCGCGTCTCGCCGCGGAGTACGGACGGGAAGTTTTCGCCATGCCCGGCTCTATCCACAGCCCTCTCGCCAGGGGTTGTCACCGACTGATTAAAGATGGCGCCAAGCTCGTGGAGGACGCGACGGATGTGCTCGTCGAGCTGGCTTCCTTGCTGCAGATCGCGGTACCAGACGAACCTGCTGACGAGATTTCTCAGACCGACTCCAGCTCTTTGACAGAACAAGCCGGCTACCCGCAGCTACTGCAAGCCCTGGGCTTTGAGCCCTCTAGCGTTGGGGACATAAGCGAGCGCACTGGATTGACGACAGCGGAGCTTTCCTCCATGCTCCTGCTACTGGAATTGGAGGGACTAGTCGAGGCACAGCCTGGCGGCCTCTATTCTCGCCTACCGAAGAGAACTGCATGAAGGAAACCGTGCTCGACGTGCTCATGTACCTATTTGAGTCTTTCGTAGATAGCGAAGACGAGCCTGAGCCCGATAGAAACGAACTCCGCGAGGAGCTCGAGCGTGCGGGATTCAGGGACCGTGAGATCGATCGTGCTCTCGATTGGCTCGACGGCTTGAATGCGTCCGATGTGAACTCCGATGCGCCCGGACCTCGTTCAACAACGGTAAGAATCTTCGACCGTTTCGAGCAAGAACGGTTGGACTCGTCTTGCAGAGGATATCTACTGCATCTAGAACAGGTCGGCATTCTCACGGCTACGCATCGGGAACGGGTTATTGATCGACTACTGGCACTGGACGCCACGGATATCGATATAGAACAGGTCAAATGGGTCGTAATGATGCTTCTATTCAGTCAGCCCGGGCAGGAACAAGCCTACGCACGAATGGCGGACCTCGTGTTCGCGGACGATCCTGGTTGGCTCCACTGACCACGATCCGCTAGATCGCATGTGCTTAGGCGTGTGTTCCTAGCGGTTGCCTTACTATGAGCAAGAATCTCGTCATCGTCGAATCTCCCGCCAAGGCGAGAACCATCGAAAAATATCTCGGCAAGGACTTTCAAGTTCTTGCTTCGTACGGGCACGTGCGCGATCTCGTGCCGAAGGAAGGAGCGGTCGACCCGGATGATGACTTCTCGATGAAGTATCAGCTTATCGAGAAGAATGAAAAGCACATCGAGAAAATTGCGCAGGCCGTAAAAAAAGCATCTGTTCTGTACCTCGCGACTGATCCGGACCGCGAAGGCGAGGCGATCTCGTGGCATGTATACGAAGTACTCAAAGAGCGGAATCTGCTGGACGGCAAGAAAGTAAGCCGCGTCGTCTTCCACGAAATCACTAAGCGCGCCATTCAGGAGGCGATAGACGATCCGCGGGAACTGTCTGAAGATCTTATTAACGCCCAGCAGGCGCGCCGCGCGCTCGACTTTCTTGTCGGTTTCAATCTCTCGCCGTTACTGTGGAAGAAGGTACGGCGCGGCCTCTCGGCAGGCCGAGTACAAAGTCCGGCGCTCCGATTGATCGCAGAACGCGAGGACGAGATATCCGCGTTCAAGCCGAGAGAGTATTGGACAATTGGCGCGGTAGCGGTGCATAAGAAGGAGGAGGTGACCGCTCGGCTCGCGTTGTTCGAAGGCGAGAAAGTCGAGCAATTTACGTTCACTGACGAGAAAACCGTACGCGCAGTCGAAGAAGCGATCAACGAGGCCGCGAACGTCGGAGAGTCGGCATCGAAAGACGATCGGGACCTCAGCACGCCCGGGAACGGAATACTGACCGTCGCCAATGTCGAGAAAAAGCAGCGGCGACGAAACCCGGCAGCGCCATTTACGACCTCTACGCTCCAGCAGGAAGCGTCACGTAAATTTGGCTTCAGCGCACAGAAGACTATGATGGTGGCGCAGCGCCTTTACGAGGGTATCGATGTCGGTGAGGGCTCAGTCGGCCTGATCACCTACATGCGTACCGACTCGGTAACTGTCGCCAATGAAGCGCTGGACGAACTCAGAGACCTGATCAAGGATCGTTACGGCGAAGAAAACCTGCCGGACGAGCCGCGTCGCTATACGACGAAAGCTAAGAACGCTCAGGAAGCGCATGAGGCCGTTCGGCCCACGTCGGGCAGGCGGATACCCGAGGACGTTAAGCCGCATCTCGAGAACGATCAGTTCCGGCTCTACGAACTCGTCTGGAAACGTACGGTAGCCAGCCAGATGAGCCCGGCTTTGTTCGACACGGTAGGTCTGGACCTTGTCTCGGGGCGAGCGGCCGACGGAAACATTCGTTTGAGAGCGACCGGTTCGGTGCTCGTGAAGCCGGGCTTTATGACGGTGTATCAGGAAGGACAGGACGACAGCACACAAACCGATCAGGACCGCGTTTTACCACCGGTCAAGGCAGGCGATGAACTCGAACTGCGGGAGATCGTCAGCGAACAACATTTTACCGAACCGCCGCCACGTTATTCTGAAGCAACTCTCGTCAAAGCCCTGGAGGAATACGGCATCGGCCGACCTTCGACCTACGCGTCGATAATCTCGACACTCCGTAACCGCGAATACGTTGAGATGGAGAATCGGCGTTTCATACCGACGGATGTCGGCAAGGTCGTCATTCGTTTCCTGACCGAACACTTCGCACAATATGTCGACTACGAGTTCACAGCCCAGTTGGAGAATTCGCTGGATGCAATCTCTCGTGGCGAGAGCGAGTGGCTGCCGCTGTTACGAGATTTCTGGGGCCCGTTTCACCAACTGATCGAACAGACCGAGAGTTCTGTCACTCGCGAACAGGCTTCGCAAGCACGCGTGCTCGGTTCGGACCCGAAGAGCGGGCGACCGCTAAGCGTCCGTATGGGCAGGTACGGCACCTTCGTTCAGATCGGCACCAGAGATGACGAGGAAAAGCCGCTGTTCGCCGGTTTGAAACCCGGCCAGAAAATGGACGATATTACGTTGGAGGACGCTCTGGATCTCTTCAAACTGCCGCGAGCTCTGGGCGAGACTCTCAGTGGCGAACCGGTCTCGGCAAGCATCGGTCGTTTCGGCCCGTATGTCCGCTACGGCGATAAATATGTATCGATTCGCGGCGACGATCCCTACACGATCGACCTCGAAAGAGCGTTGGAGCTCATCGAGGAGAAGAAAATCGCGGATGCCAACCGCATCATTCAGGATTTCCCGGATGCCAGCATACAAGTGCTGAATGGGCGCTATGGCCCTTACGTCACGGATGGCAAAAAGAACGCGAGAATACCCAAGGATGGCGAGCCGAAGCATCTCACACTCGAGGAGTGTCAGGCCATGATTGAAGCCGCGCCCGAACGGCGTGGACGGCGCGGCGCGAAAAAGAAGCCGACAAAGAAGGCGGCGGCGAAGAAAACGGCGGCAAAGAAAAAGACCACGAAGAAGAAAAAGAAAACGACTAAGAAGCGCGCCAAAAAGAAGGCGGCGAAAACCCAGCACGCCTCGGCCGAACCGGCCGTTGTTGCCGACGCCGCCGCTGACGATGGCAAACCAGCCGAGAGTCTAGACTGACACCCATATCGCCGCGGCACACTCGCCATGGGTCAGACAAACAACAATACATTTCAACCGCAATTCGAGCGGGCGGTTCGAGCGCTCGCGGCTGGCGGTTTGATCGCCTACCCGACCGAAGGCGTTTATGGTCTCGGCTGCTTGCCGGGCGAGCGGCATGCCGTGGAGCGATTGTTATACATTAAGCAACGCTCCTGGCGAAAGGGCCTCATCCTGATCGCGGCTGATGTCGCACAACTCGCGCCGCTAATCGTTCTCCCGAAAAATGGCTTGCGAGACGAGATTCTTGCCAGCTGGCCGGGGCCAGTCACATGGGTCTTGAAGACTCAACACGGCGTACCGGCATGGCTTGGTGGTGGACGAGGCACACTCGCCGTGCGGGTAACCGCGCATCCGCTCGCCGGGCGTCTCTGTGCCGAGTTGGAGAGCCCATTGGTCTCTACGAGCGCCAATCGTGGCGGACGCCCGCCGCTGACGCGTGTACTCCAGGTTCGCCGTGAGTTTGGCACCGATCTTGACGATCTCCTCGTCGGCCCGCTTGGCACGCTGAATGGACCGACCACGGTTCGCGACGGGTTGACCGGCAACACCCTGCGCTGACCCGGCAGTACGGCCCCGTCGAGATAGATCTTGCGTTCGCGGCCCATCTCCAGTTCGATTTTTATACTTAATAGTGTCTGCGCCGTACGGCCATCGCGGCCCGGGTTACCGACGACGAGCAGGCGATCGCCCTGGACGAAATTCTCGGGCGTCAGGCCGCGCAACGCCATCCCGGTCGCGTTCGGAAACTCAACATGCCAGGTCCGCGTCTCGCCGTTGTCTTGCTCAACGGCGAGAAATAGAAAGGGATGGGGATTTCGCCATACCCAGTCTTCGACGGTGCCGTCCAGCGTAATGACCTCTTCCATTACATAGCTGACCGGAAAGGACTGGTGCGCGCTCAATGAGGCTGACGCGCCCAGCAGCACCATGACGACTATCGTTGTTCGGTTCATGTTCCCCCTGGGATAGGCTGTGGCTCTCTGCGGTTACTATGCCTCGCGCGTAAATTCGACCCAATTCCTCACAACTTAAGCGATCTAGCGCTATGGCATCGAACGTCTGACGCCGAGATAAAAGCGGCCGATCGACCACTCACCGCCATGTGATTTAGGTAGAATCCAGTCCCGCCTAATAAAACCATGTTCAGATGGGGGATGACTGATGAATAAGAGTTCGCTGATAGCGTTGGTATCTCTTGTAGGTATCGTTGTCGGATTCCTTTTAGCGACTGCACGAGCCCCTGGAGTCGCTCCAGCCGTCGTCGTCAACGCCGGCTTTGCGGCAGTTCCGGGAGCCGTTGGCGGGCAAGACCAGACTGGCCCCTACGAAGTGGTACCGGACTGGCCGAAACCGCTCGCACAGTTACCTGGCCATGAGAATTGGACCTGGGGCGCCGTGCAAGGCATTTTCGCCGAGAGCCCGGATCGCGTGTTTATCCTCTTGCGCGGCGAGCTGCCGGTGCTGGAGCGCCCAGAGGAAATTCCGTATTCGGACATCGGTCCAAGCCTGTCTTTCCCGGTATCTGCGACGCCGTTCAGAAATGCGTCAGTCGGCCCGGTGACGAGCCCGGGTAACTCCGGGTCGGATGGCTGGAACGGCTGGCAAGGAACGTTGGGGGTCGATGCCCGCTGGGAGCACTGCCTGATCGTGGTCGACTCGGCCGGAAATATAATTGAGGAGTGGACGCAGTGGGATTCCATCTTCAGACGACCACACTCGGTCGCCATTAATCCTTATGACCCCGACAAACATGTATGGGTTGTGGACGATCGGCAGCATGCCGTTTACAAGTTCACGAATGACGGGCAACGCCTCGTTCAGACCCTCGGCATACCTGGCGAGCCGGGTACCGACGACACTCATTTCAACAGACCGACTTTTCTGGCCTGGCTACCCGACAGCACGCTGTTCGTAGCGGATGGCTATGCGAATAGCCGAGTCGTAAAATTTGATCAGAACGGTGAATTTCTACTGGCCTGGGGCAAGGAAGGCAGACCGCCCAACGATACGCGGCCTGGATATTTTAATGCTGTCCACGGCGTCGTTGTGGATCCGGATACGCGAAGAGTCTATGTGACCGACCGAACCAATCGTCGAATCCAGGTCTTTGACGAAAATGGCGAGTTTCTACATCAGTTCAGCACGGGTGGTCCATCGACGCCCCAGTTTCTCTACTTCGCCGCTGACAAAAATCTCTGGGTTGCAGACAACGCGACCAGCAAGATCGTAAAGTTCGATATGGAAGGACACTACTTGTATTCCTGGGGTAGCCAGGGTCAATGGCCTGGAGCCATGTGGAATGTGCATGGTATCAGCGTCGATCAAGAGGGCAATCTCTATCTTGCCGAGGTGAACAACGGTAGACCGCAGAAGTTCAGACCCAGAGAAGGAGCGAATCCGGATTTCATTACCGGATTGCCGCTCAGAGCAGCTTGGGAATAATTCACGAAGACAGATAAGCAGGAAGGAACACCATGCCCAGATTTGTTATAGAGCGGGACATTCCGGAAATCGGTTCAGCCGACCGCGAGGCGCTTCGCGAAGCGGCGGCGAATTCCAACGGCGTGCTTGCCGCGATGAATAATGAGGAGCAAAAAAATATTCAATGGGAGCATTCCTATGTAGTCGCCGATAAGACATTCTGTATCTACATTACTGATAGCGAAGAACTGATCCATGAGCACGCTGAGCGGAGCGGTTTTCCTGCGACAAAAGTCACGGAAGTGCGGAAGATGATCGATCCGTCGACAGCAAAAAGTTAACAGGCTGCTAGATGGAAATATGGGTAGACGCCGATGCATGTCCCGTAGTCATCAAGGAGATTCTGTTTAGAGCGGCAAAGCGCACCGGCATTCAGTTAACCCTCGTAGCTAACCAACCGGTGCATATTCCTAAGTCCCCATCCATCAGAATGATTCAGGTTCCGTCCGGTCTTGATGTCGCCGACAACGAAATAGTTAGAAGATGCGGCGCTGGCGACCTCGTCGTAACAAGCGATATACCCCTAGCCGCGGAAGTAATCGACAAGGAAGCCTACGCGCTAAGCCCTCGTGGCGAACTGTATTCGGCGGACGACATACGTGCTCGTCTGAATATGAGAGATTTTCTGGATACTTTGCGAGCCAGCGGCATCGATACGGGCGGACCGCCAGCGCTGAGCCACAGCGACAGGCAGCTCTTTGCGAGTCATCTGGACACGTTACTGTCGAAGTGCTTCTGAGTACCCTTAACGCCGGCGGCGTTTTTTCTGGCAGGCCTCGTAGCGGAAACAGCTGACGAGATGATCGTTCACTAACCCCGTAGCCTGCATCAGCGCATAGACAATCGTGGAACCAACAAACTTGAAGCCTCGAGACTTGAGATCTTTACTCAAGTCGTCCGATTCGCGACTCGTCGCCGGCACCTGATTCTGCCTGCGCCAACGATTAACGACCGGTTTACCAGCGACGAACTGCCAGACATAATCGTCGAAGCTTCCAAATTCGTCCTGGACCGCGAGAAACGCGCGCGCGTTCGTAATCGCCGCCGCTACCTTTAACTTGTTTCTAACAATACTTGCGTCGTTCAACAGTCTCGCAACGGAGCGCCGATTGAACCGGGCCACCCGCTCAGGATCGAACTCCGCGAAGGCTTTCAGGTAGCCTTCCCGCTTTCTCAGTATGGTTGACCAGCTGAGGCCCGCCTGGGCCCCCTCCAGCAGGAGAAACTCGAAGTGGACGCGCTCGTCGTGGACCGGCACTCCCCATTCGCTATCGTGATAGCGTTGGTAGTCGTCACCGACATTCTCGCCCCAGGGGCAGCGTTTAACAGTCATCAGGCGCTCAAGACTGCGCGAGATCGAGGCGGTATCCAGCTACGACACTGAGTCCCGGACACACCTGCTCAATGAGCTTTTTGCGCGCCCGATGCAATCGAGTCAATACCGCTCCTTGTTTAATATCCATCGCCGCAGCGATCTCGTCCGTACTTAGCCCGAACATGACCTGCGACAGTAACGGCTCTCTGTAGCCGTCGTCGAGTTACAATATCGCCTGTCGCATATCGTCAACATCCGTATCGTCGCCAGTGGCTATCAATGCAGCCTCGGCCGCGCTGAGTTCGTCGATGTCCTGGGTTTCCAAGTGCTTGCGTTCGTAAACGCGCGCCTGCTCCCGCCGGGCGATCGTCAATAGCCACGCCTTCACAGAGCCCTCGTCCTGCAAATTTTCCAGCGAGCGGAAGGCTCTGAGCATGGCCTCCTGGTCGATATCCTCCGCCAGGTCGGGATCCCTGCTCAGCCAGAATGCATACTGGTATAAATCGTCCCGCCACGGAGCTACCAGGCGCTCGAATCTGAGCCTGCGTGCATCGCCAACGCCAGAATTGGGCATATCAGGTGACCGGGGTCGAGAGGATTTTATTACGGGGTTGTTTAGCTTGGAAAGGTACAGCAAACAAGGGAAAATCCAAGTACTTGCACGCATTGCGGTGATTTCATGGCGAATAACGGCCCCAAGGCTGATCGGTATGCAGTGGTTGGACACCCCGTCCAGCACAGCCGTTCCCCGCTGATTCACCAGCTCTTCGCGCGTCAGACGGGCGAGAACATCACGTATGAGCTCCTCGACGCCGCTCCCGACGACTTTGAGGTCGCCGTCCGTG
>CAUZMW010000080.1:0-10277 GCA_963581225.1 Gammaproteobacteria bacterium
CCGGCCCGGCTCGGGCCCGTAAAGGTCGCGCTCGAGTTCGAGCGCTGCATGGGCCAGATCTTCCGGCAGAAGTGCGGCCAGAGCGCCTAAGCTCTGCGGTGATGGGTCAGGAAACCGAATTTCTCTCCAGCTCAGCAGTAGCTGCCGCGCACGACGACCGTCGTTCTCATCGCACGCGCCTCGCAGCTGGCGTAGCAAACGACGACTGGCCGCGCGTTTCCGCGGTGCCTCTTTCTCGGTTTGCGGCGACTCGCTAACGGGCCGCCAGCTGCGCCGCCACAGGGCGAGCGTGATCAGCCAGACTCCAAGTAACCCGGCACTGACACCTTGCCAGATTCGATCGGCCTCCGGCGAACTCGGCGACATCGAAGTATCCGGTGCTCGCGCTGCGGTCTCGAACGCGACGGGCTCCGAGCTCGGCAGAACGTCCAGGGATTTCGCCGGGATCCTCGAGATCTCCCAACGTTCCTCCGGAACGTTAAACCAAGGAAGCTCGATCTCGGCGAGTACCTGCGGGCCCGGACTCTGGGCAAGCACCGCGAAACGCTCGGTCCGATGGGCTCTGATACCTCCCTGCTCCGCTTCGCGACTCAACTCCGGTTGATCTGAATACTGCCGGATGTTTTCGGACTGTTGGAGTTCGAGCTCCGGCAATTGTGTTTCCAGGACTCCGTCCGCGTGAATCGTCACTGTTCGTGTCTGCGGTATACCTACCCTAAGCTCGCCCTCGCCCGCACTCCAGCGCTCATCCAATTCGAGAGCCTGCGCCGGCAACCATGCCGCATCGGAATACGCAGCCGGCGGTGGTACCGCGGAGCGGACCGCGAGCGACAATGGCTGGGAACGATAACGCTGTACGTTGGAAAATCCCGAAGGCGACACCACCACGGCTTCGAATGTTACCGGGTCGATCGTCAGCGCACCGGACGCCTGCGGAAAGATCGCATATTGTCGCTCAAGCGCGGTAAAATTTCTTCCGTCGCGCACAGATTGAAACTCTCGATCCTGGCCGAGTTTCTCTACGATCGCTTCGCCCCCACTCACCTCAGGTAACGTCAACGACGACCGGCCCGTACTGACTCCCCGGTACAGCGTCATCGTATACACCACCTGAGACTGTACGTACGGGTCGTCCGGCGTTGCCGTGACCTCAATGAAGATGTCTGCCGCTGCCGACGTGACGGGCGCCGCCAGCACCTCAATTTCTACCGGGTTGCTCAAGGCTCCGTTCAGTTCGATGGGCGGCAGAGTAAAGCCTCCCGCCTGCCTGGGCATGAGTTGCAGATTCCAATCGGTCGTCTGTGTTGTCCGCCCCCCCGCCATTTGAATGCTCGTGTTTCGCGAGCGCTGCAGTATGTCGAAGTCCGCGGCCAGAGGTGAGAGATCGGGCTCGTCTCGAGTCGATCCCAGTACGCGCAGAATATAAGTGAACGACTCATTCTCCCGCACAGCCGACCGATCGACGGAGGCTCGCAACAAGAGATCCTGCGCAGCGACATTCGACAGCAAAAGCGCGCCGAGAACCAGCGCGGCTAAATAAGTGCGGCCATCGGATCTAGTTACCATGGTTGCTGCTCATCCCCTGGCCAAACGTAGTTGCCGTCCTGATCGATTCCGAGTCGCTGGTATTGATAGAGGAATTTTCGGCGTAATAACCCGCCAGGATCCTGTGGAATGCGACGAAGCCACTGCTCGGCCGCCTGCTCGTCCGCCCACTCCTCGAGTTCACCGGCCGTGGGAAGCTCGCCCTGTGGAATGTCTTGCGCCTGCTCCGCCAGGGCTTCTTCCGCAGCAGACGGTTGGGCTTCTTGCTCCTGGTCCGACATCCGGGAATTTTCCGACTGATCGTCCTCGGTCGACTCGCCTTCCGAGGGCTGCGGTGAGTCCCCGTCTTCACTCTCCCCCGACTCTTCTCCATCGGAGTCGCCCGCGTCGGATGGATTCTGCTCCGGCTGTTGTAGGAGCAGATCGCGATTATAGCGAGCATCTTCGTGTTCCGGGTCCATCTCCAGGGCTTGTTCGAACGCCGCAATCGCCGGGCCGATCTGTCCGGCGCCGGCGAGCGCGTTGCCGCGGTTGTAGTGGGAGTCCGGCGTATCGGCACCGTCCAGAGACGCCGCACTCCCTTCATAGTCGCCGGCGCGGAATTGGGCAGCGGCGCGCCAAGACGAGTCCTCGAACAGCTCGCTGGCGCGCTCGTGTTCTTCAACCTGAAATGCCTTCCGCCCCTGCTGATCCTGAGTCTGCCAAAAATCAGCCCAACTTAGCGCATGGGCCTCAGGCAACGGCAACATCAACCATACGACCCAGACGACAACCCAACCGCGGCGAAACGCAAGGGCCACGACCGGGATCAGAAGCAACACGATCCAGAGCCCCTGATCTCGCCAGGCGTCGATCCGGAACAGGTCCGAGCTATCCGAAACCTGCGGCTCACCCGCCGCGCTAGAGTTCTGCGACAGCAGGTAATTCAGATCCCGGTCGTCCACGGTCAAGTTAGCGAAACGGCCACCCCCGCGGTCAGCGAGCCGCTGCAGCGGCGCTACATTCAACCGCGGTACGACGATCTGTCCGGTCTGGCCCACCAAGAACCCGCCGCCGGGCTCAATAATCGGACCACCGTCCGCGGTGCCCACGGCCAGCACGTGCACCTCGTAGCCATCCTCGTAGAGATCCTGCGCAATCTGAAGACTCTTCGGCGAGACATCAGCATCGGAGATCAACAGGATTTCGCCTCGAACCATCCCCGTCTGACGAAGTAGCTGGGCGGCCTTCTCCAGGCCGGCCTCCGGGTAACTTCCGCGGCTCGGCATGATGTCGCTGGTCAGACTCGAGACAAGTAGCGCGATCGTGCGCGTGTCGTCTGTCAGAGGCGCCACGGTAAACGCGTGCGCGGAAAAAACGACGAGACCCGTCTGGCCTGACTCGCGGCGATCCAATAACGACAGCAGTTTTAACTTCGCGCGAGTCAGCCGCGTTGGCTCTACATCGACCGCGTCCATGGAACGAGATAAATCGAGTACCACGACGAGCGCCTCATCGGAGCGCGCAGCCGGGACCGGTAACCGCTCCCATGTCGGTCCGGCCAGAGCGAATATCGTCAATAGCCACGCGCAGATCGCTGCGACCATCGCCGTGTGACGCTCCTTGAATACGACGCTCGATCCCGTAAGTACATACGGTTGTAGGGCTTCGTCCACGAATGCTCGCCAGCGGCCGCCGAGGCTGCCAGTCCGCGTCAACTGCCAGATCAGCCACAAACCGAAGGGTAGAGCTACAAGCCACCAGGGCCTCAGGAAATGAAACTCAGCCACGGTTCGCTGCCATGAAGCTCGAGCTCTTGTGTGTACCGCGCAGACCGTGCAACGCCCATAAAATCCCGAGTATCAACGCAAGCCCCAACGGCCAGTGATAGCGCTCCTCGATAGGCCGAAAGCCGCTCTCCTCGCCGGCAGCCGGCTCCAGCTCATCGAGTATCGCGTAGATTTGTTGAAACGCCTCGGTATCTCGTGCTCGAAAATAACGTCCACCCGTTCCTTCGGCAATCGTCGTCAGCGTGCGCTCGTCCAAGTCCGCCGACGGGTTAACTTCACGAACACCGAACAGCGACTGCACCATGACTGAGTCGGCGCCAATACCGATGGTATAAATCACCATCCCGCGGTCGCGCGCTAGCTCCGCCGCTTTCAAAGGATCGATCTCACCCGCCGTATTCGCGCCATCGGTCAGCAACACGAGCACACGGCGGTTTTCCTGAATCTCTGCATCGCTCAGCGTCCGGATACTCAGCCCGATCGCATCACCGATTGCAGTTTCCTGCCCGGCCAGACCGATGACGGCCTCATCGAGCAGTACCTGAACCGTGGCTCTGTCGAACGTTAGCGGAGTCTGCAGATAGGTCTCTCGGCCAAAGAGAATCAGGCCGATCCGATCGCCGATGCGTCGCTCGATGAACTCCTTGGCGATGGATTTGGTCGCGGTTAGCCGGTCAACCCAACGACCGTTAAGCTGAAAGTCCTGCTCTTCCATACTGCCGGAGAGATCGACTGCAAGCAGCAGGTCGCGACCTGTTATTGGCAAAGATTGAGGCGGGCCGACGTATTGAGGGCGTGCTGCCGCGAGGAGCACCAGTAACCAGATCAGCCAGAGCAGCAACAGACGCAGCCTGTCTACTCCGCGGCTACTGGCGGCACCGAGAAGATCGTCGAACTCGGCGCCTACCGGCACTCGAAGGGCCGCATCCTTGTCCATGTAATCTGGCGTTGCGAAGCGCCGCACGAACCACGGCAACGGCGCGAGCAACAAGATCCACCACCAGGCTAACTGCCACATAGGTCAACTCCGTACCGGCTGGGCCTTAACCCAGGCAGCGCACAATCGACAAAGCTCAAGGGACTCCTCTGCGGCCAGGTCTCCAGAGGCTCGATATGGCGATGCCGCTAGAAGCCGGCCGCCACCGTCACCAAATGCGAAACGGTCCCAGCGACTGTCCAGATACGAGAGCCAGCGATCACCGACGAGGCCAGCTACCTCGGCAGAATCCCGGGCCATCGTCATCGCGAAGCGGCGCAGCGTCGTTGACGCATCGAGTGCACAGGCACTTGGGTCCGCGCCGGACTCGATCGCATCGATAGCGCTCTGCAGGGATCGATGGGCAGCGCGGTGACGCCAAAGGCGAGAATGGCGCACCGAAAGAATCACGATAAGCGTTAGTAAAGCGGCGCCTAGGAACCACCATCCGAAGGCCAACGGCCACCACCCGAGTTCAGCGGGCAAATGAATGTCCCGCAATCCAAGTTGGCTCAGGTCAAAGGTCGGGTTCACCGGCTCTCAAACCGCTCGGCTAAGATCGCTCGCGGCTCCTCGGTCGTAGCGCACTCCAATAACACGACGGATGGAAATCTCGCGAACTTCTCCAGAAGCGCGCGCCGCTCCTGGAACTGAACATGGTAGCGCCGACGGGCTACATTGGAGTCCGTATCTATCGCAACCGTACCCGTTTCGGAGTGAATACGATAACGGCCGGGCGGCGGCAGATCGACCTCCACCGTATCGAACAAATGCACAAGAAACACATCGCAGTGACCGGCGAGCTGGCGGAGATTCCTCTCGAACCGCTCACCGAGATTGCGAAAATCGCTCAGCAGAAAGATCACGCTTCCAGGCCGAGCAACACGGGTAAGACGCGCCAGAGTGTGCTCGGCATGAGCCGGCTCGTCGCCCTGCGCGGACGTCTCCGTCTCCCACATCGAGTCCTGGGATATCGCCTGGAACAGTCTTAGCGCCGCACGTCTGCCCAGACGGGGCCGGAGCTCGACATGCTCGTGCTCAGAGAAGATGAGCCCGCCCAGTCGATCGCCGTTAGCTACCGCACTCCACGCGACGACGGCGGCGGTCTGCGCGGCCCGCACTGCCTTAAAGACGCCACGAGTCGCAAAGTGCATGGGCCGGCGAAGATCCAACCAGATGATGACCGGCCGATCGCGCTCATCTCGGAACACCTTGGTATGGGGCTTACCCGTCCGAGCGGTTACTCGCCAATCCATGGTTCGCAGATCGTCGCCCGGCTGATACAGACGAGATTCATCGTACTCTACGCCGCGTCCTCTGAATGGCGATAGACGCCCTCCCCCACCCAATGCGCGGACGCGTAAAGCGGCCAGATTCAACGACTCGCCGGCAGGTTTCAACCGGATCAACTCCGGCAACGTAGCCCGGACCGGCGAGAGCTCTGTGGCGAGCGCGTTGAATCCAGACTTAGCCACTACGGCACGCCCACCCGGGACAGTAAAACGTCCACGATCTGATCCGGGGTTCGGCCGGCCGCTTCCGCTTCGAAGCTCAGAAGTATCCGATGACGCAGCACGTCATGTGCCACGGCCTGAATATCGACCGGTGTTACGAAATCACGACCTGCCAGCCAGGCATGCGCGCGAGCACAGCGATCAATAGCGATCGTTGCACGTGGGCTCGCGCCGTACTGCAACTGCCCCTCGAGATCCTCACCATATCGCTCGGACTCTCTCGTGGAAATGACGAGCTGAACGATGTACTCCTGTAACGCTTCGGCCAGGTGCAAGTCCAGCACTTCCTGGCGCGCTGCCATAACTTCGCGTTGCGAGAGGACGTCGAGCGGCCGAAACAGCGCCTCATCGGCAACGGATCTCTTGGCCTCATTTCGGTTGAGTTCGAGTATCGCCCGCTCGCCATCGGCGTCTGGATAGCCCACAAGCACATGCAGCAGAAATCGGTCGAGCTGCGCCTCGGGTAGCGGATAGGTTCCTTCCTGCTCGATCGGATTCTGAGTCGCCATGACCATAAACAACTCAGGCAACGGGTAAGTCACGGAGCCGACCGTTATCTGACGTTCGCCCATCGCTTCCAGTAGCGCTGACTGGACCTTCGCGGGCGCCCGATTGACTTCGTCGGCCAGAACCAGGTTATGAAACAGGGGACCCTCGCGAAATACGAACGAACCGCTCTGAGGACGATAGATCTCGGTACCCGTCAAGTCCGCCGGGAGAAGATCCGGTGTAAATTGCAGACGGTGGAAATCCCCCTCCACGCTGTGGCTTAGCACCTTGATCGCACGAGTCTTGGCGAGCCCAGGCACGCCTTCTACTAGCAGGTGTCCGTCGCAGAGCAAGGCGACCAGCATCCGGTTAATCAGGAGCTCCTGACCGACGACGAGCGTCTTGAGGTGCGCCTCCAGTTTCAGAAAGTTTTCTTGTAACGACATAAGTTCAGGGCTGAAAAAGCATAGTAAGGGCGGCTGATTTTACCGGCGCGAGTTTCAACAAGCCAAACCGAGTTTCTCTCGGGGCGGAGCTGAAGGCTCGCGATCCTTAGATGCCGGGCGCAACCGGAGAGTTTCGCTACGTTGCAATTCAACTACAGTCACAATATTCAGGCCCACAACGCGCCATTTTGCTGCGCCCGCGGCGAAAGGCCTATGCTAATAAGGAGCATATGCAGAGCCGCGTTCGGTAGTTATCTGCTGCAGGTCGAAGGCATCGGCCGGACGGCCCGAGTGCGACGACTGGAATAATCTAACGCCTGGAGCGTCTTAACGACCGCCGCCCATACCTCTACCGCCCGTGATGCCGATCGGCCCGCGCGGTACGTAGACTTGAATCTGCTGGCCGTCCCTGAGTACATCGACCACGACGGTCTGCCCGGGCACACCGTTAAGAATGAGCTGATTCAAATCGGAAGTGCTGAAGACGCGTTCGCCGCCGTAGCTCACGACCTGGTCACCGGGCTGTAAGCCCGCTGCCTGGCCGGCGGAACCCGCCATTACGCTCTGCACACTGATACTCGTCGACTGCCCGGTCGCTCCGAGATAGCGCTCATAACTCGCATCACCCAACTCCTGGCGAAGTTGATCCGGGGGATCGAATCGACCCGCCCGTGGATCGAACGGCTCTCCTTCGCGAACCGCGTCGTATTGCGCATACAGCGCTTCGAGACGCAGTTCCGACTCGCGCTCGGTGATGTGTTGCGCTTGATCGGGAGAGAATCCGGCTTCGACAAGCTGATTCAAGCGCCGGTCCGGATCATCGCGGCGACGGTCGCCGAAGCGCTCGGCCACGCGCTCTTGAATCGCCGCCCGATCGATATTTTCGCGACGTGGTTCATTGCGTGAGTCCCCCGCGCCATCAGCGCCCTGAAGCTCCGCCATTTGCTCGGTGATAGCCGCGAGTTCCGCCTGCAGAATCGCGCGCAGCGCGATCTCCGTATCCAGAGTAGACTCGAGAAGCTCGAGACGTTCCACGAGCGGTAAGAACTCATTGGCCGAGACGCTTCCTTGCCACGCCTCCACACGCTCGGCAGGCATGACCGGCAGGCTATCGGACCCACCAGCCATGAACGTCGCAAAGGCGAACCCGGCTGACACGCCCAGGATCAGGAAGAGAGCAGTTCTTAGCATAGGCAACGCTGTCCATGGTGACTCGCTGATACTCTCAAAGATACCTCGATTCACCGCAGGCGAGGTGAAGATTTCTGAAGTCGACTAGGCAGCGCTTCGCGGCGACCGTCCGCTGCGTCTCACCTCAAGAATGTCGCGAATAGGCAACGAACATCGTCTATCTCCGTGAAATACGTCGATATATTCGAATAAACTGTCGATTCGGATCCGGTGGTTCGCGGCCTGAGAAGCGGTCTCGGTAAGGCTCTGGCGGGCCTATAGGAGAGCCTCGGTAGCCAGTCCCCGCGCCAACTCGTCGAGCTGCTGCGCAAGCCCGGGATGGATCGGAATTCCGCTTTTTTCGCGCTCGAGCCGGATCCGGTGACTGCGCTCACCGGGAACTCTCACGGCATCCACACCCGGCAAGGTCGGCGATGCATGCATCGAACGGATCACGCCGTCGACGTTGCGCTTAAACTGATCGACATCCATAAACGCTTCGATCGACAGGGCGACGATGAACTGGCCCGTGTTTGTCGACGACCTGGAGTCGGCATTGAAATCGACAACTTCGCGACCGAACGCGGCGCCGTTGAGCGTCCCGGCCAATAGCCCGAACACCAAAGCCAGACCGTAACCCTTCGCACCGCCAATCGGCAGCAGAAACCCCTCCGCGGCGCGAGTGGGGTCGGTGAGCGGCTTACCGAATTTATCCATCATCCAACCCTCGGGCATCTGCTCGCCGCGCTGGGCTGCGGTCTTTACCTTGCCGTACGCGGCAACCGTCGTCGCCATATCGAGTACGATCGGCGGCTCTTCGTATGCCGGGACCCCAACCGCGATCGGGTTGGTACTGAGTAACAGCTCGGTGCCGCCCCAGGGCGGCAGATGATTTGCGCTGCCAACGGCGACGTAGATACCGATCATGTCTCGCTGCATTGGCATCTTTGCGTAGAGTGCAGCCGGCCCCGCGTGATTGCTGTGTTGAACACCGACCCAGCCGACGCCTTGCTCCGCGGCCTTCTCAATGGCGAGATCTGTCGCGTAGCGCATCACGAGGTGCCCCATGGCGTCGTCGCCGTTGACGAGCGCCGTCGCACCCTTGTCGGTCGCGACGCGGATATTCGGCGCGACGTTGATGCCGCCACTCCGGATTCGCTTCACATACTGAGGCAATCGAAATACACCGTGCCCGTCGGACCCGTTGAGATCTGCCTCCGACATGAGTTCGGCGGTAATCCGGGCATTCCGCTCCGACATTCCGACGGCTGTCAGGCAACGCTGGATAAACTGTTCCAGCTGTTTGACGGTTACAGTCTGCATAACGTAAGGATCTCGAGATATCGGCCGGAGACGGCTAATCTAGTCTCAACGGGTATGAGTTGTGTCTTGCGCAGACAGATGCGCGACGGTCTCTCCGGTCTCGGTAAAGGTCCGGGTGACCTCATCCGTATCGTAAATCCATAGAATGAGCATTGGCCCATCGCCGACATTGATGAAGCGATGTGGTTTCCCGGCGGGGATGTAGGTCGTGTCGTAGCGCTGCAGCCTGGTTAGTTCGCCGTCGATCTCCACCTCCGCTACCCCTTCCAGTAGGGTCACCTGCTCGTCACAGTTGTGATGATGTACCGGTACTTTTTTTTCTGCCGGGAAGCGCGTCAGGCCGGAAGTGAACTTCGCGAGACCGCATCGATCCTTGCCTACCAGGAGAGTCGTTTCAACACCATCTCCCCGTTTCACTATCGGCAGATCATCGAGCTTTAAGAGTGTCGCGTCGGTCATTATTGTTCCCGCTTTCGCTAAGAGGAAGCGACATTGTAGACCGCCACCAGCACCGATGGGGATCTGCGCCCTCCGAACAGCCGTCTTAGGAATCGCTTGGCCAGGATCGCCGTTTTCGATAGATCGTGGAAGGATTAACCCCGAGCAGAACCGCGGCCTTGGAGATACTGCCGTCACACGCAGCGATGCCGAGCTCAACATGCCTTCGGGACCGAACCAGCTCAACTACAATTTGTACCAGGACGCTGCGCACACGACGATCTGGGGCGACGGCACGTCGCCGGTCGTGCGGGCGCTCCCGCCCGGCATGGGTGGAATGGGCGGTATGGGAATGGGGTTCAATATGAACCACACCGTCTACGGCCGCAGCTTCGCGAGTCAGGACCCGCCGCCGGGCGCGTACGCAGACATCCTGATTGTGACGATCGAGTTCTAGCGCGAGTATTACAGCAAGGCGAATCGTGGGCGCGCTCGCGCCAGCCTCGCTATACTTCTCGGGCCGTCACGGAATGTGCTCACCAGCATGCAGTGGCGGCCTCACTCTAGAATATCGCAACACGACGGCGCGAAGCTATGCAGATTCGAC
>CAUZMW010000081.1:0-10262 GCA_963581225.1 Gammaproteobacteria bacterium
GTGTACGGCTTGGCGTACTCACATTCGATTCGATACGATCGCTACGACAATCTGTGGCTCGTCGATAAAGGCGCGCACTCCGCGATAAAGTTCGATCCGGCGGGGTACGTCACGCTGAATCTGGGGCGTCGCCCTGAGGGGTTCGACGAGTATGAGCATATCGAACCCACCGATGCGGTGGCCCGTGACGGTTATTTCGGCGGGCCGACCGACGTCACCTGGGATGTCGAAGACAACATCTATATTAGCGACGGCTATGTCAATTCGCGCGTCGCGAAATTCGACAAGCATGGCGACTGGATCAAATCCTGGGGATCTCACGGATCCGAGCCCGGCGAGCTTGACCTGCCCCACAGTATCCAGGCGGACCGGCAAGGCAACATCTACGTGGCCGATCGCAGCAACCGTCGAATCCAGGTATTCGACTCGGACGGCGCTTATCTGCGAATGCTGTTGCTGAATGCGCCGTTCGATAAGACGCAACAGCCCGTACTGGGTAACGTGAATCCGAATCAGCCCGACGAGACTCAACCCTGGGCCATCTGTATCTCGCAGGGTGAAACGCAGTACCTGTGGGCGGCGGATCAACATCCGGGCCGCATCTATAAGCTCTCCCTCGATGGAGAGATCCTGGGCATGCTCGGCGGATCCGGAAGACGTTTAGGTCAGTTCAACTGGATTCACGGCCTGGATTGCTCACAAGAGGATGTGCTCTATGTCGCGGACCTGAATAACTGGCGAGTTCAGAAGCTGATCCTCAATCCCTGACTGATCGACAATCGTCGACCTGGCGAAGCGGCGGCTACCGCTCCGCCAAAGCTGTTAGTTGTGGGAACAGCCGCAATGCGTTGCCACGCTCGATGGCGCGCAGTTCCGTCTCGCTGAAACCGCCGTTTTCCGCGAGCCCTTGCGCCGTTTCCACGGACCCGCGGAACGGGAAATCGGTGCCGAAAAGAATCTGCGCTACGGGCACGAGGGCCTTGTAGGACGCGAGCAGCGGACGTCCGTAGGCTTGCCCCGTGTCGCAGTAGAACTTCTGGAGTTCGTACATCAGCCCGTTGGGTAAGTTCTGAGCTAGGCCGCCCATGCGACTGGATGAAGCGGCCACGGTGCCGCCGCCATGGGCAAAAATGAAGCGAATGTCGGGGTAATCGACAACCGTGCCGTTGTGCAGCAGGCTCGCGATCGCACGTGTGGTATCGGTAATCAGTTCAATGCCGTTGATCGGGTTTTCACGGTCCTCGCGTATCGGGTGGGCATAGACGATCGCCCGCCGGCGGTTCAGCTCGTCCATCACCGGTGCGAGCATCGGGTCGCCGAGGTAGACGCCGTCATAATTCGACATCACCGCGACGCCGTCGACATCCAGTACATTGAAGGCGTACTCGATCTCGCGGAGCGTATCCTCCACGGCGGCTAACGGTAACGTAGCGAACAGGCCGAATCGGCCGGGGTGGTCCGCCACGACCTGGCTGCCGTACTCGTTCAACTCCTGCGATAGCCCACGTGCCAGTGCTGCATCGCCGTACTAGACTCCCGGGCGTGAACTCGACAGGATTGAGGTTGCCACGGCACCTTCGTCCATCTCGTCGAACGATACCTGCGGCGTCCAGAGTCGATACCTGGGGTTACCGATATCTCGATTGGTCATTTCAGCCACGAAGCCGGGCGAGGCGAAATGGTGGTGGACGTCGACTCGGAACGGCTGGGTGTCGCCGGAGGTTGGTTGTCCCACGGACGGGTTCGGCAGAAGGGCCGCGCCACCCATCGCGCCAAGCCCCATCAGGAATTCCCGCCTTGTCGTTCTCATGATGTAAGTCGGGCAATCCCAATGAATCACCGGTCTTTTCTTCATGATCTCCCCCTGATTACTGTGGCATGGGCTCTGTTTCTTATGACCATTAGAATATAGCGCCAACCTTCGATGATGAATTCATGCCTCGAATATTTCGTGACCCGGGAGATCCGGACGCCATCTAGGTAGAATTCAGCATCAAGAATCAATGCAGTGTGGTGATCGACGCAATGGGAAACTTTCGTTTAACGGTCTGTGCGGGCATCGGCTTGGCTACTTTGCCGACGGTCGCGCTGTCACAGGCTGCCGCTACGCTTCACGACGAACGTGAGACCCATCTGGGCGAGGTTCGCCAGCTGACCTCCGGTGGCGAAAACGCCGAGGCCTATTGGTCGCCCGATGGTACGGAGTTGATCTTTCAATCCACCCGAACGCCTTATGAGTGCGATCAGATCTTCACCATGCCGATCAGTGATCCGGCAGCGTTCACGCTGGTATCCACGGGGCAGGGCCGCACGACCTGTGGCTATTTCACGGCCGATAACGAGCGCATGATCTACTCCTCCACTCACGCGGCGGGCGCGCAGTGTCCCGCGCCGCCCGATCGCTCGCGCGGCTACGTCTGGCCGATCTACGACACCTATCAGATCTATAGTGCTGCACGCGACGGCTCGGATCTTGTCGCGCTGACCGATACCGATGCCTACGATGCCGAGGCTACCGTCTGTTCAGCGGACGGTTCTGTCGTCTTTACCTCGACCCGTGACGGTGATCTTGATCTCTACCGAATGGATGCAGACGGCGCTAACGTCGAGCGGCTCACAGAAGCTCCGGGCTACGATGGCGGCGCGTTTTTCTCCCCCGACTGTTCGCAGATTGTCTGGCGGGCATCGCGGCCGACTGGGCCGGAACTCGAGGAGTATCAGTCGCTTCTGACGGAGGGATTGGTTCGGCCGGGTGAACTCGAACTCTGGATTGCCAACGCCGATGGTTCCGAGGCGCGCCAGGTCACGTACCTCGGCGGCGCGAACTTCGCGCCGTTCTTTTATCCGAACGGTGAGCGGATCATCTTCTCTTCCAACCATAACGATCCGAGTGGTCGCGAGTTCGATATCTGGGCCGTCAATGTCGACGGCACGGGCCTCGAACGCATTACCTACACACCGGGTTTCGACGGCTTCCCGATGTTCTCGCCGAATGGTGACTGGCTCGCCTTTGCCTCCAACCGCAATCAGGGCCAGCCCGGCGATACCGACGTCTATCTCGCGCGTTGGCTCGATAGCCCGGTCGTCGTGGAAGCAGGGGCAGCCGACCGCTATCTGGCCGACGTGGAATGGCTGGCCGACGATGCGCGCGAGGGCCGCGGCCTGGGAACGCCGGGGCTGGCACAAGCTGCCGACTGGCTGGAGGAGCGTTTCAAAGAGATCGGTCTGGAGCCGGCGGCGGGCGATGGCAGCTACCGCCAGACCTTCGAGGCGGTAGTCGACGTGGAGACGGGCCCGACGACGGCGTTCAGCGTGGATGGTCGGGAGGCGCCGAGGGAAGACTTCGTCATTCCGGGGTTTTCAGCGAACGGGGAAGTCACCGGGCCGGTCGTCTTCGCCGGTTGGGGGATCGATTCGGACGAACACAGCATCGATGATTACGCGGAGATCGAGGCGGAAGGCCGCATTGTCTTGGTACGTCGCTACACGCCGAAAGACGGCGTGTTCGAGGACGACGCGGTCCAGCGACGCCTCGGCGACTTACGCTACAAGGCATTTACGGCTCGCGAGCATGGCGCTGTCGGCCTGCTGGTTGCCGATATGCCGAGCGAAGTCGAGGATCAGGACGAGCCGCCGCTGCCTAGACTGCGCGTGGATCCACAAGGCGGTGCCGGGATTCCCGTTGCCGTAATCAAGCGTTCCTGGGCGCAGCGGCTACTCGCGGGCGAACATGAAGTCAGGCTCACGGCCGAGCTGATTGAGCAGACTCGGGAGGTACAAAATATCGTCGGGCGGCTCGGTGCCCGTGAGAGGCAACCGGGCGCCATTCTTCTGGGAGCTCACTACGATCATCTGGGTCTCGGCGGCGAGTCTTCGCTTGCGCCGGAATCGAGCGAGCCGCACAACGGCGCCGACGATAACGCATCGGGTACCGCAGCGTTGTTGGAGGCCGCGCGTATACTCACCGCCCGTCGCGACGAGCTGAGCCGCGACATCGTGTTCGTCGCGTTTACCGGCGAGGAGACGGGCCTCTTGGGATCGAGCCAGCTGACTCGCGAGCCGCCGCCGGGTACAGCACCGGAGGGCCTTGTGGCCATGCTCAATATGGACATGGTCGGGAGGCTCCGAAATAACCAGGTCGCGGTACTGGGGAGCGATACCGCCGAAGAGTGGAACATGCTGATTGAGCCTCGATGCGACGCTCTACAGATCGGCTGCCAGCTTGGCGGCTACGGCTACGGACCCTCGGATCAGATGCCGTTTTATGCCGCTGGTGTCCCGGTGCTGCATTTCTTCACCGGTGCCCACGAGGACTATCACAAGCCGTCGGACGATACGGCACGCATCAACGCCGCCGGCGGTGTACGCATCGCGAGTCTCGTGGCGGAGGTGGCACTCGATCTGAGCGAGTTCGGGAACCTGACGTATCGCGAGGCCGAGGCCCCGGCTCCCGCAGGCGACGTTCGTAGCTTCGGAGCGTCGCTCGGCACGATACCCGACTACACGGGATCGCCGGATGGCCGGCCGGGCATGCTTTTGTCGGGCGTACGCAGCGGTGGGCCGGCGGACCTGGCCGGGTTGCAGCGCGGCGATCGGATCGTCGAGCTCGCCGGCCGCGAGGTGCGAGACATCTACGACCTGATGTATGTTCTGCAGGAGGCGAAGCCCGGCGAGGAGACGACGGTCGTCGTCGAGCGCGCGGATGGGCGAATTCGTCTGGACATCACCTTCGGCGAGAGCAGCGGCGCCCGTTAGCGGACGCGGGCGTACTGAAACGACGTACTAACCAGCCGCTGGCGGGATGGCGTTTCGAGAATCGCTAACTTAGACTCTCCTCAAAGATAACGCCATCCGAAGGAGTTCTCCGTGTGCATGCCAGCTTGGCCCGGACCGATTTCTCTGTTGATAGTTCTCTGCCCGATTCTGGTATTCGCTCAGGCCCCCGACCGGATTTTCTACGACGGCAAAATCTTAACGGTAGATGACGATTTTTCCATCGCCAGCGCGATCGCGATTCGCGGAGAGCGTATTTTTGCCGTCGGCGATTCGGCGGAGATTCTCGAGCTGGCGGATGGCGATACCGTCCAGATCGATCTGGGCGGCAAGACCGTCATCCCGGGTCTGATCGACAACCACATTCACTACCTTCGCGGAACCAACTTTGCCGCGTACGAGCTACGTATCCACGGCGTGACCTCCCGTGCCGAGGTTCACGACATGATCACGGCTCGTGCCGAGAAGCTCGGCCGCGGAGAATGGGTGTTTATTCTCGGCGGCTGGCACGAACAGCAGTTTGCGGACCAGCCCGGTGGCTTCACGCGCGAAGAACTGGATGCGGCGGCGCCGAATAATCCGGTCTTTATCCAGAAGACCTATTCTACGTTCTATATGAACAGCCTGGCTGAGGCTGAACTCGGGCCGAAACTCGGCGATTTCTATAACGGAGACTCGGTCGTCCGTACGGACAATCGTTCCGGCAGAACGGTCATGTACGAGGCGCTCCAATATTTTCCGTACGGTCAGACTCTCGAGGAGCGCATGATCGAAGTTCGCGCTTTCAACGACTATCTGACGAGTATGGGCATCACGGCGGCTTACGACGTCGGATATCTCGACGGTTCCTACGACCCGGTCACGGCGCTCTACGAACGCGGCGAACTCGATCTGCGTATTTTCTATGCGCAACGTTATTGGGCCGACACAAACCGTTCGGCTATCGCCGCGGCCGAGCTGCTGGACAGGGAAGCATCCTTCCAACGCGATGACCGCTACGGCACCTACGGTATCGGCGAGCATGTTCACGGACTACTGCACGACTCAACGGCGAACAACAACGGTTTCGCAGAGGACGTGTGGGACGATTTCACGATGATCGCGCGTTCCGCCGCGAAAAACGGCTGGCAGCTCAATGAGCATGTGATGCAGGACTCGACGGCCAACCGCATGATGTCGATCTCGGAGGAGATCAGTCAGGACTATCCGACCTGGGATCTGCGCTGGACGCTGGGGCACGCCGACCTGATCAGACCCGAAACCGTCGAGCGCGCGAAACGGCTGGGCTGGTTCATTACGATCGCCAATCACACCGTCAAACCGAAGATGCAGGGCGTCGATGCGTCTCCCCCGATCCGCATGATTCAGGACAGCGGTATTCTTTGGGGCATGGGATCGGACGGTACTATTGTGGCGACCTACAATCCGTTCCATACGATCTGGGAGTACACGGCCGGCAGAATCTTCCCCGATATCGTCAAGTACGATCCGGACGAAGTCATCACTCGCGAGGAAGCGCTGATCGCGCACACACGCTCGAACGCTTACCTGATGTTCATGGAGAACGACATTGGCACGCTCGAAGCGGGGAAGTTCGCGGACCTGGTCGTATTGGACCGCGACTATCTGCAAATACCGGTCGACGACGTACGTAAGATCCAGCCGGTGTTGACGATGGTGAATGGCGAGATCGTTTTTCAAAACGCCAATCCGTAGCAGGGAGATAGGTGGCGTAAGCTGGGCGGACCGAGTGGCCCGAAAGGCGTATTATTGAGCCTGCGATCGTAACCTGCTGAGAGGGCGTAACCGTGAACGAATCGATGCCGCCAACCGACCATGTGACCGGCGATCCGCCGGACGAGCAAGATCGCAACGATTCGACCATCGAGGAGAATCTGAAATCTCGCTCGACCTGGCTGCGGCTGCTGTTCATGATTCTCTTCCTCGCGCTCTGGAGTATCTCCAGGATCGTCGTTTTTTCCGTCGTCGTGCTGCAATTCTTCTGGGTACTGTTCTCAGGTGAGACCAACGTGCGGTTGGGCGCATTCGGTCAGAGTCTGGCCACTTATTCGTACGACATCGTGATGTACTTGACATTCAATACGGAGGAGCACCCGTTCCCCTTCACGGACTGGCCCGGCGGCCCGCCCAGTTGAATGTCCTCTAACGTGGCCGAACAACTTCGGCTCTTAGATGACGATCGGCCGCAACCGTGGCAGAGCGATCAACAAGCGGTGGTTATTCGCGAAAGCCGTCGCGCTAAGTCGCTAATTCTTCAGATGATCCCGCCTTATACGCTCGAGCTCGTCGTTCCGCGCGGCACGCGGCCGCGCGATGTCCAGGACTTTCTTGCCAGCAACAGGCGTTGGATCGAGCGCGCGCAGAATGAGTTGCAGTCGCGCTATCCCACCGGCCGACAGCTTCTGCCCGACTCGGTTGAGCTCGCCGCCGTAGGCCGCCGCTGGGAGATACGTTACGAAGAAGCCGCCACGGCCAGGCCGCGACTCCGCGCGTTCTCAGAGTATTTGCAGATTACGACGCCGGATACCGCGCCAAGCGCGGTCCACGGTCTGCTGCGACAGTGGCTGCTCGCACAAGCCCGCGTCTATCTGAAACCATGGCTGCTGAGCGAGGCCAAGACGGCAGGGGTCAGGCCGAACAAGATCGAGGTCAGAACGCAACGAACGCGCTGGGGGAGCTGCTCGCCACTCGGTAACGTAAGCCTGAACGCGAGTCTGCTGTTTCTTGCGCCGGCCGTGGCTCGCTACCTCCTGGTCCACGAGCTGTGTCACTTACGACACCTAGACCATTCCGCTCGATACTGGCGTTGCGTCGAGCGATTTGAGCCGGACTATCGGGCGCTCGATAAAGAGCTGTCCGAGTCATGGGCAGAAGTGCCCATATGGGCGCTGGCTCGCTGACGCTGCTCAAGCGGCGAGCTAGCTAGGCAGCTTGGGCCAGCTGACGGAGCACGTAGTGCAGGATGCCACCGTTGACGAAGTACTCTTGTTCCTTGGGTGTATCGATTCGTACCTGCGCGTCAAACTGAATCTGTGCGCCGTCGCTCTTGGTCGCGGTAATTCTGACGGTGTCGCTTCGACCTTCATCGACTCCTTCGATGTCGAAGCTTTCATGACCGTCCAGACCGAGCGACTCGGCGTTGGCGCCGTTCAGGAATTGAAGCGGTAGTACGCCCATGCCGATGAGGTTAGAGCGATGAATCCGCTCGAAACTCTCGACGAGCACGGCGCGTACTCCTAACAGCATCGTTCCTTTGGCCGCCCAGTCCCTTGATGACCCGGAGCCGTATTCCTTGCCGCCTATAACCAGTAGAGGCGTCCCTTCGTCTTTATAGCGGAGCGTCGCGTCAAAGATGCTGGTCTGCTCGCCACTGGGCACATGCGTTGTCCAACCACCTTCTGTTCCAGGCGCCAGATTATTGCGGAGCCGGATATTGGCGAATGTCCCGCGCATCATGACTTCATGGTTGCCGCGCCGCGAGCCGTAGGAGTTGAAGTCTTTCTGCTCGACGCCCAGTGAGCGAAGGTAGTCGGCCGCGGGCCCGTCCGCAGCAATCGAACCGGCCGGTGAGATGTGATCCGTCGTGATGGAGTCGCCGAGAAGCGCCAGGACACGGGCACCCTTGATGTCGGTAACCGAGTCGGGTTGCAGCGTCATGCCATCGAAGTAGGGCGGGTTCTTGACATAGGTTGAGGTTTCGTCCCAGCTATAGTTCTCACCACCCGAGACGGACAGCCCGTTCCAGTTTTCATCCCCCTCGAAGACACCCGAATAGCTTCTCTGGAACATCTCCGCCGTGACATTGCGGCTGACCAAGTTCTGGATTTCTGCGCTGGTTGGCCAGATGTCGCGAAGATACACCGGCTGACCGTCGTGGTCATCGCCGAGCGAGTTGTCATAGAGATCGACGTTCATATTGCCGGCCAGCGCGTAAGCGACGACCAGGGGCGGCGACGCCAGGAAGTTCATTCTAATGAGCGGATGGATGCGCCCTTCGAAATTGCGGTTGCCGGAGACGACGGAACAGCCGACAAGATCCGTGGACTGCATGATTTTGGTGATTTCCGCCGGCAGCGGGCCGGAGTTACCGATACAAGTAGTACATCCATAGCCGACGACGTTAAAGCCTAAGGCCTCCAGGTCATCGAGCAGATCGGACTGCTTGAGGTAATCGGTAACGACTTTCGAGCCCGGAGCGAGGGACGTCTTAACCCAAGGTTTCGTCTTGAGGCCTTTCTCGGATGCGTTCCTGGCCAACAGGCCCGCTGCCACCATGACAGCCGGATTGGAGGTGTTAGTGCAACTGGTGATCGCGGCGATCATAACCGCGCCGTCCTCAAGAACGTAGCTTTCCGAATCTCCTGTCACCGTTTCTTTCGGGGCGTCGCTATCGCCGCGGCTCTCGGCGACGGCCTCCATGAGCGTATCGAAGGTCGCGGCAGCGCGACGGAGCGGAATACGGTCCTGGGGTCGTTTGGGTCCCGCCAGGCTCGGCTCCACGTCGTCGAGATAGAGTTCGAGTGTGTCGCTGAAGTTCGGCGCCGACATGCCGCGCCAGAGGCCTTGTTCTTTTGCGTAGGCTTCGACGAGTCGAATCTGGTCCGCGGAGCGGCCCGAGAGCTCTAAATAACGCAGCGTCTCGCCATCGATCGGCGTGACTGCACAGGTGCTGCCGAACTCCGGGGACATATTGCCGAGTGTCGCGCGATCCGCCAGGGGCAGCTCGTCCAGGCCGCTGCCGAAGAACTCGACGAATTTACCGACAACGCCTCGTTCGCGGAGCATCTGCGTGATCGTGAGGACGAGATCGGTTGCCGTCGAGCCCTCGGCGAGGCGCCCTTTGAGCTCGAATCCTACGACATGCGGAATAAGCATCGTCACGGGTTGGCCCAGCATCGCCGCCTCGGCCTCAATCCCGCCGACACCCCAGCCCAGAATGCCGAGGCCGTTGATCATCGTCGTGTGCGAGTCCGTTCCGACCAACGTATCGGGATAGGCTAGCCGGCCGTCCGCGGTTTCCACGTCGAATACCACGCGACTGAGATACTCCAGGTTTACCTGATGAACGATGCCCGTATTGGGCGGCACGACTCGAAAGTTCTGAAAGGCATCCTGTCCCCAACGGAGAAACGAGTAGCGCTCCTTATTGCGTTCGAACTCTATCGCGTTATTAGCAGCTAACGACTCCGGCGTGCCGAAATGATCGACCTGGATGGAGTGGTCGATAACGAGTTCGGCGGGGGAGAGCGGATTGATAGCAGACGCTTTGCCACCCAGTTTAACCATCGCGTCGCGCATTGCGGCGAGATCCACGATGGCAGGCACACCGGTAAAGTCCTGCAGAATCACCCGCGCCGGCGTGAAAGCGATTTCCGTCTCCGGCTTCGCCTTGGGGTCCCAGGCTGCCAGCGCTTGGATATCGTCGGCCGTGATATTTTCACCGTCCTCATGCCGCAGTAAGTTCTCGA